>DAIQAU010000127.1:2345-5403 GCA_036781565.1 Bacteriovorax sp. | reverse complement strand
ACTGCCGACACTTTTTTTTTGCATCTTCAGTAATTTTCATGTCATCATTTTATTAGACCCTTCAAATCCTATGGGGAAGTCAAGAAGTGACATCCTAAGGGCTAGAAGACGTAACTAATAGTGCAGGAGGTACTATGTCGCAAGCCTGGTCAGAGTCTAAAAAGTTCCCGTTACTTCCACTGAGGGATATGATTATTTTTCCTCACATGGTGGTACCTCTTTTCGTGGGAAGAGAAAAATCGATCTCTGCGCTTGAAGAAGCTCAAAGAAACAACAATGAAATTTTCCTAGTCACTCAAAGAGATGCGAGTGTTTTAAATCCGGATAGAGAAGATGTGTATGAAGTAGGTGTTGTCGTCAACATCATTCAGATGCTCAGACTTCCGGACAATACTGTAAAAGTGTTGATCGAAGGAAAATACCGCGCACGTTTAAAATCATTTGAAAGCGGCCCTGAAGGGTACTTCGCTGAAGTTGAGAAATGCGCATCAGAAACGAAGGACCCAGTTACTCTAGAAGCTACAATCAGAAGCATCAAAGGAATCTTTGAACAGTATGTGAAGCTTAATAAGAGAATTCCGCCTGAGCTTTTGATGAGCATTTCATCAATTAACGATCCTTCACGTCTGGCCGACATTATGGTCGCTCACTTAACAATGAAGATCGCTGAAAAGCAGGAAATTCTTGAAGCAGCAGAAGTCGGAAGACGTCTGGAACTTCTTCTTGAAAAAATGCAAGGTGAGATCGAAATCATCAACGTTGAGAGACGTATCCGCACTCGTGTAAAAACGCAGATGGAAAAGTCTCAGAAAGAGTACTATCTGAATGAGCAAATGAACGCTATTCAGAAAGAACTTGGACAAAAAGATGACGGCAAATCAGATATCCAGGAAATGGAAGAGCGCTTAGCTAATAAGAAGATGCCTGAAGAGGCCCGTGAAAAAACAGCTAAGGAACTCAAGAAACTCAAGTCAATGTCTCCGATGTCAGCAGAATCTGCTGTTGTCAGAAACTACATCGACTGGATGCTTTCACTTCCATGGGATGAATACACTACAGATAACAACTCTGTTGCGAGAGCAAAAGAGATATTAGATGACCACCACTACGGTATGAAAGACGTAAAAGAAAGAATCGTCGAGTACCTTGCGGTTCGTTCACTTCTTAAAGAAGAAGGGAAGGGAACAATTCTGTGTCTATCAGGTCCTCCGGGAGTAGGTAAAACATCGATTGCAAAATCTCTTGCTGAATCTCTAGGAAGAAGCTTCCAGAGAATTGCGCTTGGTGGTGTTCGTGATGAATCTGAAATCAGAGGTCACAGAAGAACTTATGTAGGAGCGATGCCGGGGAAAATCATGATGGCGCTTAAAAAAGCGGGAACATCAAATCCTCTTATCCTTCTGGATGAGATCGATAAAATGTCATCTGATATGCGTGGCGATCCTGCTTCAGCAATGCTTGAAGTTTTGGATCCAGAACAAAATAAATCGTTCTCTGATCACTATATCGAAGTTGAATACGATCTATCGAAAGTTATGTTCGTAATGACTGCGAATGATCTTTCAAGAATTCCGGGTCCGTTAAGAGACCGTATGGAGATCATCCACTTATCTGGATACACTCCTCAGGAAAAACTTGAAATCGGGAAGAGATATCTTCTTAAGAAAGCGGTTAAGAGCAATGGACTTGTCGATCACGAAGTACAAATCGGCGATTCATGTATGATGGACATCGTACGTGGCTGGTCGAAAGAAGCTGGTGTTCGTGAGTTCGAAAGACTACTGAATACAGTCGTAAGAAAAATCGCGACAGAAGTTGTTACAAAAGAAGTTGCAGCAGGGAAGAAATTCAATGTTACATCTAAACAACTTCCTAAATATCTTGGCCCTCGTCGTTTCGATTCAACAGATATCGAAGCGGGAGCACAAGTAGGACTTGTCAATGGTCTTGCGTGGACAAGTGTTGGCGGTGAACTACTTCACATTGAAGTTGTGACTGTTGAAGGTAACGGAAAAATCCAGATCACTGGTAAGTTAGGTGAGGTAATGCAAGAGTCAGCGAAAGCAGCTCTTTCATACGTGAGATCAATCTCTCCTCGTCTTGGCATCACTAGTGAGTGGTATAATAAAAACGATATCCACATCCACGTTCCGGAAGGAGCAACACCGAAAGATGGTCCATCGGCAGGTGTAACGATGGTAACGGCTTTAACATCAGCGATCACTGGAATTGCAGTTCACCAGAACGTAGCAATGACAGGTGAGGTGACAATCAGAGGACGCGTTCTTCCGATTGGCGGTCTGAAAGAAAAACTTCTTGCGGCTAAACACGCAGGAGTGAAGACTGTAGTCATCCCGGCTAAAAACGTAAAAGATTTAGCTGATATCCCTGAAGAAATTAAAGACGGAATCAATATCCAGCCTTGCGAGCATGTGGAGCAGGTTCTTAAGATCGCTCTCGATCTGAACCAACCTGAAAAATTCATGCAAGCAGTTGTGCCTACACTTACTGTGGTCGACGGAGACCGCGGTATGGAAGTCGCAAACTAAGCTTTATATTAACTCTCTCATTATTAGTTACGGGGCCCTTAGCAATAAGGGCCTTTTTTATTTGTAACGGTTAGATTTATTGTACTATTGCACCAATTTGATTTTTTCTTGATATACTGTTCTCATGAGCAGCGTTTTAATTGTCACCGATGAAAAAGAGCTAGGCACTATCCTGGCCGGAAAAATGGAACCGAGATACGGTTTCCAGGGAATCCTGCGTTCATCCGGCACTGAAGCCATTTCAATGCTCCAGATTCTTCCGATTGAACTCATCATTTGTCGTGAAAAAATCGGAGCCGAGTTCACTGCCTTTAAAATTTGCGAATATCTCATGACGAACAAGGACGATTTTGAAAAAGAAATCCCGGTTCTCATTCTTGGGAAAAGCAATATGACCGGCTATGCTAAGGCCGAGGCCATCCCAGGCAGTCTTTCTTACGAAAAAATTTTAACTTATGCCGGCTATCTTCTCGGCAAAGAAAAATCAAAACCTTCAATCGAAGTCGCAG
>DAIQAU010000127.1:0-2245 GCA_036781565.1 Bacteriovorax sp. | reverse complement strand
TTGAAAAATTAACAATGAGAACCAGCAAGGATCTCTATGTGACAAAAGATGAAGCGGCGAAAGCTTCTGAATTTTTGAACAGATTTTTCATGGAAAAATTTCGTCGTACGGATCTTGATATCGACAAACGTCTTCAGATTAATTCTGATGGATTTGAAATTCTTCTTGAATCTTTCAAGACATCTACCTTTGATAAGTTTTCAGTCGAAATTATTAAAGAGATGGTGAAGTCTATTGATGGCCTGGTGAAGATTCCGGATGCCTTGTCGCATTTTAAGAATTTTATTGTTTCTCATCGATTGTCATATGGCTACACGCATATGCATTTCACCTGTCTGCTGATTTTTTCCATCGTCGATCAATTTGACTGGGGAAAAGAGCAGTCCAAAAATAAAATCATTTATCTTTCTCTGTTTCACGATCTTTGTCTGGGCAGTGACAGGTTGATCAAGCTTCATCATAAATTCTTTGAACAGAAGAATTTAAGCGATGAAGACAAGCAAGCAATGCTTGACCATGCCAATGCTTCAGCCAATATTCTGGAAACCATCGTCAAGGCCCCTAAGGAGCTCACGTCGCTTGTTCGCGAGCACCATGGGATCAAATCAGGAAAAGGGTTTGCGGACTCCAGGACCATTTCTATTGCCTCCCTCAGCATGGCGTTTATCGTTGCTGAGGATATCGTGACCCATTATCTTGATCTGGTTGAAAAACTGGACGCCTCCAAAGAGCGTGAGCCCTCTAGAGACGCCCTGACAGTCTTTTTTACAGAGCTTTTGAAGAAGTACGAGAAACTTGCCTATGCGGATGCGGCCCGGGCCTACCAAAAATTGTTTTTATAAGCCTGATTTCAGGGGCTAAAGCCCCATCAAAAAATGGAAAAATGTGTTTTTTGAATTGACAGAGTTTCAAGCTTTGACTAATTTAGACAGCACTTAAGAATTCAAATGGGCGTTTAGCTCAGCTGGGAGAGCGCTACCCTTACAAGGTAGATGTCGGGGGTTCGAACCCCTCAACGCCCACCATTTTAATTCCTTTCATCTATTTTAATCATCACAAAAATTTTTACTGTCAGTCCTGTATTCAACTAGAGACTTGGACAATATGTGGTTTGATCACCAATCTTGGCCACTTCACAAGCCTTATAAGTATCCGGGCCATGACTTAAGTGTTCACATGATTCAAAGTTGTAACCGAAATCCTTGTGCTGACAAGTTAGAAATTCCTGAACTCCGTGCTGAGGATGAGAGCAGGTATTGTATGTTTCAACTCCGAAAGATTTATCTCTACAAGTTTTATAAGCTTCAACTCCACAAGAAGGGTGACGACATCTTTTTCGTGAACCGTCCCAGTTTTTTCCGCAAGAAGAAGTGTGGCATTGGTTATAAGCAGCGACTCCACAGGCAGGATCAGACTTTTGCTTGTAGTTTAGGACTCCACAAAACTCAGATGCTTTTGTGACGTAGATAGTGCCGCAAGACGGACCGTTTCCTGTATTCACGCCGGCCACATTACAGGCAGAGCTTTTCATTTGTTTGTATTTTTCTACTCCACAGATGGGAGATCTTTTTAATTCGCAATTAACGGGAATTTTAACTTCTTCTTTTTTAGAAAGAATTGAACTTCTGACTTTAATTTTCTGTGGAAGTTGAATATTTAAATCTACGTTTAGTTTTGTCACGTCCACTTCATTGAGAAAACTGTAGCTCTTATAAATAAAGTCTTTAAGCTCAAGAATTTTAGAATCAAGGTAATTCAATTTTTGATATAAGTATTGTGGATTAAATTTTTTAAATTTCTCAGGATATTCCAGCACAGTCAGAATATTTGCATATAAAGTTCTGGCATCCTGTAACTTGTTAGTCGCGAAATCAATATTGTCCTGACGAACTCTGGTTTCATAATTGATGTCATCGTGTTCAAAGTTCGCAAGGGTACTATAGTCTCTGGTTTCAATCGATACAGGGACGGGATTTGAATCAGTGATTTCTTCAATCTTTGTACTCATTTCCAGTAAACCGTTAACATCCGTGGGCACTTCAACTTGTCGTCCACCGATGTGTCTGAATTCTACTTTAGAATCGTATTCACTGGTTATTTTTTGAATCGTATGTTTGTAGTCTGCACTTCCGGAAGCTTTGCCAAGGGAGTATTTTCCTGATGCTTCAAGAGACATTTCAATTTTCTTTTTTTCTTCGTAGGTAGATGAACGGATCTCGATAATTCCATAAATTTCTCCACCGTA
>DAIQAU010000126.1:2771-5428 GCA_036781565.1 Bacteriovorax sp. | reverse complement strand
GGTGCTTTCTTCATATAATCAAGTCTAAACAACTAGCTCACTCAATGACAATGCCTAAACGATGATTAAATTTTTTGGTTTGCCCATACTCATTGCCTTTGTTCTCGGATATATGATTCCCTATACGGCACTCGCGCTGTCGCCTTACGCTTTTATCGTTTTATTTTTAATGATGACTTCTTCAACGATTGATATCGAATGGAGTAAGCTTAAACGACTGGTCGATTACCGCAATGAACTTTTAGTTGGTCTTTTCTTTTTATTTATTTTCTTTCCTCTCATGCAATGGTTTCCGGCAAAAATTCTCATCAAAGAGGAATCGCTTTTCTACGGAACGATCCTTGCGTCTATCTGTCCTGTGGCGATCGTCGCTCCCAACTTTACCCGCATCCAAAAAGGCGATGAAATTCTTTCATTTCTTTTTATGATTCTGTCCATGATTGTGTTTCCCTTTATGGTATGGCTGGCGCTGAATCTCACTCATCAGACTTTGCACTTGCGTCCTATTATTATCGATATGTCCTTGTTGATTCTATTCCCTTTACTTGCGGGTTTTCTATTGCAACTGATCGATAAAAAATTTGGCTTTTTGCATTTGTGGAAAAAAATTGCGGCAGAATTCAACATGCTCGCGATTGCGGTTCTCGCTTTTATTTATCTCGGGGCTTCTGTCTCAAAACTTAATTTGAATTATACTTCCGGAAAAGAACTTGCCGGAGTGATGGCCATTCTTTTCTTTCAGGATTTTGGTGTCTATTTTCTTTCAAAAATAATTCTGAACCGGTTGTTTGAAAGTGAAAAAGCGGAATCACTCGCTATTTCGCTCTCAATGAAAAACCTGGCCGTCTCCGGTGCTATTCTTTTGTTTTACGATCCAAAAGCATCCCTTGCTTCGGCACTTGGATTTTTTGTCCATGCGCTTTTCTTTAATTTTCTCGCAGTAAAAAAATCTAAAATTTGATGACCTGATCGATATAATTTTTTACATCATCCAGGTGGTGAGTAATAAAAATAACCGTTGTTCCGGAAGCGCGAAAACGCGGAATCATTTCCTGAAGAATCTCTTCGCGGAGAGATTGATTGAGTGAACTCAGTGTTTCATCGAGAATAAGAACTTTTGCTCCGACCAAAAGCGCTCTGATCAACGCCAGACGTTTTTTCATGCCCCCCGAAAGTTCATGGGGGTATAAATTCATGGAATCTTCGAGATGAAATGTTTTCAGATGAGAAAGAATATTTTCATCCGTAGCGCCGATAAATCTCAGCTGTTCAATAACTGTAAGCCAGGGAAACAGATCATCTTCCTGGTGAACAATGAAAATATCTTTAGTGGGCTTTTTAATTTCTTTTTCACCAAGAGTAATACGGCCGTGGTCCGCCTCAAGATGACCCGCAATCAAATGAGCAAATGTAGACTTGCCAATGCCCGAAGGTCCGACAAGCGCATAAATTTTTCCAAGCTCAAGCTCAAGCGAAAAATCGTTGAAGATAATTTTCTGCTCAAAATGAAATGTCAGTGATTCAACTTTTAAGGCATCCATTTGACCACCTTTTTCTGAAGCTTGCTCATTCCCCAACTCAAAAAATAACCTATGAGCGAAATGAGAATCATGTCTACGACCATACGTTCAAATTCGAGGTTAAGTCGATTGAGCTGAATTGAGTATCCGAGCCCAGAGCTTCCTGAAAGCATCTCGGCCGCAATAATCGACATCCACCCCATAATTAACCCTACTCTCATTCCCGTGAAGACTTGTGGAAGAATCGCCGGAAGATAGATTTTAAAAAGCATCTGGAAATAAGTCAGTTCAAGAGAACGGGCAACGCGCAGAATTTCTACTTTTATTCCCGAAAGAGCTTCATAAGTACTGGTGAAGACCGGAGGAAAGACACCGATAAAAACGATGGCCCAGGCTGCTTTATCGCCTACTCCCAGCCAAAGAATAACAAAAGGAATCCAGGCAATGGGCGGAGGAAATTTGGGAGCGTCCAGCAATAGATTAAAAAGAAAATTGCGTTTTAAAAAAGATGGAAGACTGAATCGCAGAAGTCCTGCCACGACTCCCAAAAAAAAGGCCAGGCTTCCGCCGCAAAGAACGCGCAGAAGACTGGCCAGGCAATTATTTAATACTTCTTGTGTTAACACCCAAATATTATTTCACGTAATCGTTAGAAACAAAATCCTTCATGTTAATTTTCTTTCCACCAGTCATTCCTGAAACAAAATCGGCCGCCCCTTGAAGAATAGCGAAGTCGTCTTTGTTAAAAGTAACTCTAATTTCTTTATCGCTTTTCGCTTTGAGGTTTGGTTCATAGACAATAGTTTTGGCAAGAACTGCTGAATCCACTCCTGTGAGTTTAGCTTCTTCAATAAACCATTTATCTGCTTCTTCAGTGTGCGATTTATAGTAGGAATAAGCTTCTTTTAAAGCAGTGGCCATTTTCTTGGCGACACCTTTATTGGCAGAAAGAAATTCTTTATTCATTAAAACAAGCGCACAGACTTTTCCGCTGTCAATAATGCGAGCAAGCTCGGCCACTTCAAAAGTCGCCGGTGCAGGATCAAATCCGGCAAGAGCATCAAACTGATCCCAAGTAACTGCTTCTTTTCCGGCCTTCTTCAAAAGCGGTCCCTGTTCAGGCATTCCCAGATTGAT
>DAIQAU010000126.1:0-2671 GCA_036781565.1 Bacteriovorax sp. | reverse complement strand
TTTTTTTTGCCTTTTTTACTGAACTTCTACTGATTCGATTTTAAAGCCCCACTTATTGATTGATCTATCCGAAATAAAATTCAATTGAACTGTATTTCCTTCGATGTAATCCGTCGTGTAGTTCTCACCAGTTCCAGAAACTTTCTCAATAGTGTTTCCAGCAGCATCGGCCATACGAACATAATCGTATCCCGATTCAAGATCGTACTTCGCTACTTTCACTCGTACATATTTCGCACCTGGGAAAGTAAATGTTTTAGAAACGTTTGAGTTTTCTTTGTATGGGTGTTCTGATTCAAAAGTCTGGTCAAGCTTCACAAGAGTCCAGCCATCATTTCTTGGGCCCGATCTTTCAGGACGTGTGTCTGTTAAAAGATTGTAAGCATCGATGCGAGAAGCAGTTTGCGTTTTCCCGCGAAGAGCTGCAACCGGAACACCTGTCATTGTTAGTCTCTCTCTCATTTGAGCAAATGGCAGTCTGCCTTCTTTTGAAAGAAGGAGTCCAAGAACTCCTGAAACGTGTGGAGTGGCCATTGATGTTCCTGACATAACTTCATAGCCTCCGCCTTTTACAGTCGAAAGAATGTTATGTCCCGGAGCTGCAATGTGAACTGAGTTGCGCCCGTAAGAAGAAAAGTAAGCAAGATCATTTTGTGCTGTAAGGGCCGCAACTGAAACAACGTTAGCAACATCATAGCTTGCAGGATACGATGGCGTTGCGTCGTTATTTGAAGATGAGTTACCAGCTGCTGCTGTGAAAATAATTCCTTTGTCAGCTGCTCTTTGAATGGCCTCGAACAATGCTTGTGAACGACCGCCGCCGCCCCAAGAGTTGCTCATCAGATCAACATTTAATCCAGTGGCATAGTCGATTGACTTCACAGCGGCCTCAAGAGTCCCTGAACCACCGGCATCAAGAAACTTAACCGGGATCATTGTCACTTCTGACATTACACCTGCAACACCAACTTTATTGTCATGAAGAGCACCGATTGTTCCGGCACAGTGAGTTCCGTGACCGTTGTCGTCCATTGCATCTTTTGTATCGTTGGCAAAATTGTATCCATGTTCTTTATCAACATTGGCCTTTAAGTCCGGGTGATTGTAATCAATCCCTGTATCAATAATCGCAATGCGAATATTGCGCGTGCCTTTTGTGATATCCCAGGCTTTCATTGCATTAACGTCAGCTCCTTCAACACCCGCTTTTCCTTGAGGCTCATTTGCCCCAGTATTGCGTAGACCCCACAGCTGACCAAATGAAGGATCATCTGGAGTTGCTGAAAGTGTTTCTGCAAAAGGAGAATTCTCTAGTTTCTTATGAAAAACAGATTTTTCTTTAGGCATCACTGAAGCAGAATAAATATAGTTTGGTTCAGCGTATTCGACTTCTGGATTATTTTTTAAAGCGGCGATTGCTCCTGAAAGAGATTTCTCTCCTTGCGTGCCTGCTACTTTAAATACGTTTAATTTCTGATAAGAAAGTTTAATTTCTCTCGAAGCAGTCAACCCAAAAGTTGAGAAACCTTTTTTGCTCAAAAAGTTCTGAGCACTCACTCCTGGCTTTAATTTAACAATGATTTCCCCTGGTACGTGTTTAGCAAAATCTGCAGCGTGCGCCCCAGTCATTGCCAGAACAGATAAGACGGCCGGCCCTAATAGCTTCTTACTCATTTCTTCCCTCCTTGGAATACAAGAGTTTTTCTATCACCTATATGTTGTGTGTACTTTTTAAGCTTAAACGACCAAAGACTTTTGCCCAGTTTTTTACGCGGAGGGTATTTTTTTCCGAAATGGTCCGATACTTTATTTTTTTACCAGAATTGAGAGAATAACTCTCATGATACACAACAGTTCATCTGATCCCGTACTCATTAAAAAAATTTCTCTAAAAATCTGGTCTCTCAGAGATGAGATTGAAGCGCGCATTCAGGAGAAAGTGGAAGCAGGCCAGTCTGTTGATGAAAATGAAATCATGCAGATCAGATCTCAATACACTCCTAAAGGAGCGAGCGCGACTGTGCTTCCTCTTAAATCAAATGCCGAGTTAGATAACGGCGAAGATGACATGGCCCGAGCGATGGCGGAAGCCATGAACAGTGGCGACGAAAATGCGGAAGCTCAGCCGGAAGAAAACACAGAAACCGTAGCTGCCGCAGAAGACAATGTTGTTTCTTTGAACGCAGGATCCCCTGCTCAAGATGACAATATAATTACCATCAGTCTCGATGCACCTAACATCGCTGAAGACAAGATTGCTAAAGGAAAGACTGTTCTTTCAGAAATCAGCATGGAGAAAATGTTTTTTTTCTGCAATAAACCTTTCACTGAAGGCCAGAGCATTGTGATTCAGTTTTGTATTCCAAAATCTTTTATTGTGAATGCAGATATCCTCTACTGTCGCCCTTTCAATTTAAAAAGCCGAATTATTTCTCAAAACAATTACACTCACCGGGCCTTGATCCGGTTTAAATTCCTGAAGGAAGGCGAACGCGCTCTTCTCAGACAATTCCTGCAGTCTATTGAACCTGACTTAACTAAGGTTGTGAAAAAAGCTGCTGCGAAAACTGAAGAAGAAGGCGGATCTGATTTCGGCGAACTGGATGATTTAGGTTTATAAAATCCCATTCTTTGATTATGATTGAGGGATGAATAAGCGTAAACTCATCTC
>DAIQAU010000125.1:2552-5613 GCA_036781565.1 Bacteriovorax sp. | reverse complement strand
CAGGATTTCTGGAACAAGAAACTGGCCCCCACACAAAAAGAATATAATCTCACTCTGACATTTGCGGACGGCAAAACGGAAACAGTGAAGATCATCGATAGAGAATTGTTTAAAGTTGAGTCTGGAAAAAGTGTTCGCTCTCTGGAATTTAAAAAGTTAGTCGATTTTTTGAAAGTTGAAGGGGACCACATCTCTGAGATGACCGAGAAACCGAATGAAATACTCAAGAAAAATGTTTTAAGAGTTCAGTTTGAGAATAGAGACTTGAATGTTATTCTTGAAGACAATGATGCTCTTCTGGTAGATCTCAAGCAGAAGATTAAAGTCCATCATTACGTTGGCGCGACCATTCCTTTTAGTATCAAGCGCAGCGATTATTTCGAGAAATAGTTATGGGTGAATCTCTCTCGCTATATTTCAATGCCTTCAGACACTTTCCGACAGAAGATGGAGAGAGAAAAATTTCTTTTTTTGAATTGCTTGGCCTGTCGTGGGCGATGCATATTATCTACGCCTTCTATTCCGTTTTCGCTCTCTATCTGGGTGTATTGAGTTACGACTATCTTTCCAGTTCAAAAGATTTTTCACACTTGATGCTTGATTCGTTCAGTTTCACACTTCAAAAGTGGTCCATGCTGACTGCGCTTTTTAGTGTCGTGTTTTATCCGTTCATTTTTCAGTTTGCTTATAAATTCTGGAAAGGCAGTTTCAAATTCTATGCTGGCATTTTTGAGAGCATGGATGAAAATGCAGAACTGTTTGAAGAGAAATGTGACGATATTTTAAGCACGGCCTTTTCTTCCAATTTGCTTCTTATTCTTCCGATTGCGGGCAATATTCTTTCTAATATTGCTATGCCATTTTTTATCTTTACAGGTCTTAAGCGCAAGCTTGGATTCTCCTCATTGCAAGCGAGCCTCGTGGTCATTACCCCGGCGTTTATCATGTTTTTGTTCGCAATATTCAGTGCAACATATTTCGTCTTTCTGTTCACTTTGATCTAATCCCGGCCCTAAATGATGAGATTTCGTTTAATGTCAGATTTTATTAAATTTTGGTGAATACTCTCACGATGACTAAAGGCCCCCGGCATGTCATCATTCGAAAACACACACAACGTTTTGCATATTTTAGAGACATTTTGGGGGGAATCTATGAGCCTTTTCGGGACAATGCCTGGTATTTCAGGAAGCATTGAAGTCGTTTGCGGTCCAATGTTTTCGGGAAAAACTGAGGAACTTATTCGTCGAGTGAAAAGAGCGCAGATTGCCCGCCAGAAAGTCCAGATTTTCAAGCCTGCCATTGATAATCGCTACCATGAAACTGAAGTTGTTTCTCATTCGTCACTGTCGATTGAAGCGACTCCCGTTAACAGTTCCGTTGAGATTCTTCAAAAAGTTTTCGATTCTACGAGAGTAGTTGCCATCGATGAAGTTCAGTTCTTCGATGACAATATTACGATTGTAGTTGAGAAGCTTGCTCGCAGAGGAATCCGTGTTATTGCTGCCGGACTTGATCAGGATTTCATGGGAAAACCGTTTGGCCCGATGGCCTCTCTTCTGGCGATTGCAGACAGCGTGAACAAGATCCACGCCATCTGTACTGTTTGTGGAGCTCCGGCGACAAAAACATTCAGGAAAGATCCAAAAAACAGTTCACAGGTTCTCGTTGGAGAAACTGATCTCTATGAGGCAAGATGCCGCGCTCACGCGGACTTCTTCGGCGAAGATCAGGATCAACTCGCTTTCTTCGTAAATTTGAACGAGTCGCGTTCCAAATCTCAAAACTTATAGTACACTTATAGCAATTATCAACCCCTAAACTGGATTTAGGAATGACGACTGCTACAAAGCCTATTGGTGTCTTTATTTCAGAAGAAAAGATCGCTGCGCGTGTGAAAGAACTCGCGGCCATGATCAATCGCGATTATGAAGGAAAAGAAGTTATCCTCGTTTGCGTTTTGAATGGTTCATTTATTTTTTGCGCTGATCTCATGAGACAAATCAAAATACCGGTGCAGGTTGAAACAGTTTCACTCAGTTCTTATGAAGGAACAGAGAGTTCGGGACAAGTCAGTTTCAGACTGGATGTAAAACAATCGCTTGTTGGTAAGAACGTCATTATCGTTGAAGATATTGTCGATACTGGTCTGACTATCAGTTTTTTATTAAAACACATGAAGCTTAAAAACCTGGCGAGCTTGAAACTATGTTCGCTTTTACTCAAACGCGCGCGTTTAAAAATTGAAGTGCCGATTGATTATCTGGGATTTGATATCGAAGATAAATTCGTCATCGGTTATGGACTTGATTATGACGGACGCTACAGAGAGCTTCCATATATCGGAGTCTATGGTGAATAAAAGAACTCACGCAGAAGGATCTGTTCGTGTTGATTTACTTGGCGGAACACTCGATCTCAATCCTATAAATGTTATTCTTCCAAACGTCGTTACATTGAACCTTGCGACTTCGCTCAAGGCGAAAGTGACAGTAAGTGAAATTGATTTCGACGGTGTTGAAATTATTTCTAAAGATTATCACTCGACTGATAAATTTCTCTCGAAAGATTTTACTGAAGAAAATTTGCGCAACGGTTTTTTCAAGAACCTTACTTTCATTGCTGAAATTTTGAATCTGTTTGATTTGAATAAAGGCGTAAGACTTGAACTTGAATCTGGTTCGCCTCCGGGGGCCGGTTTAGGTGGATCGAGTGCTATGGGAGTGACTTGCTATTCAGCGCTTGCTCAATTTACTGGAGAAAAATTTGATCGCATCGATGCCATTCAGAAAGTAAATGCTCTCGAGTCGCGCATTATCGACTGTCCGGCCGGCTACCAGGACTATTATCCTGCATTGTTTGGCGGCGTTTTAGGTCTGATTGCCAATCCGGGAAGAGTTCTTGTTGAGCAGCTTTATTCAAATGAATTAAAAAGCGTTTTAGAAACTCATCTGACACTTGTGTACAGTGGTGAAACGAGAAATTCTGGAATCAATAACTGGGAAGTTTACAAAGCTTTCTTTAATAAAGATCAGTCAGTCCGCGCAGGGCTTGGCCAGAT
>DAIQAU010000125.1:0-2452 GCA_036781565.1 Bacteriovorax sp. | reverse complement strand
CTTCTTTCAAAATACAAAATGACGAAACTTGATTTTGTTGTAGAAAAGCCGCTTTAACAGGAAAGATTATGGACTCCAAAAATATCGGCAGTCTCAGTATGAAAGGTGGCAGGAATGATAATTTTTATTTCTGTCTTATCGAGTATTACCCGGACAGCGACCGATGGTTTTTGAAATCTTTGTTGCCCGTTAAAGATGAAGATGCGAATGATTCTGACGAAGCTATTCGCGCCTGGATTCACAATTACAGCGTCAAGCAACTTGTCGTGGATTTTCCGCTCTCAAAAGCTGCGTGCAGTGAATGCGAAATCGATTGCCCGGGCGCGGGACATTGTCCTAAGCCGGATGTCATTTTAGTCAGAGATAAAATTAAAGCGCTACTCAATGAAGATCAGAAACTGATCAACACTAATCCCAAAAAATATGAACAGGAACGCAACAAAGCAGATGAAATTGTCTACAACCGGGACATTTTTGAGAAAGAAACAGCTCATCATCTTCTGACCCGTTCTTTTAAACGCCGTCTGAAAAAAGGCTTTTTGCCTTATTGGAACAGAACTCTCGATTTCTGGATCTGGAAATATTATTACGATCAGTTGCTTGATACTTTCAACATGTCTTTCGATTCATTTGGAAATATTTCGTTGATGATTCTTTCGCGTTTCAGTTATATCAAAAGACATTTTCCAAAGCATGTTGAACTCTTTGAAGCCAATGAGCAGGTGATTCTTATTGAACTTCTTCGTTCTAAAATTCTTTTAAGAAAAGATATTGATATGCTCAATGATGTGGATCTTGGACTGGAAACCAGACTGGAAACAATTAAGAAGATTGAAAACAAATTAAATATTTTTATCTACAATCACGATCTGGATATTCTGGTGAAAAACCCTCGTGCTTTCGATTCTTTCATTCTTGCTCTTGCCGGACAGAACGTTCTTCAGAAAAAGAATTTGTCTCTTCCGGAGTGGACTCAACCGGAAGAGACAAAGTTTATTGTGCCTAATTTTTCTTAACGTCTCGAAGAAAGTGCTGCAGCTTCTGCGATACACGCTTCAACTTTTGCCATTCCTTCAGGTAGTTTTGAACATTTCAATGGACGTTCTGGTTCACGTGGAGACCATTTCGCTGTCACCATGATTGTTCCTGTGAATGGATCGAAGCTTGGGTATAGTTCGAATCCACCGCGGCCGTCTTTATTTCCCTGGAAAGCATTCATTGCGAGTTTTGTAATCAAGTGACCTGCAACTGCTCCGATAATAACGTCTGAAGCCCAGTGAGCCTGATCGTGCATACGAGCATAAGCAGTAATCGCGGCAAAACCGTAAGCAACATAAGGAACAATCGGATGTTCGTCTTTGTAGAGTTCAGAAATAACTGTTGCAATCGTAAACGCTTCAGCAGTGTGACCTGAGAAGAATGATTTGTTTCCTGGATTGAAGAAACTGTAGGGACCTTCGTCCATGCGTGGTCTTGCACGACCGAAAGTTCTTTTTACACCTTCAGTAACAATTCCCTGAGCAATTGAAGAACCAATGACAAAAAGACCAACTTGCTTAAGCTTGCTGTCTTTAAAGTATACGCCAAGGAAATATGAGCCTGCAGCTACCGGAAGATAACCGATACCGCCGAAAAGATTTCCAACGTCAGCGACAACTCTTGTTGATTCAGTTTTATGTCTTTGGACGACATCCATGATTTCCTGATCGTGAGCGAAAGCAACAACTCCTAATGAGGTCGCAGCTGCAAGAGTCAGCAATTCAGCATTTGTTAATTCAAGAGGAATAAAATAAGACTTCTGGGCCGTATCGCGATCAAGAACGTTTTCAAGATCGTTGGCATTTAAAATTCGCCCTTCGAATTTTCCGATTTCAATTTCTTGCTCCGGTGTACAGCCGTAAAAAGTTTTACGACACGCCTTAAGGTCGTTGAGCATTCCGGTGTAATCCAGATTTAAAGTAGAAGTGGCCATTGCATTGGTCGAAAAGAAAAAGATCATTGCCAGGAGTTGCGCCAGTTTCATAAATAGTCCTTGTATGTGTGCTTGGACATATTTTAGGCATAAGATTGAACAGACAGAGGACAGCGTGTACTTTTTTCAACCCGCTAAAACGGGAATGACTAATAAAAAGGCAGTGTGGGGATTGGATTTGTCGATAGTTAGGTCGCCAGAGTGTTCTCTCATGATCTTTTGAGAGATGGAAAGGCCAAGTCCGGTGCCTTTTCCAACAGGTTTTGTTGAAAAAAACGGGCTGAAGATTTTCTCTAAAAGCTCGTCTTTGATGCGAGGACCGCCATTAGAGACTCGAATGTGAAGCTGGACTTTTTCCACTTTAAACTGAATGCGGATCCAGCGCTCACTCTCGGTAAGGTCCTTGTCTAAAATTTCATCCTGAGCGTTTTTAATCAGGTTTACGAGGACCTGAGAAATCTGTACGGGATGACATTCAAA
>DAIQAU010000124.1:0-5821 GCA_036781565.1 Bacteriovorax sp. | reverse complement strand
TTGAACCTCAGATCGGAACGAAAAACGTCGGGGTGATCATCGGGATTTATGATCAAGGAAAAGAAACCTATCTTTCATTTGGTGAAACCTCATTGGGAAACAAGTCGAAACCGGAAGTAGACACATTATTTGAAATTGGCTCTCTTACAAAACCCTTAACAGGTCTGATGCTGGCGCGTTTAATTGAATCGGGAAAAATCAGTGCAAAAGATCCTGTTTCAAAGTTTATTCCCGAACTTAAAAATCAAAAAACCGGTGAGATTACTCTCGAAGAACTTGTCACTCATACATCAGGATTACCCCGTCTCCCTTGCAATTTACATTATAAACACGTTGAAAATCCTTACGCTGATTACAGCGAGAAAGATCTTATAGAAGGTCTTCGCAACTCTTCTTTTACAAGTGATGAGTGCAAGTTTGAAAATCATCCGACGCCGACTGCAAATTACTCAAACTGGGGTTTTGGATTGCTTGGATATATTCTCGCGCGCTCACAAAATACAACGTATGAAACTTTATTGAAAGAACTTGTCCTTTCCCCTTTGGGACTAACCCAAACAACTCTGAGTGTGGATGATCATATAAAAAGGAAACGTTCTCAAGGCCATACGGCAGGTCTTAAGGCCACACCATTCTGGGATCATCAGACGACTCAGGGAGCTGGAGCTGTTCTCAGTTCTGCCCACGATATGCTTCTCTATGCCCGCGCGCTTTTGCATCCAGATAGAACTCCATTAGGACAAGCTTTAAAACTTTCAATCACTCCTCTTTTTAAAACTGAACCGAACGATCTTGCCTTCGCCTGGTTTGTCAGACCCAGTCGCAATTATTGGCATGATGGAATGACAGGTGGCTTCAGTTCGTTCATTAAAATATATCCGGCCAAAGATCGCGCAGTCCTTTATTTATCCAACACGGCCCGTGAGCTCGAAGGTTTTCTGGATGCAATTGAAAAATAACGTGTGTTAAGAATTCATTGAAAAAAGAAAATATTAAGATAGAAATCAGCAATACAGTTGCAACAATTTTCTGCTGGCATTAATTTCATTACCTTATTAAAGTAATACCAATCGTTTTAGAAAAGGAGTTTTTTATGAAAGCTATGATTACTGCTGCTCTCTTCCTGTCACTTTCAACAGCGTTTGCTGCTGCTAAGTCAAAGGTCATGTTCGTAACACCAAAAGATGGTGAAACGGTTCCTCAAACTTTCGAAGTTCATTTTGGAGTTGAAGGAATGACTGTTGCTAAAGCTGGAGAGATGAAAGAAAACACTGGTCACCACCACTTGATCGTTGATGGAAAATCAGTAAAGAAAGGTGAAGTTGTTCCTAAAGATGAAATGCACAAGCATTTCGGTGATGCTTCAACTTCAACAAAAGTCACTCTTCCTCCTGGAAAACACACGTTGACTCTTCAGTTCGCTGATGGAGCACACAAGTCTTACGGTGAAGATTACGCTTCAACAATTACTGTAAACGTAAAGTAAGTTAAAATAAAAAAAGGCCGGAACTCCGGCCTTTTTTTTTTACCTTTTAGATGTGGTTTATGGCTGCACTACCACCATCATAATCATCCTTGTACGGAGGAGTAAGTATATTGTCGGTAAAATAAGGTCCATTAATTTTGCCAAAGACATAAACGAGAAGCTCATTGATATTTTCCACAAAACAGAACTCCATATCTTTTCTGATTTCTTCAGAAACTTCTCTCAGATCTTTTTCATTTTTCTTCGACATGATCACGCGTTTGATTCCTGCCCGGTGAGCAGCAATCAATTTTTCTTTTATGCCTCCCACTGGTAGAACAGCTCCTCTCAGAGTAATCTCACCTGTCATAGCAAGTTTTGTATCAATGGGTTTATTCAACACAAGAGAACAAAGCGCTGAGAAAATTGTAATCCCTGCACTCGGTCCGTCCTTTGGAATCGCACCACTTGGAACGTGAATATGGAAATCAGTTTTCGCAAAATTAAATCCTGGCAACATGTTTGCGAGTTTCGATCTCACCAGCGAAAGTCCGATATGAGCTGATTCACTCATCACATCACCCAATTTACCAGTCAGCTGAATTTTTCCGGATCCCGGCATCATGAGTGATTCAATAAAAAGAATGTCACCACCTGCCGGTGTCCAGGCGAGACCAGTCGCCACCCCCGGAACTGTACTGGTTTGAATATGTTCGTAAGAATTTTTATGAATGCCGAGTTCTTCTTCAATCAGTTCCGGAGTAATAACGACTTTTTCTTCACCTTTTCCTCGAACAATTTTTTCAGAAACTGTTCTGAGTACCTTGGCAATTTTTCTTTGTAGTTCGCGAACACCTGCTTCGCGGGTGTACTCATCAATCATCATAGTCAGCATATCATCAGATATTTCCACCTGCTCAGGTTTGAGTCCATGCTCTTTGAGCTGCTTCTGCAATAGATGATTTTTTGCGATATGCATTTTTTCATCTGTTGTATAACCGGAAAGCTGAATGACTTCCATTCTGTCCAGTAAAGGCGCAGGAATGGTTTCCAGCGAGTTTGCCGTTGCAATGAAAAACACTTTCGACAAGTCGTAATTGATATCGAGGTAGTGATCCATAAAAGTTGAATTCTGTTCAGGATCGAGTACTTCCAGCATCGCTGCTGCAGGATCTCCACCATAACCGCGGCCGAGCTTATCAATTTCATCCAGCATGAAAACCGGATTTTTCTCTTTACCTCGTTTGATTCCTTCAATGATTCGTCCAGGCATTGCGCCGATATAAGTTCTTCGGTGACCACGGATTTCCGAGTCGTCGCGAACACCTCCAAGAGAAGCGCGCACAAATTTTCTGCCGAGCGCTTTGGCTATACTCTGACCAAGAGACGTTTTACCAACTCCCGGAGGACCAACGAATAGAAGAATTGAACCTTTTTTATTAGGAGAAAGTTTCATCACCGCGAGATGCTGGATGATATGTTTTTTAATTTTTTCTAATCCGTAATGTTCTTCATCCAGAATTTTCTGAGCAGCATCCAGATTGATTTCTTTTGGTTCAACATCATTCCATGGAAGTGCGAGAATAAGTTCCAGATAATTTCGGATCACATGAGATTCAGCATTTTGCTGTCCCATTGTTTCGTAACGATTCAATTGATCGAGGGCAATTTTTTCAACTTCAGCAGGAAGTTTCGCACGCAAAATGCGATCTTTGAGAGTCAGTTTTTCTCCTTCAGCTGAAAATTCACTTTCCTCTCCAAGCTCTTCTTTTATGGCCTTCAATTGCTCTCGCAAAATGGATTCGCGATACGCTTTTGAAGTTTTCTCAGAAATCTTTAATCCCATTTCTGTATTTACTTTGATCATTTCACGCTGTTCAACCAGCAACTCGAGAACTTTCAAAGCTCTGGTTTTGACGGAAGCGATTTCCAGGATTTCTTGTTTTTTGGCAAGGATCAGTGGAAGATTCTGGGCCGCCAGATTGGTAAAATCAGCTGCGCTCTCAAATTGATCGAGCGTTCTTTTAAATTCGGGTGAGGCATTGAGGCTTTCGAGAATTTCAATTGAAATATCTTTTAAGCTTCTCAGCAGAGCTTTTTCAGTAGGCCCATCGAGATCGACGATATCGGGCATGGCTTCGCCTCTCGCTACCCACGAAGCAAACGATTCTTCAAACTCTACCTGGAGGACTTTGAATCGATATAAAGCTTTGATGTAAGCAATGGTTTCATTGCGCTCATTCTTTTCGATTCTCTGAATGGTACAAAGTGTTCCGACGGTGTAGAAGTCAGACGGCGTAGCCTGCTCGATCTGTACTCCTTCCTTGAGGGTGATCGCTACAAAAACCTTGTCTTTGGACTGTTCGAGCGCGCGGTTAATGGCGTTCAATCCAACTGATTTGGATATGAGAACAGGCAGCGCAACGTCAGGGAAAAGCACTGTATTTTTGAGGACCAGGGTTGGTATAAATTGCTCAATATTTGTAAGAATTGGTGTTTTCATGATCATAAGTTGATAGCAGGGAAATTAACGTCAAGAGCTGCCGGAAAATCTTTTTTAATTTCTTATTGCAGTGGCATTTGATAGAGTAGCTCAGTTATTTCAAAAACATTTATTGAGAAGACAAAATGAATACAATTATTAAGATAGCGCTGATCTTTCTGGCAATTACAGGGGCTTCTACCCTCCTATACAATTACACTGACGTAACTTTCGGTACGATCGATTACTTCACTAAACACGGCTGGATTTTTCTGATCTCCATTGCCCTTTTCCCGCGCTTGACGCTTCTGGTTTCAGGTCTGATTTTTAATACGGTGGAATTTGGCGGCCTTTTCTGGTGGGTGGGTTTTTTCTTTGCACCGCGAATTCTTGTCGCCATACTGGCAACTGTTGCTTATTGGCAAACCAATCAGGTACTCGTCATTCTTTCCTGGCTGATTGCTCTGGGCGGTGAATCTTCGGAAAAAATTATTATTAAGCGCCGTATGAAGGGAGCACCTCATAAATTCGCTGACTATAGTGGTGGGGAAACCATCGACGCTGAATTCAAGGTAAAGGAGTAATTATGTCTTATCGCATACAGCTTAACTGGAAAAGAACCACAGAAGACTTTGCTTACGATAAATTCAATCGAGCGCACACTCTGCACTTTTCAGGATCTCAACTGTTAAGAAATTCCTCTGCCCCTGAGTATCTGGGCAATACAGATACGGCCAATCCTGAAGAACTTATCGCTTCTGCCCTTTCAAGTTGTCATATGCTGACGTTTTTAGCAGTGGCTTCAAAAATGGGTTATACTGTAGATTCATATGCTGATGAAGCCGAAGCTCTTTTAAACAAGAACGAAGAAGGACGCATGAGCGTGACCGAAATAAATTTAAAACCTGTGATTGTCTTTTCCGGAACTAAAATTCCAGATGCGGACCAATTAAAGTCGCTTCATGAAAAAGCTCACAGAAATTGTTTCATCGCCAACTCAATTAAGACAAAAGTAAATATTCTCTAGGGAGAGATTGTGAACCAGTTAGAAAATTATAAATACGATCCTGCAAAATGCTCATTGGCAGAAACTTTGTTTGCTGCTCTTTCAAAGCAAGGAACACTTCCGGAAGATCTGAGCGTTGTTGATTTTTTTAAGGCACTCGAGCAGCCGCCTGAAAAAACTCTCGGTGATTATGCCCTCCCTTGTTTTCGTTTTGCTAAAGCATTAAAGAAGAATCCCAATCTCGTGGCCGAAGAACTGAAAAAAGAACTTGAGACTTCCGGCAATCCCTGGGTTTCTAAAGTCGATTTGAAAGGCGCCTTCCTGAATATCTTTACTGATCAAAAGCAAGTCGCAAAAACACTTATTCCTGAGCTCATCAGCCGCCACGGATTTGATATTTTAAAAGAAAATGAAGAGCATGTGAAAACGAGAGTTATGATCGAATACTCTCAACCAAACACTCACAAAGAGTTTCACGTTGGTCACGGCCGCAACGTATGTCTTGGCGACAGCTTATGCCGCATTTTTTCTTATAACGGTTTTACCGTCATCCCTGTTAACTATATCGGCGATGAAGGCGCACATATCGCCAAATGTCTTTGGGGCGTAGAAAATTTTAAAGGCGAGCCGCTGACAGATAAAATTGAAAATAAAGCAGAATGGCTGGGACAGCGTTATGTTGAAGCCAACAATGCTTTGAAAGATGCTGACGAAGTGACTAAGGCCAAGATTCAATCTGAGATTTCAACTATCCTCAGATCTATTGAAAACAAAACGGGAAAATATTACGAGATCTGGGAAAAGACTCGTCAATACTGTCTCGATGATTTCAATCGCATCTATAAATGGCTCGACGTAAATTTCGATC
>DAIQAU010000123.1:0-5947 GCA_036781565.1 Bacteriovorax sp. | reverse complement strand
TATTCTTTTTCAACAACAACGACTTTTTTGAGTTTATGAAGATCTTTGAAAGCCATTTGGGTTTTTCCTTTGGAGTACAAGTGATTTGTGTGTGATCAAAAGTGTACTTAAGGAAAAGCGGCCTCTCAAGTGAAAAATTGAACTAAAAGACTAAGGTATTATTGAAAAACAAAAAAAAGGCTCCCGAAGGAGCCTTTTTTATTTATTTAATGACTAACTTATCGCCAGCGCTGATTTTTTTCTTTTTTAATTCATTCGACGCTATTAACCGCTTAACGCTGATCCCGTGCTTTTGAGCCACGGTAAAGAGTGACTCGCCTTTTTTTACGGTATAATAGCGAACGGGCTTTTTTCCCGAAGATCTCGCTAGACGTGTTCTGTTTCTGTGATTTTTACGAAGGACTTCTTTTCTTGGCTTCTCAAAAAGATCTGCGTAAAGGTTATTGGAAGGACTGACTAGCTCACCCACTCTGAATGGAAGCTTCACACTTTCGCCTTTTCCAAAAACTGCATTTTCTGAAACATTATTAAGTGCAGTGAGAACGTAATTCTTTTTGATTTTGAAACGTTTTGAAATCTCTGCGACTGACATGCTCTTCTTGGTAACGATGAATTCCTGGAAATCTTTCGCAATAAGATCCATCTTTGAACAGCATTGAGCAAATTTCTCTGCAGTATTTGGTGGAATACGAAGTTTGTAGTTATCCAGGTTCGGTGGTGTAAACCATCTGAGTACTTCTGGGTTCAGACGTTGAATTTCTTCAAACTCGACTCCCAGCACTTCCGAAAGTTTCATTAAGTCCGTCGCAGGCCTCACTGTCACTTCATCAAAATCAAGGGGCTCGTGAAATTCAACATCGTCGAAACCGAACGACTTTAAGTTCTTTCCGATAATCGCAAGGGCCATAATTTTCGGAACGTAATTTTTTGTTTCATCTTTTAAGTAGCGGCCTTTTGAAATATCCCAGAAATCTTCTGACTTATATTTCACGATCGCTTTAGAAAGTTTTCCTTCGCCAGCATTGTAAGCTGCAGCAGCAACTTCCCATGAACCGAAGTCACCGTAAAGTTTTGTAAGATATCTTGCAGCGGCTACAGTTGCCTTGATTGGATCTCTTCTTTCGTCGCGATACCAGTCTTGCTCAAGACCATAGTTTCTTCCGGTTGAAGGCATGAACTGCCAAGGTCCGACAGCTGCCGCCCATGACTTTGCTGAAGTATTGAATCCTGATTCGGCCATCGCAAGGAAAATTAAATCGCGTGGCAGTCCGTGTTCTTCAAGAATCGCTCCCAGGATCGGAGCATATCTTCCCGCTCTTTCAGTATAGCGTTCGAAGAATCCGCGACCGCGGTTAAGAAAGTAATCCATCCACTTTTTTACCTGGTCATTATAGACAACAGGAATATCAAAGTAGTTATTCTCAAGGTTCAGCTCTTCTGCTCCCTGAAGAAAATAGGTCTTTCCTTTGTATTGACCGGCACCATCAACAGTCGCTGCACCATTGATCATAGATTTTGAAAGTGTCTTAGCAACTTTCTCACTTTCAGCTTCGTCTTTTTTGCGGTCTTGTTCAGTGTAATCTTTTTTCTTTAGCCTGAGATAAGCTTCGCGAACACTTTCGGAAGCAAAACCATCAGCTACTTTCTGCTCTTTCTTTGAGACATCAACCTGGTTTGTAGAAGTACTCGCACAAGATGCAAGTAATCCCAGCGTGCCTATGAAAAGCGGATAGAGAAGTTTTTGGGTAGATTTAATCATGAATAATAGTCCTTATTATGAAGTAGCCCAACAATCCTTTTGGACTTAAGCCCCGAAAGCTAGCGAACTCCGAGCTCGCTTTGACTCAACCAAAGTGTAACAGTAAAACGCAATAAAAAAAAGTTTTTTCCTCATATAGATTCTGAAATTCCCCTGCACTATCATGAATTTATGTCATTCATGTTTCACATTTTTTTTACAATTGTTTCAGTAATACACGCCGAAATTACTCCGCCAAATTACGATTTCACACTCAAAACTATTGAAAACTTTACTCCCGGTAAACAGATTGAAGCAGTCAAAAAAGAAAATCCTAAATACGATGTCTTTTCTGATGAAGGCTCACAAAAAATTTTGAGATTTAAAATAAAACGAACAAATTACGTGCTGGACGTTTATACTCAGGTAAAAAAGGACATTATCACCGATGTTTTTGTCCGACTTCCTCAATTTTTTTTGCACGATGGTTTTCTGGCAGATTTACAGAAAAAATATAAAAAGCAGGACCGCTATGTCCGCCACGATCGCAGTGCGATCTATGTCTGGCTTAACCGCGACAATACAAACATCATCTACCACGGATCTTGTTCAATCACCTGCTTTCCAATGTTCATTGAAATTGTGAGTACGGATAAATCCGTCGTGCCAATGTATGTGAAGTTGAATGAAGCTTTGCCTAAATGGTAACGTTTCTCTTTTTCGCGTGAATATATAACCCAACGCCTGCAAAGATCATCAAGAAACAAAGAATCTGTCCCATGGTAATGAAACCGAAATAGTAGCCGAGCTGTGAGTCTGGCTCGCGGAAAAATTCTACGATGAATCTGAAGACGCCATAGAATCCGACGAAAAAAGCACCGATGATGCCGTACACTTTCACGCGAGATTTGACGAACCAGAGAATCAGACAAAGCAAAATCCCTTCGAGAAAAGCTTCATACAACTGAGAAGCGTGACGAGGAAACGGACCGCCTTGAGGAAAAATAATACCAACAGATGAATTGGTAATTCTTCCGTAAAGCTCACCGTTGATGAAATTGCCGAGACGGCCGAAAAACAATCCTTGCGTTCCAGCCAAGGCGACCGAATCCATAACTTCCATCCACGACAATTTATTTTGTCTGGCAAAAATCACTCCACCTGCAATCAATCCGACTAGAGCGCCATGAAAACTTAAACCACCTTTCCATACGGCAAGCAGGTCAGTTAAATTTTGCGAATAATAATCCCAATTATAAATGAAAACATAAGCTGTTCTCGCGCCGATGAACATACAGATAATCATCGTCGTGACGAGTGAATCAATTTTTTCAACGCTCACTTTTAAAAAATTTTGCTTCACGAGAAGCTTCAGCAAGATTCCTGCAATGATAAAACCTACTACATACATGAGTCCGTACCAGCGGACTTGTACTGCGCCTAAATCAATCAGCACTGGATTTAATTGGTGAACGTAGTGGTTTCCCATAATGATCTCTTTTTTAAAATTGGAATTTAAAAAAGATTATAGCGATAAATCAGTTCTGGGTCTAAAACTTTCTTGTGGATGATAAAGACCATCAGTCAACTTTGAAAGCGACTGAACCATTTGTCTTACCGGAACAGAAAGCCCTGCAGGATCGAGATAAGAACAATGAGCTGAGAGAAACGTTAACAGCTCTTCACTCGTCATTTTTATATTTCGCCCTTTTAATGTCGGATCGAGACGAAGTACTTTGAAATGCGCGCGCATTTTTTTTACGCCATCAACAGAAATCATTCTGTGCCCTACGACATCAATAAACACAGCTTCACCTTTAGAGTCAGCAGGTCGCTGTGCAACCATTCCGTCATCGACAGTCACGCCCCAAAGGCCAAGAATCCCGTGAGGAACAAAGGCCCACGTTAAAAAACGATTGATCATCATCCGCGCTCCGAAAAGATCGACTGCGGAACCAAAAGTTTTATAACAGCCCAACTGCCATTCACGCGCACTAAACGAATAAACCATCAAGCCTACATCCTTAAAGCGGTAAACTCTGTAACCATTCTTAGGAATAATGCTCTCTGCGCCGTAACGATCACTTTCCATGCTACTGTGAATTTGTTTAGCAACCAAAGGCGAGGCTTCCGAGATATGAAGGATCCTTGCGAGGTTGTTTTTCTGCACCTGACTCAGAGCATTTGTCTCCTCTTTGTCTGATAACTTCGTGAATTTAAGCTTTGTGAGAAAATCGACGAAGCTAGGTTCGAAGCTTGTAATGTCGGCCGAAACATAAATGGGAAGATTGAGTTCCTTCTGATATTGAAAAATTGTTTTTTTACTCATGGCCTCGTCTCCCGTTTCATTGGTCTCAAACCACGTATCGGAAGACTATTCCCTTGACATTAAGACGGGTTTTGAATAAAAATCCAAGGTTCATAAATAGCGACTAAAATTAGGGCTAACAAGATTAGAAACCGACTGAAAAGCACGGAATCTAACCCCTGGATTTTGTCTATTTACCAGGAGTTTTCATGTACTCAGTTGTAGAAATCGGTGGTCACCAGTACAAAGTTCAAGCAGGTGATCTAATTGACGTAGAAAAATTGAACAAAGACGCAGGATCAATGATCGAACTAGACCAAGTTCTTTTCATTGGCGGAGATAAGCCACTTGTTGGTTCTCCAGTAATCGGCGGTGCTAAAGTTACTGCAAAAGTAATCATGCACGATCGCTCTAGAAAAGTTATCGTTTTCAAGAGAAAGCCAGGTGCTTACAAAAGAAAAAATGGTCACAGACAACACTTCACAGCTCTTTTGATCACTGAGATCAATGACGGAAACGGAAATGTTGCTAAGATCGATAAAGCATCTAAAAACGCTACAAAGTTTTTAAAATAATTAAAAGATAAGGTTTAAGGAGTTATACAATGGCACACAAAAAAGCCGCCGGGTCCACAGCTAACGGCCGTGATTCAAATCCGAAAATGCGTGGAACTAAAAAATACGGTGGAGAAGCAGTTATTCCAGGTAACATCATCGTAAGACAAAAAGGTACTAAGATTTTCGCTGGTGCGGGTGTTGGTATGGGTAGAGATTTCACTCTTTACGCTCTAATCCCAGGACAAGTGAAATTCTATATGTTCAGCAAAAACAAAAAAATGGTTTCTGTTGTTCCAGCTTAGTTTTCACTAGTCATCAGACTACAAGTGTTATAAATGAGGGAATCCGTAATTGGATTCCCTTTTTAGTTTTTAGAGATAGAAGAAAGCCTTGGCGGTTTACTTAGGAAATTATGAAATTTATCGACGAAGTACGTATTACAGTTAGCTCAGGTCACGGCGGTCCCGGTGCAGTGACATTCAGAAGAGAAAAATCAGTTCCATTCGGTGGTCCAGATGGTGGCGACGGCGGCACAGGCGGCTCCGTTATCTTTATTGCTGATGAAGGAATCAATACCCTCATTAGTTTCCGCGGAAAAAAAGTGTTTGCTGCTGAAGATGGCGAACCAGGTGCTGGTAGACAGCTCAATGGCAAAGACGGTGAAGACCAGGTTTTAAGAGTTCCAGTCGGAACAATTATCAAAAATGCAGATACTGGTGCAATCATCGCTGATTTAAGCGAGCACGATCAGAGTGTTGTTGTCGCTGAAGGCGGTAACGGCGGACGTGGAAACGTCAACTTCAAGTCATCAACCAACCAAGCTCCAAGAATTGCTCAACCAGGTCTTCCTGGCGTTGAGATGGTAATTGATCTTGAATTAAAGTTGCTGGCGGATCTTGCTTTGATAGGATTGCCCAATGCTGGCAAGTCGACTCTTATTTCTGCTATATCTGCAGCGAGACCAAAGATTGCCGACTATCCATTCACGACTCTTGAACCAAATCTTGGAGTGGTAACATTGGGCGAGCGTTCATTCGTTGTCGCCGACATTCCAGGTTTGATCGAAGATGCCAGTGAAGGAAAAGGTTTAGGGATCAAATTCCTGAAGCATATTGAAAGAACAAAGGCCCTCGTTCATCTAGTGGATGTTTCGTGGTGCCTTGATGAATACGAAGCCTTTGAGCAATATGTAGTTGTGCGCACTGAGCTTGAAAAATACAGCGAGAATTTAAACAACAAGCGCGAGATTGTTTGTTTGACAAAAATCGACGCTATGACAGATGAAGAAATTCAAAAATTCCAGACATTCTTCGAAGAACAACTTGATAGAAAAGTTCTTCCGAT
>DAIQAU010000122.1:0-5958 GCA_036781565.1 Bacteriovorax sp. | reverse complement strand
TCGTTTATGATGGCCGGGCATGAAACCACAGCGCTCACGATGAGTTGGTTATTCTACTATCTTGCTCATCACCCTGAGGCTCAGGAAAAAATAGCAGATGAATGCCGAAGCAACGATTATAAATTTGAAAACTCACTCGCGATCAATCACTATCCATATCTCAATGCTGTTTTGAACGAGACCATGCGATTAAATCCTGCAGGCTGGATCATCTCCCGCGAAGCTGCAGAAGATTCAACTATAGGTGAATTCAAAATCAAAAAAGGCCAGGTCATTGCCATTTCACCACTGGTTACTCATCGCGATCCTAGATGGTGGACTGATCCAGATACATTTATTCCGGAAAGATTTTTAGAAGGGCATCAACTCTACAATAAGGCGCCTAAAGGCGCTTATCTTCCTTTCTCATTAGGAAAACGCAATTGTATCGGAGCACGCTTTGCAGTTCTCGAAATGGCCTTGCTCTGCATTCATTTTTTCAAAGAACACAGAGTTGAAACAACTCAAACAAATGTGCGGATGAAAGGATATGTGACATTGAAGCCGGATAAAAATATCCGTGTGACCGTCAAAAAAATTTAGGCATTTGGATCAAAATTATTTTCAACTGTATTCGGCCAGTAATTCTTCTCACAATAGTGAGGAGCATACACAACTTCCAGTTTTATGCGATCAGGATCTTCAAAGTAAACTGAGTAGTAATCTTTGTCGCCGGCAGGACCATTGTAAAGAACCGGTACTTCGTTAGCTATCAGGATTTCATTGTGAAATTCATCAACGATATCTTTGGTAGGCGCATAGATCGCAAGATGATTTAAGCCGACTTGTTTTCTGTGAAACCCCTCACCTTTGAATTTTTCATCCACTGGATTGATGATGATTTTCAAAGTTCCATCGGTATAAGCTGTATGCTCCACACGCGAAACGATTTTTTCCCATCCAAGTGAAAGCAGAATTAAATCATAGAAGAGAACACTTTTTTTATAATCAGTCACATTGATATCAATGTGAGAAAGCTTTGTTGTTTTAAGCCCCCATTGCCAGCGAGGTTTTTCCCCATAGCGAAGACAAACAACAGTCAGTCCAACGAGAACCAGAGGCAGAGTTGCAAGCAGAGCAAAGTTTTGTACATGCTTTGGATAATCCAAAGATTTTACAATGAGCTTAACGATGAGAGGAATCGCGACGAAGACAAACGTTACCGTCCAGCCTTGCCAGGTTATCGGGGTCCAACCCCATCCGTATGTTTTTCTTCTAAACCAGAGCTTATTTTTCATAAAGAAGTATCAATTAAATTTTCGTTTATTCCAAAGAAGAAAAGTCTTCTCGTATTATAGCTAGAAAGATACGCCTGATTTCCCTGCATGGAAAGATAGGCACTATCAATAAAATACTGATTCAGCTTAGCTGCAAGGGGCCCTTCAGCTTTGAACACCATTTTGTTTCCGATTTTCTGAAACTGCGACCATGGAAAAAGAAGAGTACATTTGCCAAACATATCACCCATTCTTGTAGGTACGGCCTGACAATCTAATTGCAATTCTTTTTCATTAATCCATTTGCGGGACCAATCGCCTTTAACAATTTTCCAAAGTTCACCTGCTTCAAAGGGAGGAACAAAACTATCGTCAACAAGTTCAACACACAAATAAGTTTGATTGCGAATTAAAGAAGCATTCATAATTGTGCCGGCAGACAAAGACTGCGCAAGAATCAAACTGAACAAAAGAACCAACAATTTCATATGAAGCCTCCGCAAAATAAAAAAGGGCCCGCTTTTAATGAGCGGGCCCTTATTATTTTGAGTGAAATTAGTGAAGCTGTACAGAGACTGCTTTAGAAACACCCGGCTCTTGCATAGTAACGCCGTAAAGTGTGTCGTTAAGCTCCATAGTCTTCTTATTGTGAGTGATAAGGATGAACTGAGAGTCTGAACTCATTTCTCTTAAAAGCTCGTTAAAACGGCCTACGTTAGCGTCGTCAAGAGGAGCATCAACCTCATCCAGAAGACAGAACGGAGACGGCTTAACAAGGAAGATTGAGAAAATTAAGCTCACCGCAGTCATAGCTTTTTCACCACCTGACATTAGGTTAATGTTCTGCATTTTCTTGCCCGGTGGCTGAGCAACGATCTCAATTCCACATTCAGCATCGTTGATATCGCCGACAATTTTAAGATCAGCAGATCCACCACCGAAGATAATTGGGAAAACTTTCTGGAAGCGTGAGTTAACTTCTTCGTACGCAGCTGAGAAGCGCGCTTTCGATTTCTCATCAATGTGAGCAATCGCTTTCTGAAGATCTTCAAGAGAAGACTTAAGCTCCACTTCCTGAACTTTAAGGAAGTCAGCGCGAAGTTTTTGTCTTTCGTAATCTTCAATCGCTTGCCAGTTGATATCGCCCAGGCGACCGAATTCAAGCTTATAGTTTTTAAGTTTATCAGAACACTCTTTTAGATCCTGGCCGTAACGACGAACGAATTCAAAATCCTTTCTGTCGATTTCTTTAGGTCCTTCTTCCGTTTCCATCCAGAACATTGAATTAATGTCTTTAAGATCCGTGTAGTCTGAATCTGTATATTCAAGGAAACGACCAAGAACGTAGCGAAGATCAATCTGATATTTTTCAAAGATATTGCGAACGTTTTGTTCTTCTTCAATGATGTATTGAGAAAGCTTCACTTCAAGTTCAGCGATCTCACGCTGATGCTTGTTCACAGTCGATGTGATGTTCTTCACTTCGTCTTCTCTGTCTTTCATTGAAAGAAGGAGTTGTCCGAGTGAATCTTTGAGAAGGTTGAGAACGTCTTCTTTATCCGAAAGAACAAGTGAAGTTTCTTTGTTAGATGCTTCAAGTTCCTCAAGCTCTGCAATGATCTGATCAATTTCAGTATTGTATTGAGCAACAAGGTTTTTATTGTTTTCAAGACGCTGGTTCAATCTGTCGATCTGACCGTTTAAGTCTTCAATCTGAGAGTTCAAACTCTTAATCGTAGACTCGAATGATTTAGCTTCAACCTGCTTTTGAAGGAAGACAGATCTCTCATCTTCGTATGCCTGGCGTTGAAGTTCAACTTCTTCTGAAAGCTCTTCAAAACGAGATTGCTTTTCAGCAAGATCTGTTTGAAGTTCGTCTTTTTTGCGGGAAAGTTTTTCTTCAGACTCGATCATATCTAGACGTGACTTAGAAATTTCCTGCTTTCTGTTTTTTAAGATTTCAAGACGAGTAAATCCAGATTCAAAGCTCGACAGTTTTGCATCCAAAGCTGATTTCTTTGACGAGAATTGAGCGCGGGCTTCAGCTGCCTGATCGCGAAGAGTATCGAATTCAGATCTTTGGGCTTCAAGTTTTTCGCGTTCAGCCTGAGAACGAGTTTCAAGTTCCGAAACTTCAGTCTGAAGATTTGCCACGACAACTTTAAGCTCTTCAATCATGTTGTTTCTAGCAACAAAGCCTTGGGCTTCATCAGTGGCAACAGACGTAGAAATAAGCTTAGCACCGCCAAGGTTTGCTACTTTTCTTGAACCATCAAGAGTAGCAATGGCCTTAAAACGAATTTCTGCAGAAATTGAAGACATGACATCTGCAGAAAGCTCTGAAGCAATAAAATAGCCGTCAAGGAATGAAGACATTTTTTCTTTTAACTCTCCATCCATCTCAAGGATATCAGTTAAAGAAACAAGATCATCTCCAAGAGTTAATTTTAAACGTGCCACAGTTTCAGAAGATAATTTTTCTGAAGAAGCCATTTTTAAGTAATCGAGATTTTTTTGGTTCGCTTCAATCCATGAGAAAAGAGATGAATCAACAGTTGCTGTTGAAACAAGTGTTTCCATGAATTCTGACAAAAGTGCCTGAACAGCTTTTGTGTATTTCTCTTCACACTTAATAAGCGTTCCAAGAAGAGCAAAGCCTTCCTCGTTTTCTTTTAGGAAAGCTGAAATTCCTTCTTTCTTTCCTTCAAGTGATTTATTGACTTCAATTAAAGAGTGAAGTTTTGATTCAGTCTGAATAAGTGTTTTCGATTTAGCAGTAAAGTTCTGCTCAAGCTCGCGAACAGCAATTTGCGCTTCATCGATCTGAGCACGAAGGGTCAGTTCTTTTTCCTTCAATTCCGCTGCATTTTTTTCAGCAACGGCAACGGCTTCTCTTTCCGCTACGATCTGAGTGTTAACTCCAGAATATTGCGATTCAAGGGCTTCGATTTCTTTTGTTAAATCTTGAAGTGAAGCTGCGTATTCTTCAAGGCGGGAAGTGTTTCTGAAAAGTTCTTGATCGATTTTATTGAAAGAATCTTTTTCACTTTCAATTTCATCTTTCAGATCGTTCCAGCTTTGCGTTTTGAATTCAAGTTCTTCTTTTAAATTTTCAACTCTTTCTTCAAGCATTGCGAAGTCATTATCTTCTTCGCCTTTCTTTTCCCAAGTCTCGAGTTCAGTTCTTAAAGACTCAAGCTTCTGCTCTCTTCCTTCAAGTTCAGTATTAACTGAAGTGATTTCAGCTTCGCGAGTTTCGATAAGTTTTTCTTTTTCTGATTGAGTTTTGCAAAGATAAACAAGTCTTTCTTCAGCAGCAGCAAGCTCTTTAGAAATCTGGTTGTATTCTTTTTGCAGTTCTTCGATCTTTGCTGTTTCTTCGTCTTTTCTGTAGCGCTCTTCTTCAAGTCCGATTTCCAGAACGCTTTTTCTTGTAGAAAGATTTTCAATTTCTTCCGTACGGGCGTCGACGACGATTTTGCTCTCTTTGTAGTTTTTAAGAAGATCGAATTCTTTATGAGAATGAACGATCAGATCGTATCTTTCAACTTTGTGCTTAAGCTCACGAGCGCGCTCAGCTTTTTCAGCTTGCTTCTCAAGGGCCTTAAGATTTTTTTCAATCTCTGATTGAAGATCGTTCAAACGAGCAAGGTTCTGTTCTGTCTGTTCGATTTTTTTAAGCGATTCTTTTTTTCTGACTTTAAATTTTGTGATCCCTGCAACTTCTTCGATCATCACTCGACGTTCTTCAGGTTTCTGGTTTACGAGACGGTGGATTTCCCCTTGAGCGATAATCGAATACGATTTTGCGCCGGCCCCAGTATCCATGAACACTTCTTGGATATCACGTAAGCGACAAGGAATATCGTTGATACGGTATTCAGTTTCACCGTTTCTATAGAGTTTTCTTGTGAGTTGAATTTCTGAAGGTGACGAAACCTGGTTTCCAATATGGATATGCTTTCCATCGTCGTTTTCAAGAACGAGAGAAACTTCCGCAAAAGATCCCGGTTGGTATTTTGATGAACCAGCGAAGATAACATCTTTCATCGAGTTACCGCGTAAGTGTTTCGCTGACTGTTCACCCATAACCCAGAAAAGGGCATCTACGACGTTGGATTTACCACAGCCGTTCGGGCCTACGATCCCAGTGATCCCTTCATCGAAATGAATGATCTGGCGATCTTTAAAAGATTTAAAACCTTGGAGAATAAGTCTCTTTAACTTCACAAGCGCGTCCTTTGCTGTGTGTTGTTTATATTGTGTGTGTCTCTAAATGAGCCTAACAAATGTGTCATAAAGTGTCTAAATAGTACACGAGAAAAAGCCCCGGATAGAGTTTGTAAGAGTCCACTTTTCAGAGGGAAAATGGCGAATTTTTGCGGATTTATCCCTAGCGGAATTTGGCGAGCCCGTAAGAGACGTATGGACGAAAGGAAATCAGACCGTCTTCCTTCACAAAATCGGGCAAATCACGGGTGAAAAACGTGCTCGAATCGGAGCGCAAAATGGATTCGGTTCCTTCGGTTCCTTCCCGAAGAACCTGCAATCCATATTTTTGTGCAATTTCCTGGAGCGCTCCCTCCTGAGTTACGACTGTGAGCTCCAGAGTAAGCACACCATACTGACGCTTTTCATCGTCGTACACAATGTTCTCAAGTTCAGTGCGCGGTGTTTTATAAATATAATATTGATTGAGCCG
>DAIQAU010000121.1:1717-5996 GCA_036781565.1 Bacteriovorax sp. | reverse complement strand
GACTGACGATGTTTAGAGTCGTTTTGATTCCTATTATTTTAATCTCGCTGATTCTTGTTCAGTATCAACTGCGCATTGGCCGCGAGCTCTATTTGTCGACTAAATTACTAAACTATGTTGCGGCCTGGACATTTGTGGCGGCATCGATCACAGACTTTTTTGACGGCTATATTGCACGCAAAAGAAAAATTGTGACAGTCTTTGGATCTTTTCTTGATCCGATTGCCGATAAATTTCTGGTCATCTCTTCACTCATCATGCTTCTTGCTCTCAATCGCATACACGTTGTCATTGTTCTCATTCTCGTTCTGCGCGAAATGTATATTACAGCGTTAAGATTGCTTGCGATGGAAAAAGGATTGTCGGTTCCCGTCGGAACTCTTGGCAAATGGAAAACGGCCACGCAAATGGTGGGCGTTCCTCTTCTCATGGCCTACGATATTCCCTGGGGAATAGATATGCCTCTTCTGGGGACTATTGCCATCTATCTGGCAGCACTTTTTTCAATTTATTCGGCCCTGGAATATTCTCTGGGCTTCATTAGAAAAGTACAAAAAATTCGTCGCGAACACCGCCGCCAGAGAAAATCTCAAGGCAAGCCGGATCGCCACAATAATTAAAGGAAATAGTGTGAACAGCTTAAGTGGAAAAATTATTCTCGTCACTGTATCCGGTCCCGACTTTCCGGGAATCACAGCGCGCTTGATGAAAATTATCAGTGAGTATTCTGTCGATGTTCTCGACATGGGACAAGCCGTCACTCATGGATTGCTTTCTCTCTCTTTCGTTCTTGGTCTTAACTCTGACGAGAAAAATCAAAACGGAAATGTCCTCAAGGATCTTTTATTCGAGGCCAACATGATGGGCCTGTCATTATCGTATAAGGTAGTTGAGCAAAACATTCACACTCCGGAGATGGAAGGCGAAAAATTTATTGTCACATGCGTTTCTCCAACTAAAGTGACAGCAAGTTTCGTGGCGGATCTTTCTCAAGTACTCGCGATGTATAAAATTAACATTGAACGCATTGATAAAGTTTCACCGCGTGAATTTTCTTCGATGGAGATTTCAACCAGTATTCCAAAATCACTTGAGACAAAAGCTCTTAAAGAACACCTCATGCAGGTTTCCACCAAACACAAAATCGACGTCGCCTTTTTAAAAGACAACGTCTTCAGACGCAATAAACGCCTTATCGTCTTCGATATGGACTCTACATTGATTCAGACTGAGGTTATTGATGAACTCGCTGAAATCGCCGGTGCAGGCGAAGAAGTCCGCGCCATCACTCACAGAGCAATGAACGGAGAAATTGATTTTGATGAATCACTCAAGCTCCGTGTGTCTAAACTAAAAGGACTTGAGACCGCGAAGATGCAGCAGATTCTGGAAGATCTTCCTCTCACTCCAGGCGTTGAAGAATTCATCAAAACAATTAAATCTCTAGGCTATAAAGTCGCGTTAATCTCAGGGGGATTTAACTTTTTTGCCGATGCCTTGAAAATCAAGCTCGGACTAGACTATTCTTTTGCGAACGAACTTCAAATTGAAGACGGGAAACTGACGGGACACGTAACTGGAACTATCGTCAATGCCAACCAAAAAGCGATTCTTGTTAAGCTCATTGCTCAACAGGAAAACATTTCGCTTGAACAGGTTGTCGCAATTGGTGATGGCGCTAACGATCTTCCGATGCTGGCAACAGCTGGTCTGGGAATTGCTTTTCACGCAAAAGATGTCGTGAGAAAAGCTGCTCAACAACACTTGAGCCACGGGCCGATGACATCGATTCTTTATTTTTTAGGAATTCCCGGCCCGACAGGGCTTTAAGGAATTTAATGAGATTATGTTAAGAGAAGTTTTGCAAAGTAAAATTCATAAAGCGACCATCACGGAAGCTGATATCGCTTATATTGGTTCAATTACGATTGATCAGGATCTGCTCGATCGCATTGATCTCTGGCCAGGACAAAAAGTAACTGTCGTTTCCAACACAAGCGGGCACAGATTAGAAACTTATGTCATTGCGGGAGCTCGTAGCTCCGGAATGATATGCATGAACGGTGCGGCCGCGCACCTGATTAAAAAAGGCGATGAAGTCATTATTTTCAGCTACGCCCTTTCCGACAGACAGATTAAACCTAAGTGTATTTTAGTGGATTCTAATAACAAGTACGTTCAGGATTTATAGAAACATGTGGATGGAAAAAAAAGTCGTCTTAAAATGTGAAAAAAACGATCAGAAGTTTCCGATCGAAGTTTTGAATCAATGGGACATTACTGAACTTGAAATCATCGGTGGATGTTTCACTTATTTTCCGGAAGACATCACCATTTTGAAACACTTGAAAAAGCTCACAGTGGTTTCTACCAAAATAAAAACTATTCCCAGGGAAGTTTTTGAACTTCCGGAACTCTCCTATCTCAACCTGAAAAATAATCAAATCGTTGAACTTCCCAAATTACAGACAAAATCCAATCTCACCACTCTTATTCTTGGAAGAAATAAATTAGAAACGATAGATGATCTTCTTCCCCATATTTCCGAAGTCAGAACTCTCGATCTTTCTGGCAATGCTTTTGAAACTCTTTCGCAGAGATTTATGCTTTTAATAGACTTGCAGAGATTAAACCTCGATTCCAATCAACTTCGCTCTCTTCCAGTCTGGATAAAAGATATCGGCGAGCTTGCGCACCTTTCAGTTGAACGCAACCCTTTTTCTCTCAATGAAAAAGCGCGTATTGAACGCGACCTCGGCATCAGCCTGACTACGACTTTAGACTAAAATTTAATTTTAAATACGGATGCGGGCATTGGCCTTGCGAAGACGCTCTGTAAGCGTGTGCAGAAGCGCTGAGAACCATTTTGGCATGCTTTCCATTGTCTGCTCCAGCTTGTCTGCAGGAATCTTCACTAAAACACATTCTGAAAGCGCTTTCACTGAAGCAGAACGCGGTTGTTTATCCAAAAAAGACATTTCCCCCACGAGTTCTCCTGCAATGATATTTCCGATCTGATGATCGCCATCACCTCTGCGTTTATAGACAACCAGTGTTCCCGATTGAAGATAATACATCTCAGTACTCTCTTCTCCTTCGCGCATAAGATAGTCATTGGGCATCAGTCGAACTGTTTCAGACATGCTAAACCTTCCTCATGGATATTTTAAAATAAGTTTAACATAAGAAGGGGTGGCCACAAAGCCCCCCCTGAACGGACCCTCTTAATGAGCAAGATTTTCTTCTACTTTCTCATAAAAAATTACATGATTGTTTTGATCTGGAGTCCATTCTGCAACCACGCGTCCAGGTTGAAGCTCTCCCGAAAGAATTTTGCGGGACAGTGGACGAGTAATGTACTGACCGAACACCGATTGCAAAGGTCTTGCTCCAAAACGAGGATCGTATCCGCGTTTTGCAATCTCATTATAAACTTCCTCATTTAAATCAACATGAAGATTTTTGCTTTCCAGTCTTTGGTTAAGAAGCTTCACTTGCTTGTCGATCAGATTTTTCATAATGGACTGATCGAGAGCATTGTAAGAAAGAACAGCATCCAGACGACCTAAAACTTCTGGTTTAAAATCCTCTTCAATATTTTTTGAGTTAGTCGTAATCAGAATGATGGTATTTTTAAAATCAATCGTGCGCCCTTTGTTATCAGTCAGGCGACCGTCATCCAGAATCTGCAGAAGTATATCAGAGAAGTCATGGTGGGCCTTCTCAACTTCATCAAACAGAATGACCGCATAAGGTTTTCTTCTGATGGCCTCAGTGAGTACCCCGCCTTCTTCGTAACCGACATAACCGGCAGGTGCGCCGATCAGTTTTGCCACAGAATGTTTTTCCGAAAATTCTGAGAGGTCGAAGCGTACAAGGTTATCCTGTGTTCCAAATAAAAATTCCGACAATGCTTTCGCTGTTTCTGTTTTACCAACACCCGATGGCCCTCTTAAGAGGAATGACCCAAGAGGTCTGGTTGGGTCTGAAAGACCAGCATGCGCAGTGACCAGAACTTCTGCAATTTCGTGCAATGCCTGATTTTGCCCATACACTTTGCTCTTTAAGTAATCTTCAAGGCCAAGAATATTTTCTTGTTTTGATTTAAGAATTTTTTCAATCGGTATTCCTTTCTGTCTTGAAATCACAGCTGCTACATCTTTTGTCGAAAGGACCCAATTGTATTCAGCAGAAGAAATTTTTTGTTCCAGTTCAGGAAGCACAGAATATTTCAACTTCGAAGCTGCTTCATAATCCTGATTTCTTTGCGCTTGTTCCA
>DAIQAU010000121.1:0-1617 GCA_036781565.1 Bacteriovorax sp. | reverse complement strand
GAATATTTCAACTTCGAAGCTGCTTCATAATCCTGATTTCTTTGCGCTTGTTCCAGTTCGAACTTAGCGCGTTCAAGAGAATGTTTCATTTCTGCGACTTGCTTTAAGGCAAAGACTTCTTTTTCCCATTTTGCTTTTTCTTCTGTGAACTGCTGCTCAAGTTCCTTAATCTCTTTTTCAATTTCAGTATTTTTCGCCTGAGACTTCGCGTAGATTTTTTTCGTTCTGATTTCAGCTTCAAGCTCTACCAGATTTGCCGGCATCGCTTCGGCAGAAAGTTTCAACGCCGAACTCGCTTCATCAATTAAATCGATCGCCTTGTCCGGTAAGTTTTTATCAGTGATGTATTGAGATGATAAAAAGACAGCATTGTAAATCGCATCATCGGAAATTTTAATTCCATGGTGGATTTCCATTTTGTCTCTGATTCCCATCAAAATTTCAATAGCATCTTCCTGACTAGGTTCATCGACCGGAACACTTCTGAAGCGTCTGTCGAGAGCTGAATCATTGAGAATATATTTTTGATATTCTTCCGGTGTCGTTGCACCGATACAGTGAAGTTCTCCGCGGGCCAGAGCTGGCTTCAGGAGATTCGCTGCATCCATCGCGCCGTCTGTTCTTCCCGCACCGACAAGTTGATGGAGCTCATCGATAAAAAGAATAGACTGACCGTTTTGTGCTTTAATAAATTTCAACAAGGCCTGGAGTCTTTCTTCAAATTCACCACGGTATTTTGTTCCGGCCATCAACTGGCCCAGATCAAGTGAGTAGACAATTTTTCCTTCGAGAACTTCAGGAACTTTTCCTTTTACGATGGCATCAGCAAGACCTTCAACAATCGCCGTTTTCCCCACACCGGCAGGACCGACAAGGACGGGATTGTTTTTTCCACGTCGTCCGAGAATTTCCATCACGGCGCGAATTTCTTTTGAGCGGCCAATGACCGGATCAAGCTTGCCACTTTCGGCCAGTTCATTGAGGTTTGTAAGAAACGCTGGTTTTTCCAGTGCTTCATCTGCGTTCTCTGTAGAAAGAGAACTATAATCAATTTGAAATTCAGGAACAATCTGCTGCATATATTTAAGCAAATCGCGCTCTCTGATTTCCTGACTACCGTTTTGAATGGCGTGAGAAGAAGCATAGGTCAACCATTCCGAAAGCTTTGAAGAAGCTCTTAGTTGATCCATTTCCATTTTGGTTTTAACCGTTGGAAGTTGGTCCATCAGACGATCAAGATCCTTAGAATATTTTTTCAGGCTTCTTGAAGAAAAGGTCTGTGGATTATTGATGAGTCCGTAAATTAAATGGACCGGAAATATTTCAGTATTCTTTCTCTTAAGCGCTTCTCCCTGCGCAATCGCGATGGAGCCTTCAATTATGCTGTCAAACTTGTTCATCCAATCACTCCTTTTGCTGTGCTCTCTATTGCAGAAGCATCATTACAAAAGCAAAGATGGGGCCACCTATGGCCATGTCAAGCTTGTCTTTAAAAATTTATTTAGTTGTAGCGGCCAAGACCTTGAGAACTCTATCCTGAAAAGAAGCTTCGTCGAAAGGCTTGACTAAAAAGGTTTTAACGCCATTTTCCAGCACCTTTGAGATGACATTCTTTTC
>DAIQAU010000120.1:0-6083 GCA_036781565.1 Bacteriovorax sp. | reverse complement strand
ACCTTCTCATTAACAACCTTACTTCCTTCCTTCCCATACCACTCCGGCGACTGATCATTAGTATGACAAGAAAGACATTTTGATTTAATTTCCGAAGCACGGGCCTCACGAGTCACAGGAACATCAGCATTGAAAGGGTGCTCATCATTCATTCCATGACAATTCAAACATTGAACATTGGCAAAATTGCTTTTCACTCCGGAAAGAGCATCGAACGCCATCCATTTTTTTGAGATTGCTGCAATCTGCTTGGCTTCGAGCTGACGAACTGATTTGACTTCGGCGCTCATTGCGTGAACTTGGTTCCAGTAGTCGATAATGGGTTTTCCTTTGAAGGAGACCATGTTTTTGGCGGCAGTAAAACCTTTTGGATCGCCGAGGCCGAGAGAGTGGCACTTGATACATTGAAGATTGTTTTGCTCGTGCGCTTTCATCAGCGTGGTGTAAGCGATGGAGTGGGGCGTGCCTTGCCAGAAATCGCCTTGCGGTTTGTGGCACTGGATGCAGCTTGCTGCGGTTTTGTATTTTTTGACTGGAGCATTTGGAGCGAGAACTTCGACTCCCATTTTGCTTTGTTCGGTCATTTGCAGTTCGTTCATCTTTGTTTTGTGGTCATCGATGAATTTGATGAACGGATTTGGATCAAGATTTTTTACGAGTTCGTCGCGGATTTCGTGAAGCTCGTACGTGTCGCTTTCTTTTTTGGCCTTTGTATCGATTTTGATATCGCCGACGTAATGGTTTTTAGAAAGTGTTTGTACGATTTTTGTATTTCCAACATCGCGCGAGTAACGAAGGAAGCTTTGTGAGTGCGCGCCGATAATCCAGTCGATGAAGGGAAACGCTTCTGCCAGTTTTTCGTCCGGATCAATTCCTGCGTGAGAGAGGACGACGAGGCGTTGGTATGAATCGTTTTCCTTGAAGCCAGCGGCCTTTAGTTCTTCGATGATTTTTGGGAGAGTAGAGGGCACATCTGTGAAGAGACCGGCCGTTTTATCGTTGAAGACGTCTGGAGATACGAAACCTACCAGCCAGATTTTAGTTTTGTTTCTTTCGATGACGACGAAGCGCTTGTGTTTGATGGTGGATTCATCTTTCAAGTTTGAGATGAGGAATTCAAACTTTCTTGTCTCCGCGAGGTTTCTCAGGAAATCGAGTCCCATAGCGAAGTCCTGATCACCTGGAACAAAATATTTGAGCCCAAGTTGATCGAGGCCTAGAGCGAGATTGTTGGCCGCGAATGAGAGAGAGTCTTTCATGGAAGCGGGAACAACGGATGATGGAAAAAAAGTATCGCCGGTATCGACGTAGAAAACTTCAGAGTTTTTGGAAAGGTTAGCGAAGAGTCCTGCGACTTGAGGAAGTCCGCCTAGAGGGAAATTTCTACATCCGCACGGGTGCGTTTCTCCGCTGATATTGTGTGAGAAGACCAGCGAGAGGTGAGCGGGCTCGGCCGATTTTTTCTTAGCTTCGTCGTGCGCCAGTTCGTTGGCGAAGAATGAACACGAAGAGAGAATAATCAGGAGCGGAAGTAGAATTTTTTTCATTAAAGTTTAGCCTTGAGCTTAGCGCCTTCTGCTGCTTCCTTGCTCTTTGGAAATCTTTCCAGCAAGAGTTCAAGAGACTGGCGTGCTTCATCTTTTGCTTTTAACTGGCCGAACGTTCTGGCCAGGTTGAGAAGAGCTGAAGGAGCGTAGCTTGAGTCAGCGTTTTCAGAGATGAGTTTTGAGAAATAAACTTTCGCTTCTTCAAAATTCTTAGCTTTGTATTTGATCATGCCAAGGTAGTGAAGAGCAGCTTCTTTGTCTTTCTTTTTTGTTTTTTTGGCTTCAAGAGCAGCAGTGAGAATTTCTTCTGCGCCTTCAAAATCTTTTTCTTTATATTTTGAAATGCCTTCCTTTACTGATTTGTCGTTATTCGCTTCTGCTTTTGTTTCTTTTTTTTTTGACTCGTGTTCTTTTTCTTTTTGTTCAGAAAGAGCAGTCAGCGCTTTGTTCACGTCTTCGATGTATTTGCTTTGCTCTTGAAGTTTTTCGTTAAGAGCTTTCATGTATTCTGTTTGTTTTTTGTTCGTTTCTTCAAGAGCGCCCAGGCGTTCCTTGATTGAAGCGGACTCTTTCGATTCCTGCTGGCCTCTGTGAGAAGCTTCTTCAAGCTGGCCTGTGAGTTTTGCCAATTGTTCTTCAAGTGCATTGAAACGCGCGTTGGCGTTTGCAGTGCTTTTTTGAGTTTGAGCGACTTGCTCATTTAAAACTTCAACCGTTTTTTCACGGCGAATATCTTCCTGTGTTTTACAAGCTGTAAGTGAAATGAGCATTGCAAGAGTTGCAACAAGTGAAAGGCTTTTCATAAGTCATCTTCCTCTGAATAAGAGTTAATACTTATAAATTTTCTAACGTCTTTTTTCTAATGGCAACATATTCCGCTCGCTCGGAATATTTTTTGGATAGCAGAGCATATTGCTGAGCTTTGTTGAAGTACTTGCGCTTGTAAGAAGATTTGGCCTTGAGGTAGTAGTATTCGGCCTTGCGGAAGAGTCCTGGAGCTTTGACATCGGCCTGGGCTTCTTTAGCGGCCATGAAGGCAACCTGGGCCATGGACATCTCTAATTTAGGGCGTGTGGTTGTGAGGCCACACGCCGTTAAAAAAGAAATTAAAAAGAAAAGCGTTACTAGTTTCAGATTATTTTCCAGTGACTACGAAATTTGCTCTTCTGTTTTTTGACCATGATTCTTCATCGTGACCAAAAGCAACTGGTTTTTCTTTACCAAGAGAGATTGTTGCGATTCTTGAAGCTTCTACGCCTTGACCTTGAAGATATTCACGAACACCTTTTGCTCTTCTTTCGCCAAGAGCAAGGTTGAACTGAACACCACCGCGCTCATCACAGTGTCCTTCAACCTGGATTTTCACAGAAGGATTTTTCTTCATGAATTCAGCGTTGTTGTTAAGAGCGTCTTTTGTGTCTTGAGAAAGAGCAGCAGAGTTGAAGTCGAAGTAAACAGTCTTAAGTGCACCAGCTTTGCTTGAATCAGAATCGCCGTTAAGTTCAAGCGAAACGCCACCAGCGTTTTTGCCATTATCTTTTGACATGTCTGTTGAAGTTCCTTCAGTTGATGAACCTTCAGTTCCTTTTTTCTTCATGTTCGCACAAGAAGTAAGAGTTAGGGCAGCAGCAAGAACAACGAACAACATGCTAGATTTGAATTTCATGGTAGCTCCTTATGTAGGTTTAAGAATAAATAAAAAGTTTCAATCTTTAAAAAGATAGTTATGATTATGCCAATTATACATCATATAAGGAAGAAAAAAATGTCCTTTCTGCGTTCTGTTTTCCCTGTCATTTTATTGTTAATTTTTTGTTTTTCAGAGGCAGAGGCCGAAACGATTAAGACGATTAATGTCTCAATGCCGACTAATTATGGAACGTTCCTCGGGGAGATTCATTACGCTGAAAAAGACCTGACAGTGGCCTTGAAAACGGAACGGATTGTGAAAGAAGATTTGATCAAAGTGATCAACTATTTCGAATATGTCCCACACGATGTCGTTCATTTCAATTTAGATCCTTATTTGAGACTAACGAACGGAAATGCGCGTCCGTTTCCTACAAATATTATTAATTTGTACAACTTCCCGGCCAACAACAAAGAGCATTTGATTGTTATGGATAACTGGCTTCAGGGACTTGTCGTCCACGAGTTTATCCACATTGTGCATCTTGATCAGACGCGCGATTACCTGCAGGTCGGGCGTAATATTTTTGGGACGATTGCCAAGATACCTTCGGGGATTGTTCCTCGCTGGTTCACCGAGGGAATTGCCGTTTGGGGTGAATCGAATTTGATTGAAGGCGGTCGTCTTCACAATCCTTTGTTCAACAAAGAACTTCAGATCCAGTTCAGAAAACATGATTTCTGCTCGACGATTGATTGCGTGGATGAGCCGGGTGCTTATCCTCACGGATCGCTGTCGTATTGGGCAGGAGCGCATTTCATCCAATGGCTGGAAGAAAAAAAAACTAAGACGATTAAATGTCTGGTGGAAAGAAATTCGATGGCGGTGCCTTTCTTTCTTAATAATGCGTTTGAATATTGCGTGGGTGAGAAAGCTCAGCATGCGTTCACTAAATTCCGCGATGAGTTTATGGCGGCAGATCCTGCGGCGGTGGAAGACAAGCAGTGGGGAGAAAAAATCAGCAATGCTCATGGGAGTGATGATTATCAACGCGGTCATATTCTCGATGGAAATAAATTGTACAAAGTCGAGGTGGCGAAATTCAGCCAGGCGCTTGTGGCCTACGATCTTGAAGATGAAGTGAGTTTTATTCAGCGTTTTGATCTGCCGATTTCTGATCTTGCAGGAATGGTGGATGTTGATAATGAAAATAAAATGCTTCTTATCTCATTTGAAGATGATCCTCGTTATAGAAAGCACAACAAAGTGTGGAAGCTGGTTAATCCGGAAACGTTGCTTGTAGAGCGCACTTTAAATTTTGAAGATGATCCGAGTTATGTCATTCCGCTGGGGGGAGAAGGTTTCTTAACGTTCAGCTATTGGAAGAATACATGGACAGCGAGACGAAATAACGATGTCGTGAAAACTTTTTCGACCAATGACAATTTGACGTTGGTGAGAAAAGTGGGTGAGCAGCTTCTTTTGAAGCTTAATGATTCGTTTGGAAATACCTCTTTGGTTCTGACCGATGTTTCATTGAAAAATCTTTCCGTGATTTATAAAAGTAATGCGAGCTTTGAGATGCCGTTAATAACGGAAAAGTTTGCAGTCATTCGCGAAGGAAAAGAGATTAAACTTCTCGAGTGGGATAAGAAAGTTCAGATAAGTTCACTTCCACCGGAAACTTTTGCGAAGCTGACGTTTGCAGAATTCAATGACACCAGAACTGTCGTTTTGGAAAACAGATTGAAGACAGCGACGATGACAGCGAGTGAAGCGGTTTCTCTTTTTACGAGAAATGCATCGAACACAAAAGCAGTTGAAGTGTCTGAGTATAAATCTATTCCAGGCCCGGGCGGTTCATACGCTTCTGAAAGATCAGAAAATTATCCGCGATGGGATCACTTGATTCCGCACTTCTGGTTTCTTGCGACCGGGACTTCAGAAAATTTAGGAAGTATCGGTGCGATGACAACGTTTGTGGATCCGATGGAATTGCACACGTTGAATGCGACTCTTTTAACTTATCCTGAAGTCAGCAAAGTGGGAGGAAGTTTAGAGTATCTTCAGAAGTTGATCCGCTGGAGTGACTTGTGGTACGTGAGCGCGTTTTTCAATCAGGATTATTCGAAGACTGATTTTAGCACGCATCTCGATTCATCACGCGATTTTACATTGAGCACGTTCTACAGTGTGTACAAAGGCAGATGGACATACATACCGAGTTTATACGCAGGAAATTCATCGACGGATGATTTTATTTCGGACAGATCGACATCGATGTTTGGAGTAGGGAACAGATTACTTTATAAAGCTTTGGCGTATGATGATTTCTTTCAATACTTCACGGGCTCTTTTAGTCTTCAATCCAATCATGCCAATATCGGATCGGCCTATCTTTCAACTCATGTTGATGCAGATATCGGCGGGCGATTTACGGATAAGTTTACGGCTTCGTTAAAGGGAACTTACGGACGTTTTTACAAAACCGATTTCACCCGCGGAGTTATTTACGGCGGTGGCGTTTCTGATTTTGCCAAAATCCGCAAGCACGAGTTTTACGGTATCCCTTATAGCAATGCTTTCGGAAATGAAGTTTTCACTGCAAGATTTATGGGTGATTACGAGTTGTGGGATATCTATCGCGGAAGAAACTTGTGGCCGATTTTCTTCAAAGAAATTCACGTGCTGTTTGGCCGCGAGACAATGTACGCTGATCGCATTTTCTTAAACAACCAGGTACTGAGAGAAAAACTAATCAACGGATTATTTGCGGGCCCGAGAGTGAAGATGAATATTTTCTACTTCGTCCCGGCAAACTTCGATCTGATCTTTTCATCGATTGCTCATCCAGATGGCAGCAATGTGAATCAGGTGGATGCTGTGCTCACGGCGGAGTTGTTTTA
>DAIQAU010000119.1:2514-6237 GCA_036781565.1 Bacteriovorax sp. | reverse complement strand
TTTCATCGTTTTCGAGATCAAATGTGATGTAGCCAGGATTGATATCACTCCAGATTTCATCTTCCTGCATGACTTTTAAAAATTCTCTTGCGGCCGCAAACCACGAGTACTTTTGAGTGGCACCGAAACAGCTCAATGTATAGTTCCAGGAAATGCCGTCGCCTCCGTCGAAATAAGCGAGATCAACCACTTTTTTTCCGTCTTCAGCTGTTCTGATAAAGCCATCGAGTTCAATATCAAAATCGTTTCCACTGAAATAAGCAGAAACCGCTCCGGTCGAAGTGACTGTCGGTTTTTTGACGTGAAGAAAGCCGTGAACTTTATTTTCATCTTCAACAAAGAAAGTTCCTTCCATTGTCATCTGGCGATCGACAGAACCTTTGCACAGGCCATCCATTTGATCAAATTCGTAAGGCCACTGAAATGTTCCTTCGAAGCTGAAAACTTTATCACAGGAAAGCGTGATGTAGGGATCGACGACGGTGAGTTCCACTGAAGGCCATGATGAAACTTTGGAATTGTCCCAACGATAATTTCCGTACTCACTTGGAAGAGCGTAGTGATCCATGCCAGTCGGAGGAAGAGAAATTTGTGTGTGAAAAGTGAGATCTGTCGGAAGATCGATGCGAGTTAAATCGCAAACATCTTTTGTGCCGGCCGGTAAAACGGCATTGATGATTGTTGGAGTTGAGTTTTCGAAATTAATTTCAGGATAGGGATAATCATAAGAGCTGCCGAAACCGTACATCGTTGTGGCCTCAATCACTCTTGGTTTGCCATCGTAGCCAGTTGTCACCCACGGATCAGTAAGAATGGCCTGAGGAAGGACGCCTGCTGCCGTTAAGGGTTCAAAAGCGCCGTAGAAAAAAGGTTTGCCGCATTCAATTTTAATCGATGGAGGATTGATAAGCTTGAGTGCCTGAGCATCCATCGACCATTTTGCCGGCTTCGACCATGAATCTTTGGGATAAAAAATATAAGGAAGAGGAAGAATAATATTTTCTTTTTTTACCTTTCCGCCAAGAAAAGCTTCACAAGTTTTTGGCGCAGAAAAAGCATTTTGAGAAAGCAAAAAAAGGATTGAAAAAATGGTCGTTTTCACAGGATTCCCCTCGATTGAATATCCGCCGAAAATCGCACAAGGGGAGAGTTTTGTAAATGGAACTATTGCACTTTTACAGTGTTACTTAACGTTAACAACTCCGCTGACCATATCCATTCCACAGCTGAAAGTGATATCGCCTTTTTTCACTTTTCCAAGACTTACATTCACTGTTTTATTCAGCGGCAGTTCTTTTTTCAACTTGAGGGATGGGACTTTAATTTCCGTTGCGCAGGTGGCGTCTGTTTTTCTTGTAACTGCCAAAGTGACAGTGTCGCCGTCCTTCAGTTCAATTTTAGCTGGCTCAAAACCCTTATTGGTGACAGAGACTGGAATCGTTTTATCCGCGGCAAAAGTTGAACTCATAAAGATAGAAAGAATTGAAAGAATAAATGTTTTCATCGGGTACACTCCTTATTGCTGATACGTATACGTCAACGGCCTTTATTTTGTGACATCACTTTCTCAATTGAGAATCCTTTGGCAGTGCATTTGCAAATTTCAATAATAGATTAAAGGAGGAAAGCATGAAAGTACATCATCTCAACTGCATCTCTTCTTGTCCGCTCGGTGGAGCACTGATGGATCACGGAAAAGAATCCATTCTGGAAAGAGCGCACTTGACCAATCATTGCCTGCTTATTGAAACACCAACTGAATTGATTCTGGTTGATACAGGTTTTGGATTACATGATGTGCACAATCCACATTCCCGATTGAGTGAGTTTTTTCTCAAAATGCTTGAGCCGGAATTTAAAGAAGAGCTAACAGCTATACGACAAATAGAAAAAATGGGTTTTGATCCGCTCGACGTCAGACACATTGTTCTCACGCATCTCGACTTTGATCACGCCGGAGGATTAGACGATTTTCCTCATGCTAAAGTGCACATGTTGAAAGAAGAAATGGATTATGCTCTTTTGCAAAAAACCTGGCTTGACCGGCAACGCTACCGCCCTCAGCAGTGGCAGACAAAACAAAACTGGATTGCTTACGAAAGAGACATAGGAGAGTCATGGTTTGGTTTTGAGAAAGTCAGCGGGCTTCAGGGACTTCCTCCTGAAATCGCTTTTATCCCACTTATCGGACACACCTTCGGTCACGCAGGAATTGCAATTCAACAATCAGACAAATGGCTGATCAATGCAGGTGATGCTTATTTTTATCATGGTGAAATGAATTTGCAGGAACCACATTGCACGCCGGGACTGACGATGTATCAGGTATTGATGGAAAAAAATCACAAAGCGCGGGTGTGGAATCAGGAGAGACTCAGAACATTGAAACAAGATCATTCGCATGAAGTGAAAATTTTTTGCTCACACGATGCTCACGAATTTCAAAAAATCACCGGGCGTTCACCGGAACTTCCTCTGGCCTATATCAAACCGGAATTTCGCGAATACCATCACGGATTAGAGTCGGGACATTTTCATTAGAATTAATCGTCGCGGTTTCTGACTTCCAGAAGTTCGACGATAAAGTGAAGATTTGAATTCGGTTGAATCATTTGACCGACCTGGCGTTCACCGTAAGCGAGATGAGCGGGAACAAAAAGTTTTCTTTTTCCGCCTTCTTTCATTCCCATGACTCCCAGATCCCATCCTTTAATCACTCTTCCGGTGCCGATGACAAATTGAAAAGGCTTTCCTTTATCATGAGAAGAATCGAATTTTGTTCCATCATCCAGTGTGCCGGTGTAATGAACAAGAAGAAGTGATCCTTTTTTTGCTTCTTTGCCGGTGCCGATGATTTCGTCAGTAATTTGAAGTTCGTTTTGTGTTGTCATTATTTCTCAAAAAAATTGTTCAAAAAGAAATCATCCAGATCTACTAATAAGGCAGGATTGAATTTTCTGTTCAACATTGTAGCTTCATTGTGATGTTCGCGCAATTTCAACCAGGCTTCCGTCGGTGAAAGTGGTTTTTCTCCAGGGCGGACTGTGTTGAAATAATCGAAGCTTCCTAGTATTGAAACGAGCGCTACTTCGAGAGAAATATTATTTCCTGCAAGACCTTCAGGAAAACCTGTGCCGTCGTAATTTTCATGATGAGAAAGAATGATTTTTTCAACAATTGGAGAAAGAGCAAAAAGTTTTTTCTTCAATAATTCCATTGAGAGAGTAACGTGTTTTTTGTATTGTTCAAATTCAACCGGCGTCATCTCTGATTCCTGCTTGCGCAGAAGAGATTGTTCAATCTCTGAAAAACCAATATTGTGAATCATTGCACCCAGTGCGATGTCCTGACGATTTTCAAAACCGCAGTGTTTGGCAAAAATCAATGCATACATGGCACAGTTCAGACTGTGAGCAATTGCCGAGAAACGTGGATAAGGCAGCTCGGTCATGGCCTCGCCGACAGTGGGAAAACGATCAATCAGTTTATCCAGCTGCAAGATGATTTCCATGCTTTTGTCGGAGAGTTCCTTACCAAAAATCAAAATTCCATCTGTTGATAAATCGAAAAGCTGAATAAGAAATTGTCTGTACTGATTTCTGATTGAAGCAAGCGCTTCAGAAAATGTCTGTGATTCACTTTGACCGCGAAGAGAAGAGAGAAAAGAACTCAGGTCTTTTTCCATCACATAGAGATGGCGGGTATGAGAAGCTTTAAGTTTTT
>DAIQAU010000119.1:0-2414 GCA_036781565.1 Bacteriovorax sp. | reverse complement strand
CTCAGGTCTTTTTCCATCACATAGAGATGGCGGGTATGAGAAGCTTTAAGTTTTTCATTTTTATCAGCGGAAAAAGCTTCGCCGGCAGGAAGAAAGTTCACATAGCGGTTCGCACGGGACAGATAAGAATAAAGTTCCACCGGAAAAACTGTTCCTTCCGGGATATCTCTCGCCAGAATGGTTCTGAATGTCCGCTTACGCAAAACTTCAATCAGATAAATCATTCTGTTGATCAGAATGCTTTTGCGATCCATGATCAAAACAGCTCCGCATTTTCTGGCAAAATCACCATCTTTGGCGCGAAGTTTATTCACCAGAAGAATAATGGTGACACCGTTATTAATCTGGGCCGCATATTGAGAGAGCTCAATAAAGGGAATTTGTTCTTTTTCTTCAAAGACCTGTTCGTAGTATTGAAGAGAAGGATTGGTTGTTTTGGCATCAATGATCATGACCTGCACGGGCGTTTCATCAATGACTCTTATGGCCTCGTCAGTCGTGAGCGCTGTGAAAAACTGAGTCTCTGACCCGAAGGCCGGAAAAACGGAAGATTTTATTTCCGGATCATCGGAAACGAGAAGTACATTTTGTCGCCATTCTGGTGCTTTCATTGTTTTTATTATCGGTTAAAGCGTCGCATTTTCAATGAAATAAGTGACCCGGCTATTATTTTGTTTTCCTGAGCTAGATCATACATATTTGCTCACTTTTTATATATCACTAAAGCAAATCCACAAAGGTCGGTTATGAAAACTCTATTAATTCTCTCGGCAATCGGACTCTCTTTTAACCTGCATGCGGCCATTAATATGGAAGCATTTACTGAGATCAAGCAAACGTTCAGAGAGCGCATTATGGCGCAGTCACAATACTATTCTCCGCTTCTTCGACATATCGACAAATCGTTTATCCAGAACAATGACCGTGCAGAAAACCTGGTGGATGATCCTGATAAAATGATCAGAAGCCTGGAAGAAATGGAACAAAAAAATCTTCTGGCCAAGAAATTATCGGTGGCCCCATGGTCAGACACTTACTGGCCAATGGCCGAAGGATTGATCGCGGCCCGCTATAATGATCCCGAAATGAGATTCGGAGCATGGAGCGATTATAGAAGTTATGTGCTTTCTCATCCGGCAGATGGATTAATTAAAGAAAGAAAATTTGATTTTCTTTCGCCAGCTGAAAAATACGATTATCTCATGGGAACACTTGAGAATGGATTGACTGAATACAGTTGGCGGGAAGGACAAGCTTACAATGACCAGTACCATGAAGTTGAATCGTGGATGGGTCTTTGTCATGGTTGGGCCCCGGCCGCTTTTATGATGCCGAATCCTCTGAAAAAAGTTTCAGTTAAAATGAATGGCGATGAAGAACTTGTTTTTTATCCTTCAGACATCAAGGCCCTCGGAACTATGCTCTGGTCAAATGGACAGTTTGAAACTCGTTTCATTGGCGGCCGTTGCAATACTAAAGAGCCGGGCGAAGACAATATGGGCAGACCAAAAGAACCGGATTGCCTGGACGACAATCCTGGTACATGGCACATGGCCATTGTGAATCAGATCGGACAATTTGACCGATCCTTCGTTATGGATGCGACATACGATTATCAGGTCTGGAACCAACCAGTTTACAGCTATAAATACAGTTACCAGAATGTTAAAACTAAAAAGAGAGTGGCCGCCTTAAAAGACGCTCTTGTGAGCGTGGAAGATTACAAAGCTGACCCGCGCAGACGCGTGCGCAGCCCGGGCACAAAATATATTGTCGGCATTAGCATGAATGTTGAGTACGTTCGCGAATCAGTGCCGTCATTTCAGGAAAATCAACCTTCGCTGTATGCAATGGCCTCTTACGATTATGATCTGGAACTCGATTCTCAGAAAAGAATTTTAGGCGGTGAATGGTACTCGCGTCAGCATCCGGACTTTTTATGGGTAGCGTCTGCTCAGTCCCGACCTAAAACATATGGTGAACAGCTTGGCAGTTCAATGAACATTCATCAATTGAGCAATGAGATAAAGAAAGCCGCAGCGATCAACGCCCGCAATGGTCTACCATTCGGTCCGTTTGTGTATGAGTTGTTCAAACAGTCTTCGGCCTCTCGCCCTTAATCACGCCCCATTAGGGGCGTTGTGAAGTTTGTGCTAGTGAAAGTGAAGTCAATGAAGTGCGAAGACCGAGTGGGAAGGGTATAATAATTTCATGAAAAACAAACTTATTTTTACTGCACTTTTTACGGCCCTGTTTTTATTCTTCAGCTGCGCCTCAAACAATCCGTTAAAAGAAATTACTCCTCAAGAGGCATATCAGTTCCAGAAGGACAAAAAGGCCGTTATTATAGATGTACGCGAAAAAAATGAAACCGATAAAGGCCGTGTAAAAGACTCGATTCTTTTGCCGATGTC
>DAIQAU010000118.1:4138-6270 GCA_036781565.1 Bacteriovorax sp. | reverse complement strand
GCGAGATAATTAATATAGCCTTTTCTGTTGGTTATTTGAGTCGGACAGAACTGCAGCGCTGTTGAATTGCTGTGCTCAAGACCGCCGTAGAGGCCCGGTGAAAAATGCGTGATAAAAGCATACTTTGAATAAGGCACTCCACCGAAGAAGCCAGCGATATGCTCGACAATTTTCTTCGTATCCGATTTTATATTTTCTTTGTGAGGAAGAAGAGATCCATAAAAGGCCAGATGATGTTCTGCGCCCGCGGCCATGAAGCCGTCTGTTTCGTGACAACCGATCTCAACCGGCGAGTCAATCAGATCATCATAGTTGAGTGCCGAATAAATAAAGACTTCCCGTTTCACTGAAATATCTTTTAATCCAGTCGTCACCTTTGACCAGCTTGGCGGGAAAACGAGCTCCAGGCTAGGCTCGTTAATACTCTTGCCTGAAATGCCCATCAGGAGCGTCGGCAAGTGAAGAAACGCGTGGCTTGCATCCACATGACTCGTTCTCACTGTGAGTTCGTGGCAATACACATTATATGAGATACTGAATTCGTCTGAGGATTGCTTGAGGTCGCTTTTTTCCCAATCCATGCGAAAAGTAGAAACGTCAGATTGTTCAAAAAACAGACGTTCTCCGTTTTTTGTTTGTGCAACCGGACTAGAAATATGACGTGAGTATTCGCGGATTAAATAAGAACCTGGACTCCATCTTGGAAGAAAAAAGTCCAGAAATTTTTCACCAGATTGTTTTTTTCCATGAATTTCAACGCGAACTTGGTGCGTCGTAGGATTTTCGATGATTAATTTATAACGAAGTTGCATAAAAAATTCCTTTTTTGACTTGTAAATTCTTTTTTGGTTGGATAGTTAGAGACAACACTAACATTAGCACTATCACACACATTTCGCATGGGATTTTCACATGGGATTTAAACAAAATAAAGTCAATAAAGACATGGTTACACCACCTGTAATTATGTTCACTGAGAGAGCTCTGAATCAATTGAAATTAATCATTGATAATGACTTCACTCTCGCTGGTAAATATTTTCGAATCGTCGTTTCAGGCAAGGGCTGCGAAGGTTTTACTTACGCTGCAGGGTTTACTGATTTAAACGAAGACGATTTCCAGATTCGCATCGCCAATACCGACGAAGAAATCTACGTGGTGATCGATCCATTTGCTGCTTTCTATCTTCAGGAAGCTTCTGTCGACTTCATTCAGGACTTTGAACAGGACGCTGAAGGTTTTGTTATCGTAAATCATTCTCAAAGTGAATTCAGAGGAAAGTTCTGGAGACAAGCTCCGGAAAAAACTCCGCCCGTTCACGCTTCTGCAATACCTGCCGGAGTTCACTAATGGTAGATTTTCGCTACCTGAAAGCGTTCATGCTCACAGCAAAGTACGCTAGTTTCTCCAAGGCCGCTGAAGAACTCAATATCGCTCAATCGGCGGTGAGCCGTCAGATAAAACTTCTGGAAGATTCTTTACAAGAAGAACTCATCATCAGATCGAGCAAGAAAGTTATTCTTTCTGAAAAAGGAAAAGAGCTTTATCAGGCTTCGCTTTCCTTTGAAAAAACATCCATGCAGATTTTTGAGCGCGAAGACCGCCTTCCCCTTTCGGTCGGCATCCTCGAAGGTCTTTTAAAGACCTGGTTTACTCCTCTCCTCACTGACTATTTGAAAGATCAAAAACGCGACGTCAGCGTTCATGTGGCCGACATCCCGGAACTTCGCTCAGGCATAGAAGAAGGCAAATACGATATTATTTTTGGAACAGAAAATATTCAATCGGATCTCGTCACATCTTTGAAGTTATTTGAAGAAAAACTGGTTCTTATCGGCAAACACGATGTGAATAAGAAAAAACTTCAGGAAGAGCGTTGGATTGTTTTTTCCAATAACGACAATCTTTTTAAAGTTTCTAAAAATAAGAGCGATTCAATCGTTATGGTCGATTCTTTTGATTCAATCATTTCTCTTGTCAAAAATGACCTTGGTATCGCCATTGTTCCGGATCACCTGATCAAAAAAGAAGACCAGCTGAAAGTCCACGACATGCCGGGACTGCCTTCATCGCAAATTTATCTTTCGACGTTGAATTACAAGAAAATGCCGGAGAGAATTCAGGCCCTGGTG
>DAIQAU010000118.1:0-4038 GCA_036781565.1 Bacteriovorax sp. | reverse complement strand
TTATCTTTCGACGTTGAATTACAAGAAAATGCCGGAGAGAATTCAGGCCCTGGTGGATATCGTTAAGTCGAAGCGCTAACCAAGTCTGTTTTCATTTTGTCTTCGATAAGCTTCTTCTTCAAAGCTGATCGCTTTATAGGCTTCATTATGTTTTTTGCCTTTAAAACGTAAAACCGCATACTCTTTCAAATAAAGAAAATAAAATTTCAGCATTCCGTGGTTTTTAATTTGTTCGACATGAATCAGTTCGTGATTGATCAGGACTTGTTCAGGATTTTTATCAGCGAAAAAAATGAAGGGATAAAGGACAATCGCGTGGACCGAAAACAACCGGGCCACGCGGGAATTTTTGATCAGGATCATTCGTTACAAAAAGACTTTACGTCTTCCAGCTTTCTGCTGAAGCGTTTTTCAGTCAGAATAACTTCTTTTATCAGCTTGTCGTTCATGTTTTCAACAATCGCCGGATATTTTGAAATGCGCTCGATATACATTGGATCTGTGATTGTTTCACAATATTCTTTTCTCAGCTTCGGTTGAATTCTTTTGTAAAGACCAGGTCTCCAGAAACTGAAATTGAATGATTCGTCTTGTCTGGCATTGAAATAATTTTTTGTATCGAAGTCCCGCACTTTAACAAAACGATGGTTTTTTACGACGACATAAGGATTGTCGCCTTCGCAAACTTCAACGGCAAAACGAAGTCCTTCGTAGTTTGATTCAAGATCACCGAAGGAAAGAACTCCGCCGATTGCGTAACCAAGAATCCCTCTTTCTGTCGCGAATCCTTTAAGGATAGCGCTCTTCATGGCCTCTTCTGTGCTCTGGCCTTTCTTCTTATAAGTTAAAAAATTGTGATAGTAGTTTCTTCCGATAAGAGAGAAATGCCCTAGTTTATCGGTTCCCATGTAAATGCCGTTTAAGTTAATCGTGCGTGCGAGATCAGCAAGCTTCATAAGAACGTCAGATTTCTCATAAAAGGTCATTTTGAAATAAGCTTTATCAGAAACATTCATTGGCGGGTATTTTTCAATCTCCGGATTTGTGCGGGCAAATTTTGAAATTTTGCTGATCCCGAAATATTTTGCTCCAACAAGATTGTCCATAACCATGCCGGCAACGTCAGAACATTTGTTGACTGCATTGAGATTGGCCTCTGCGACAGCGTCTTCAATCTGCTTATTGAAATACTCGTTTAAAATAGGGGCCGAATCTTTAATGACAATTTTCGTGGCCAGAAACTGATCTGTTTCCAGAGCGTGGGCCGAAAAGGAAAAGATCAATGCTAAAATCAAAGACATTTTCATACTGTTCCTCGAGATAAAATAAAGAATAGAGACACTATAAGGCGTCCCTATCCTCTCTCAAAGAAAAGTGTAAATTTTACAGCCTTAAAAAATATCCCCGCATGCATTTTCAGGATCCTGATCGATCATCGACTGAACGTCTTTTAAAAGCTCATCACAAGCAGGAGCGATTTCTGCCTTATTTTCATTTACAGACTGATACGCCAAACCTTGCACCCGCAGCAACGCTGCTGCGGCCTCTGCACCGAAAGCAGGACATGCTTTCGAATAAGCAACCGGGCCTGTTTCTTTTTTGCAATTAGTTCCTTCTGTAAAGACGTCGGTAAAACAACGAAGAGCACTTCCTCCTTTGTATTCCGCCATTAGTTTGGCGAGAACAGAAGTGGAAAGTTTTGAAGTTGCAGAACCGTCATTGCAGTAAGCGCCTTCACTTTCAGCAACTGAAGTCCCCAGGTTAAGAAGATAAACGGCACGCAACGGCTGTGCACCTGATCGGTTGAGACTCAGCCCCAGATTATTGAAAATATTTTTATACTTCAAAAGACCGTCCAGAATATTTTTCTTATTCAAGGCCGTTGCCAGGATATTCACCAGGGCCGACGGCGCAGAATCGCTTTTCATCAATCGACACGAACTACGCGCATAACTAAGGGCCATCCCTTTAATAAGCCCGGCAGGGGCCTTTAAACCGTTTTGCCATACATGTTCTGCACACGATGATGTTTCTGCCAGCTCTTTGATGTGTTCGAGATAAGGACCGCCGAAAGTTTCCACTGTCGTTGACGCTCTTGTTTGCAATCTATTCGTTGCAAGGCGGGTTATTGCAGGAAGGACAGTAGACAATAAAGGAGAAATATTTCCGACATAAAGAGGCAGGACATTTGAGAGCGCCTGGTTCACGATGGTCATCGCAATAGAACTGACAACCGGCTTCACTTCATTCATTGTCGGTTTTTTGGCGCCCATAGAATATGAATTGGATGTAAGAAAAGTAAGTGTGAAAACGAATAAAAAAAGCGATTTGATCTTCCTGATCATTTTGTCCCTCCGGTAAAGCTAAAACAGTGTCAATAGCATAGCTTTAGCAAGGAAGTTGCCAGGAAGTTGTGAGGATAGACGAAAACAAAATCTTTGAAATGACTCTTTGGTTGAAGAAGATGTTCGGTGACAAAAAAATGTCAGCTCAGTTATTTTTGTCACCGATGATTTTAGTAGCAGTGTTTTGAGCGAGCGAGTACCCGGCCATCATCGCACAGATTAAGTTCTGTATGTTTGCCTTGTAAAGGCCATTTAGTCAGATTGTATTTTACAGTTTTGGGAATGAGGCGATCAAGGCGATCCTTTGTAGCAAAGGCCCAGCGGACAGAGACAGTTTGTGCTTTCTCTTTATCGAAACCAAAATACGCGCCTTCTTCATTTTGTGAAGGAAGTGATCCGCTGTTGTACTCGACATTAAAAAAACGAGTTGTTTTGTTGGTTGTAAAAAAGACCGAGGAAGAAAGACCGTGATAGTTGGCATTTTTCGCCTGCAGGTGAAAACGAACGGAACTCTTTCCTTCTCGTTTGGTCTGATTCTCAAAAACGTAAATGCGGTTATCGACATCCCCTGCTCTGGTTTTACTCTGGCCGCTGATAAAATCCATAACGCCATCACCATTTAAATCAAGTGTGACCGTTCCCGATGGATTGACAAGATTAATTCCCAGCTCTTTGGATTTATCGACATACTCGTGATCTTTTTGTTGTTCATAAAAAACAAGTCTTGAATCAGGAGGAAAACCCGAATTGTCGACGAGAAGATCAGTCAGTCCGTCGAGATTGTAATCGATCCAGACTCCACGACGGTCTCCTTCACTCCATCGCGTTTTTTCCACCTGATTCAGGTGATAAATTTCAGAACGGATAAATTTCGGAGGGAAAGCTCTGGTTGAACCGGAAAGAATCGCTGAGCGATCGCGCGATTCAGGATCGCTGTCGCGTGATAAATTTCCTAAGGCCACATCGACTAGGCCGTCATTGTTGTAATCACCACAGAGAGAGTAAAAAGAATTTCCACCACCTTTCGTCTGTTCACTGCCTTCTTCATCGGCGGCGTATCCAGATTCATTGGCGTAGTTGACAAAATTTTTCCCATCGATATTCAACCACATTTTTGAATAGTAACCGTTGGAGTTGCTGGTGAGAATGTCTGGAAAGCCGTTTTTATCGACATCGCATGTGCTCGCACCAAATGTAGGTGTGGCATTGGAATAGGTTTTATCGCTTTTATTGTAATCGTATTCTCCACGCAATCCTGAAGAAGAATCCTGAAATTCAAAATTATATTTTCCAGCGAGAAGTAAATCAGGAACAGGCCGAGGAGTCACATCTTTATAAGAAAACCAATTGGAAAGGAAAAAATCCAGTTTACCGTCGAGATTGTAATCCATAACAGAAATAGAGGCCGTAGGGAGAAGTGAAGTCGGTAAAGGAACCTGCTCTTTATAATGAAGTTTTCCCTCTTTCATTTCTCCTTTAAAAAGCCGCGCCGGATATTGGGTCATTTCAGTTTTCTGATTCAAGCTTCCGACAATGACATCGTAAAATCCGTCGTGATCGAAATCGGCAAAATTCAGATATGATCCGCGCACAATTGAATCAAACGGATTGACGGATAATTCGAATTTTTTTGTGGCCGAATTAAAAAGATAAAATTTGGGAGAGGAGTAAAAATCTTCAAGTGTAATGAGAT
>DAIQAU010000117.1:0-6286 GCA_036781565.1 Bacteriovorax sp. | reverse complement strand
TCCCCAAGCAAATCGTGTTCAATGCGAAAGTGATTTAATTCTTCATTCATATAGACCTCGGACCTCAAAAATTTAATACCCTATTGTCAGGAATTGAGAGTGAACGGACAAGTTTTTTTTATCTTTACGATAGTTGAAAATTGAAACAATAACGGTCATTGCATCATTGTGCGCGGAGGTTCCTATGAACATGCGCACGAAAAGTCTTTATCCTTACGCCGGACAATATTTTCCAGTCGATATTTTTGGCTATTCTTCACACGGTATCCCAGGGGTGGAGATTGTCGGTGTGGGACGCTATGCCCGGCAGATGAAAGAAAAATTTGTTTATCTTTCCCGCAAGAAAAATCTGAAGTTCCCCAAGCGTAGATTCGTTCTTTGCGTGGAGGGGGAGTTGGAAGGGAAAAAATTTAAGGAGGAAGAATACCGCTATCTTGAATTGCCACTGCTTATGATGCTCTGGAGCCTGACCGGGCATCTGCCGCTGGAGCATCTGGAGGATTGTTTTGCATCGGGGAAAGTTTCGGTAGAGGGCGATATTACGTCTTTGCCTCTTTCACCTAAAGATCAAAAGGGTCTTGCGGACATATTTCATCTGGATGAGGATCAAGCGCTGAAAATTATTGCTCCGAATGGTACTTTCATTTACGAAGACTATTATCATTTACCGGTTGAAGGTTTAATGGATTCACTGGAAGGCGAGATGGATAAGTCTCTGTAATGGAAAAATTTCATGGTTTAGGAGGGGCGCTTTTTAAAGTGTTACCATCGAGTCATGAAGATTATTCATTTGATAGCGATTCTTTTTTTAATCGGAATAGTGTCCGCTAAGGCGGCCGTTGTTTGCCCAAAAGACAACCCTGGTTACTTTTGTCTGCCACCTGAGAAAAATCAAAATAAAGAAATGAACGCGACGAATTTCTATCTGATTCCAGCAAAGATCATTGGTCTTTTTAATCAGGAGATTTCAGCGGCAGGATATCCTCTGCAACTTGAAGCTAATTGGGACAGCCCTTATTTCGGGGCCGGTGTTTCTTTGTATGATAACGCTTTTCACTTGATGATTCTCGGAGGAACGGCAAGGCTTGCAGAGTTTACCGAAGATGCGTATGCAGCAGTCGTTTGCCACGAGATAGGACATATCATCGCAGGAGAACCGCACCAGACAATTTCCGGCGCGGAGTGGTCATCTTCAGAAGGTCAGTCTGATTTTTTTGCAGCTTCAATTTGTCTTCCACGATATTTTAAATCACTCAATGAAAAAAATATTTCAACCCGAGTAGAGAAGGCCGGTTACGAAATGATGAATTCATTTAGAAAATTTGATTCAAATTCCATTGATAAAACTTTAAGTCGCACCAAACCAGCGCTTCCTGCAACAAAAGAAACATTAATAAACAAATATCCAACTATCCAATGCCGCTACGAAAATTTCAGAGACCCAAGCAAACGCGCAGCTTGCTGGTACCGAGATTAGATAAAAAAATTCCGTCTTTTTTAAGGCCCTGCTGTCATTTTTTTGTGTATGGTATATAAATCTGCACGGGATTATATGGAAAACAGAAACATTGCGCTCGCAGCACTCTTCGATGCCTTAACAAGAAACGGGATCAGTCATGATCTTCTGATCGCTGGCACTGATTTAAAACTGGAAGATTTGAAAGACTTAAAAAAACGTCACTCGTGGGAAACGTTTCTTATTCTTTATAAAAATTTGGGGATGATTCTCGGCGAAGAAAAAGCAGCAAGAGAAGTTGCCTATACCGGAATTTATAATAAAGAATTGAGTTCATTGCGAGCGATAGGCACAGGGTTTATCGACGTCAAAACTATCTATTGGTATCTCGCTACGTTTGCCTGCCGTCACTTATTTTGCGACAACGTCATTTTTAAATATAAAAAAATAAATTCCAATAAAATTCAGATGGAAGTGATCATTTCACCCGAATTGAAAACCTCTCAATTGCTGTTGAAAACTTATATTTATCTTTGGGAAAATATCCCGACGTTACTGGGCCTTCCCAAAGCGAACGTGACAGCAGAGATGTCTACACACTCAGCGCTGTATACAGTTTCGATGCAAAAGACTTCGTATTGGTTATACTATTTTTCGCGTTTGAGATACGCCATGACCGGTTATTCAAACGCTGTTTTGTTGATGGAAGAGCTGGAGTCTCAATCGATTCAGTTAAGAAATGCACTTGAAGAAAAATCTCAGCTCTTGAAAATCATCTCTCACGATATTTCCAATTCCGTCACGGTTATTGATCATCATCTGGGCATTCTTTTGAAAAAACAAAATCCCGATGAAGAGGAACGGCAGCATCTATTAAAGGCAAGAACTTCTTCTAAAAACCTGATCAGTATCTTGCAAAATATTAAAAACCTCGAAGTTTCACAAATCAAAGGTGTTCATGTTTCTCCGCTAGATGTTGATGAATCTTTCAAAGTTGTCATCGACAGCTTTCAACATAAGTTGCAGGAAAAGAAACTGGAAGTGGAAATTCATAATCTCCTACCCAAAGGGGCAAAGGTTCTTGCAGAAAAATCTTCATTTGAATTGAATGTTCTCTCCAATCTTCTCAGCAATGCCATTAAGTTTTCCTCAGTTGGATGTAAAATTATTTTCAACGCCGAGCTGGAGGATAAGGTGGCCGTCATCAGCGTGATAGATTCTGGCTGTGGAATTTCAGAAGATGAAAAAAGAAATCTTTTTGCTAAAAAAATCAGAAAAAGCACTAAGGGCACAATGGGAGAAAAGGGGACCGGCCTCGGTTTGGGAATAGTAAAGCACTATATGAATCTTTATAACGGTCACGTTTCTATTGAAGACAATTCACCATCTGGAGCAATTTTTAAACTCTACCTGCAGGCTGAGTTGCCGGATTACTCTCAGAATGGTGGTCTTTTTAAATCGAAAGAGCAGTAAGAAGCTCGACATCACTGATATCAAATTCGTTCTTTTTTCTCAGACAATTTTTTAAATCTGCCAGTTGAGTTTTTCCTTGAAGATAAACTGTCGCATGCGCATGTTTGCCTTCAAGCAGCGCTTTCACTGCACACTGACCCATTTGCGAAGCAATCAGACGATCTGTCGGCGTAGGATTTCCTCCGCGCTGGATATGTCCGAGAATACACACGTGAGCATCCAGCCTGTGTTTTTCTTTCAGGTTTTTTTGAATAGTGTGAGAGATCCCTTCAACTTCACCTTCTGCGGCAATGATGATTGATGAAGTTTTTCCGCGTTTGATACCACGGTCAATATCACCGACGATTTTCGCGTAGTCGATGTCTGCTGTTGGAAGAACAACGTTTTCAGCACCGGTGCAAATTCCGACTTTCAAAGCAATCGCGGGAGACTTTCTTCCCATGACTTCAACAATGAAGGTCCGGGCATGAGAGTTGGCAGTGTCTCTGATTTTATCAACGGCTTCCACCGCGTTCATCACAGCTGTATCGAAGCCGATTGTGTAATCTGTTCCATCGATATCGTTATCAATAGTTCCGGGAATGCCAATGACTGCAATTCCGTGTTCATTATGCAGGGCCATGGCTCCATTGAATGAACCATCACCGCCAATGACAACAAGAGCATCAATTTTATATTTCTTTAACTGATCAGCTGCTTTTTTGCGGCCTTCGAGAGTCATGAATTCCGGACAGCGTGATGTCTGCAACATTGTTCCGCCGTGCTGGATAATATTACCAACTGATGAAACCTGAAGCTCTCTGATTTGTCCGTTTAGAAGTCCTGCGTATCCTTTTTGAATACCATAGACTTCAAGACCAGCACCTATTCCGGTACGAACGACTGCACGGATAGCACAGTTCATTCCCGGAGAGTCTCCACCGCTGCAAAGGACGCCGATTTTTTTTATTTTACTCATATTAAACTTCCTATTTAAAAACGCTCACGCCTTCAAAGTTTGGCGCTTGTGGAATGCCCATAATAGTGAGAATGGTCGGAGCGACATCGCGCAAGCCTAGATCTCCATTATGAACTTCAAGTTTTACATCTTTTAATTTTGGATCAAAGACACAGAAGGGGACTGGTGCATCTGAATGCGAAGTATGAATATCTCCATTTTCATATGCCATCTGATCTGAGTTGCCGTGATCAGCAGTCACGATCATAGTGACACCTTCTGCTTCACAGGTTTTCATTAAACGACCGACACATACATCTAGCGCTTCGATGGCCTTAACTGCGGCTTCAAAGTTTCCGGTGTGTCCGACCATATCTGAATTGGCAAAGTTCACAACGTATAAACTGATCGAGTGATCTTTCAAAGCTTCGATAAGTCTGTCACAGACTATAAAAGCACTCATTTCCGGTTTCTGATCATAAGTTGCGATATCTCGCGGAGAAGGAATGAGAACCTGCTCTTCGCCTTTAAACGGCGTTTTCTCTCCGCCGTTGAAGAAATACGTCACGTGCGCGTATTTTTCTGTCTCGGCGATTCTGAATTGCTTCAGACCGAGAGAAGAAATATATTCACCCATTGTTCCCTGAAGTTTTTCTTTATCAAAAAGAATAGGCAATTTAACCCAGTCATCTACGTAAGGAGTCATGCAGAGAAAATAGCCTGGGCGAACAGGCGTTGCAAATTCATTGAACTTTGGATCAGCAAACGCGAGAGTTATTTGAATCGCGCGGTCTGGTCTGAAGTTAAAAAAGAAAACGGCATCGTCCGCACGGACAGCATAGTCTTTGTTAAACAGCACTGGATCAATAAATTCATCGTATCGTTCAGCTTTGTATTCTGACTTGATGTAATCAACAGGAGACATGTCTGTGACTTTCCCTGCTCCTGTTAAGCAATCGTACGCCGCTTTAATTTTATTCCAACGGCGGTCGCGATCCATGCCGATCGAGCGGCCTTGCATAGAACCGAATTTCAATCCCGGTTCTTTTAAAATCTCTTCAACAAAACCAACGCCGACATCGCGGGCCGTATCACGTCCATCCATGAAAGCCTGAAGAATCACTTCGATTTTGTGAGAGTGAAGAACTTTAATTAATTCTTTTAAATGATTGATGTGAGAGTGAACGCCGCCATTACTTAAAAGACCCATTAAGTGAACGCGGTTGGAATGCGATTTTGCATAAGCAATCAGCTTTTGCAATTCTTCCATTTCGCCGAGCTTTCCGCTGGCGATGCATTCGTTAATGCGAACGAGATCCTGGCGAACAGACCTTCCTGCGCCCAGGTTCATGTGACCGACTTCCGAATTTCCAGCAACACCTTTAGGAAGGCCTACGATTAATCCTCCGGCCTCGATGGTCGTCATCGGATAATGAGCAAACATTGAATCAATGTTTGGCTTCTTTGCTGTTTTCACAGCATTGCGGTTTTCATTTTTATTGATTCCGAATCCATCGAGGATGCAGAGGAGAACGCGTTTATTTAAACCTTGGAGTGATGGCATTGTATTTCACCTTCTGATAAAAATCCGAAAGAATGACTGCTGCGGCGACAGAGACATTGAGACTTTCAACTTTATCAGTTCCTGGAATTTTTATTGTTTCGCCGAGAGAAAGCGCTTCTTTTGAAAGCCCTGGGCCTTCTTCACCAAAAAGAATGACTGCTTTCTTTTCCCATTTTAAATCGTACAGATTTTTCTCTGCATGAGAAGAAGTGGTTACGATTTGATAACCATTCTTTTTTAAAGCAGAGATTGTTTTCTTAAAATCAGTTGTTTCAAAAACGTCGACAAATTCTGCTCCACCTTCGCTGGTCCGGATGGCCGAGGCAGCTGTGGCAGCTTTCTTATCAGCGACAATCAGAGCATTGGCCCCGAAGTGAGCTGCACTTCTTAAAATTGCACCGATATTGTGAGGGTTGGAAACATTTTCTAAAACGATCAACAGCGACTGCGAAGGCTTGGTCGCTAAATAAGAATCCAGATTCTTCTCACTCGATTTTCTGATCACCATGCAGATATCTTCGTGATGAGTGGCCTTGGTCATTTTATCGAGTTCGGCCCTTTCCACCAGATGGTAAGCCTTTTTATTTTGTGCGCAGTACTTGGTAATAGCAGAAAATTTCTTTAATTTTTCTTTCGTCAAAAAAACCGTAATGATGTCTTCAGGTCTTTTTTGGAAAAGGGTCAAACAGGCGTTTTCCCCATAGATTTTTGTTTCAGTCTCACGATTAAACTTTTTACTCATAATGCCATCTATGGTATCAATTTTAACTATTATGGGTCAAAGCAAATGTACGGGCTATTTAGCTCCTGTCGACTTTACGACAGACTTACAAACTGAACTCTCTCTACGGGGCAT
>DAIQAU010000116.1:0-6349 GCA_036781565.1 Bacteriovorax sp. | reverse complement strand
TACTCTTCCCAAATTTTTGAATCTTTTTTTGGGAATACTTGCCCTTTTGTCTGGAATCTTTTTACCAATTCTCATAAAGCTTTATCTATAATAGACAAAAAAAAAAGCCCTCTTTAAGAGGGCTTTTTTTTCTATTTGAAGAAACAACGTTTAGATTTAAGTGTTTCATACTGCTTCATCAGATAATCATTTCCTTGAGCTTTCTCCTTAAGAGTTCTGTAGAAAGCTTCTTCTGTCGTCACGTTATCCTTTTCTGCGCGAGCTGCAACTTCATTTAATGTTTTAGTCCAGCCATTCATATCTTGAGCAGACATGTCATCAGCCACAATCTTCCAGAATTTTTGAGGATTTTTTGGATCGATGATGTTTGTTTTTCCGTTTCTTGTAGAAACTTTTTTAATGGCAGAGATCAACGCTTTTTGATCGGCCGATCCGCCTTCAGCAAGTCCAAGGAAAAGAGCAAGAGATTTTTCTTCAGATGGAGCAACGACATCAGGAGTAACGCGAGAGTAGTCTCCCATGCCTAGTCTTCTCATGCGTGAAGAAATGAATGTATTAAGTTCAGCGGGATTTTTCGGTAGAACTTCATTCATAATTTTTACAGTAGAAGAATTTTTAATTGTTTCTACAGTAAATTTGAAACCATCTTTTGCCAGTTGTTCATTTACACATTCAGCGCAAGTGATGATCACTGATTTACCGTGTCTGTTTGCCAGGTAAATGATGTTATTGACAGCTTTAACGACATCTTCTTTTTTAATTTGGCCTTCAGATTTATCGAGAAGAAGTTGAAGTTCTTTTCTCACATTGGCATCAGGTCCCGAAACCGGAAGCTTTGAAAGAGCGTCGGCCAGTTCTTGCTTTGTCAGAGATTTTTTTGATCCCAAAGCAGCCAGAGCAGATCCAACGTAGGATTCAACTTGTTTTGCATCAGAGCCTTTCACTCCATACTTTCCCAGAATTTCCACAAGACCACTGCCTGAAACCATATAGTCCACAAGCTTCGTCGTTCCTGAGGCAAAGGCCGGCAATGACAAATTCATCGTTAGAGTGAGAACAACAAAATACTTAAACATAGATAATCCCTCGCTTTCATTGGACATTTTCGCTACTTAGAGAGATTTTCGGTTTTTTAATGAATTTCTTTAGATGATGTCTTTTTTACCTGAGTTCTTTTATTTTATGACAAAATCCTGTATTCAAGAGCTTAGCGTCTTTGTTTAGGCGCGGCGATAGTTGATCTAATTGGTTTTTAGTGCTTAAACTAATGGCCGTTATTAGATTGAGCTTATCGTTCAGGGAGAAGAGCGCGTGAAGACATTTTTAAGCTTACTACTATTGCTGTCATTGTCTGCACATGCTCAAAGCATGCTCGAACCGAAATCGCCTGAAGATGATCAGGCGAAAATCAATGAATATAATCAAGCCTGTCAGATTCTCGATCAACTTGTTGTTCGCAAATCTTTTAAAGTTGAATGTTACAGCAATTATAATTTTTTTGGTCCAAGCGGGAAGGGGGCAGTAAGAACCACAGGCGATGTGAAAATCGCTGAATACAATCTGCTTCACCCCGGAACTTCGAAAGCTCTTTTTAAAGATTACAATCTTGTCGCAAAAATCATGAATCAGTACGATATTGTTTCTGGTCTTGAATTGCTCGGCACGGTCGGACATGATGAAGCCAGCAATAAATCAGTTTTGGATTTTTTAAGATCAAGTCCTAAACTTCTTGCCGATCTCCAGACCCTTAAGACAAAAACCAGTTCTCAGGAAAAAATCAAAGAGATCGATGATAAAATCGAGAAGCTGAAAAAAGACACTGAAAAAGCTTACTCGCTCTATAGAGTGCCAGGTTACTTCAAAGTTTTAATGGCCCTCAAAAAACTCGATCCAAGCTGGTCTCTTATTCTCTCACCGAGAGGGGATTCGGCCCTGCAAGGTTCAGTTGAGGAAATGGTTGGTTATTTCTTTCGTGCAACAGCTGTCAGCCCCGCCATTAATCCTCACTGCAGTGAAATTAAAGATGAGGATGGTGGTCTTCCTGTGGCATGTATCATAAACCTCACAGATAAATATCTTGATAAAGATTATACCCGCTACTTTGCCCGCAGACCTTTTATGGTTTCTTTCAAAAAAGGAAGCACGAAGTTTTCTCTGTTGAGCAATCATGTTGTCTTTACTTTTTCAGGTGATGAAGAAGCTGCTAAGAGAATGATGAGGGATGTTTTCAATGTTGAGACACCAGCTGAGCTAGGCGGTGGGATCAACATGTCGAACTTTGCACGATTTGCTGAAGTCAAAATTGCATTGAAGTTTATGGATAAATTCCGCAAGAAGTATAGCGATCAGAAAATTATGTATCTCGCTGATACCAATCTTCCCTTCAGCAATATGTACTGGCCGGAAATTTTAAAAAGCTTCAGCGGTGCAAGCCTGTTGGTTGATCAACCAACGACCGTTTCTCCGCAACGATTTTCTTCTGACGGAAAGGAAACTAACGGCGTAGCAAATGCCTATGACCATTTTGTTCTTGATAAGAATGTTTTCTCTTCTTGTTCTAATGGAGAAGTTTACAATTATTACAATTCGGCCATCGATAAAGACATTCAACGCATTTATGGAATGAGAGCTACCGATGCGTTCAATCCGGGCCTGAGAGTTAAAGGCTTTCTTCCTGTAGACGAAGGCGGACAAGGAGGGGACGTTCCTCCCGAAGATCAACCGCTTCCAACTAAACTTGATTATCCACTGTCGACAACTGCTCAGAATAAAATGACGAAGATGGTGAACAGCTACGTTGAAACATTGAAGACAAATTTAACAGTAAAAAAGAATGAAGTTGTGTTTGATGATTTTGCGGTCACTGAACGCACTGAAGGTTATCAAAGAAGAGTTTTCCTGAATCAATTAACGAATGCATTTTATTATCGCTTCTATCAGGAAATTTTGAGCGACCATTTTCCGGTCTCGATCACTTGTAAATTTTAAACAAAAAAAAGCCCCGTTTGATACGGGGCTTTTTACTTTTTAGCCTAAAGCAGCTTTTACTAATTCATTAGCGCGTTTGCTGTCGAATTGCCCTTTGATTTTGGGACTCAGTTCTTTCATCACAAGTCCGGCATTGATACCGGGAGTAGCAGCGATAATAGCAGAGATCATCCCTTTCACTTCATCTTCACCAAGTTGCTTAGGAAGATAGTCGGAGAGAGCAGCGATTTCTTTTTCAGTTTTAATTCTTAATTCATTTCCTTCAGGAAAATTCTCAAGAGAATCTTTCAGCTTCTTCACGTGCTTGATTAAAACATCCATTTCTGCAATAGGTGCTTTCGATGTTTTGTTTTCGATAAACATTGCTTTTAAATAGCGAAGAGCATCCAGACGATCTTTATCCTTCGCGATCATCGCTTTCTTGATATCTTCAGTAATTTTGTCCATCATAAAGGATTGCCTCCAAATTTTATTGATTCGGAAAAACTCTAATACAAAATAGTGAAATTTACATCAATAAAACTTGAATGCAGTTTATGCGTTAAGCGTGATAGCGTATGACCCTGTCTTCGAAATCTGTGACTTCCCACCCGGCCCCTTTACCTCCATCAATGACCGGAATAATATCTTTGATATCACCTTTAACGGCAACGGCGAGAGCGACTTTGCGGATAGCGAGCTTAGCATCCTGAGCGGCCTTTAAACGTTCCAGGTCGCCTGGATTCAAGTTGCGCTTCCACTTCTTAATTAATTGGTTAAGGCCTTCCTCAACTAATGCCAATTGTTCTTCATCCATCTAGTTTTCCGCTTCATCCGTTAATGGTTGTTGGTATTCATCTATTCTAAGGCCACTTCACCAAATCCTTATCGGAGAAAGGACGTACTCAATTAAAAGATGTCAGGTTCTGCCACCTTAGGCGCAGGCAGGTCAAGATACTTTTAAGGGCAAATAAACGAAAAAAAGCGTTTAAAAAGGTGGAAATGTGGCTACTTTTCAAGGCTCCCCCTCTGACGAGGGGGAGAATTATTTTAGGCTTTTGGGAGATCTATTTTGGGGAAAAGCGGTGTTGGCTCAGTCAGTTCATAAGTCGTCGTTCCGAACTTAACGGCATCATAATGAGAAACCTTCATCCCGAGCGGCTGAAGAGCTTTCTCAGCAGTACCCGGAAGAAAGGGTGAGAGAAGAACAGAAATGGCATGAATTGAGTAAACGCAGTTGTAGACAACTTGTTTAAGCGCCACTTTGTCTTCTTTTAGTTTCCACGGCTCTTTTGTGTTCACGTATTGGTTCATGCTGTTTACGCCTTCCCAAAGCGCTTCGAGCGCTTTGTTGTGTTCGCGTTTCTCCATGTACTCTTTCATTTTCTTGAAGCAATCATCAAAGAAAACTTCCTGAGTGACTCCCTGGCCATCAAGCGTTGGCGCATTGTCTTTCAGATAAAGTTTCAGAACTCGCATGATAAGATTTCCGTAGCTGTTTCCAAGCTCGGCATTGTGTTTTTCAATTAATTCTTTTTCAGAGAAACGACCGTCACTCTGAGCAGGAATCGCGCGAAGTAAATAATAGCGGAAAGTATCGAGTGGATATTTCGCCAGCATGTCGTTCGGGTCAACTACGTTGCCCAATGACTTACTCATTTTCTTTCCGTCTTCAGCAAGAATCATCCCGTGAACGTAAACTTGTTTCGGAAGAGCAATTCCCGCAGCGTGAAGCATGATCGGCCAGATGATCGTGTGAAACCACGCGATGTCTTTTCCAATCACGTGCATATCGGCAGGCCAGAATTTTTCATTTGGAGTGTGCGCGACAGCGGCGTAATAATTGATGAGAGCATCAAACCACGTGTACATAACAAATTTTTCATTTCCTGGAACAGGAATTCCCCAGCCTTCATTAGGACGTGAGATCGGAAGATCGCGAAGTTTGTCACCTTCAATTCGAGAAAGCATTTCATTAAATGAAGATGAAGGAACGATGAAGTTCGGATGAGTTTTAATGTGAGCAATAACCCAGTCCTGGTATGAACTCATTTTGAAAAAGTAGCCTTCTTCTTCTTTGAGTGTCAGTGGTTTTCCGTGAGCAGGACAAATATTGTCCGGCGCCTGAGTTTCAGTGTAGAAAGATTCGCACGCAAGACAATATTGTCCGGAATAAACACCGAAATAAATATCGCCTTTAGTTTCAAGTTTTTTCCAGAGTTCGTTACAAACGTGGTGATGTCTTTCTTCAGTTGTTCTGATGAAATCATTATTTGAAACGTTCAGATCCTTGCAAAGTTTTTTGAACTTCGCCGAGTTTAAATCAACATATTCTTTTGTCGACATGCCTTCTGCTTTTGCTGACTCAAGAAGTTTCTGGCCATTTTCATCAGTTCCAGTGAGAAAGTACGAATTGTAGCCTAAGAATTTGTACCAGCGGGCATAAGCATCGCTGGCGATTTTTTCAAGCGCGTGACCCATGTGCGGATTTCCGTTTGGGTAGTCAATCGCTGTCGTAATATAAAAATTTTGTGACATATTTTCCTCTTTTTTTCTACGCTTTCACTACGAAGTTTACAATTTTGCCAGGAACGTAAATTTCTTTAACGATTGTTCCTGCGAGATGTTTTGCTACCGATTCATCGGCCTTTGCCATCGCAAGAATTTCATCCTGAGTGATAGCTGGTTCAACTTCGAGAGTCGCACGAAGTTTACCGTTCACCTGAACTGCGACAGTAATCATATCGTCTTTAGCCAGAGCTTCGTCGTATTTCGGCCAGGCTTCGTATGCCAATGTTTTTGTATGACCAAGTTTCGACCAAAGTTCTTCTGCGATATGTGGGGCCATCGGTGCAAGAAGAAGTGCAAATGTTTCCGCTGTTTCTTTAGTCACTTTGCCTGCTTTGTAGCAGTGGTTGGTGAAGATCATGAGTGCAGAAATCGCCGTGTTGAAACGTAGGTTTTCGTAATCGCCAGTCACTTTTTTAATTGTTTTGTGAAGCATTTTTGTCGTTTCATCAGATTCAGCTCCACCGACAATGTGAGAAGGTTCAGCGAAGAATCTGTAAACGCGGTTAAGGAAGTTAAAAACACCTTTAACGCCGTCTTCTTTCCATGGTTTTACTTTTTCAAGCGGACCCATGAACATTTCGTACAAGCGAAGCGAGTCGCCGCCGAATTCTTTAACAACGTGATCTGGGTTCACAACGTTTCCGCGCGACTTCGACATTTTTTCGCCGTCGCTTGCGAGAATCAGACCCTGATTCACAAGTTTCTTGAATGGTTCTTTTGTTGAAACGAATCCAAGATCGAAAAGAACTTTGTGCCAGAAGCGCGCGTACAATAAGTGAAGAACAGCATGCTCAGCTCCACCGATGTAAAG
>DAIQAU010000115.1:4976-6640 GCA_036781565.1 Bacteriovorax sp. | reverse complement strand
GCGACTATAATCCGGGTACCGGTTCCGCCACCGTCAACGCCGATAAGGTATTTGTATTTTGATTGCATGCTTAAATTTTAAGAGCAGGCCTGACTTGAGTCAAAGAAAGAAAACTTGAGCGTTTTTGTATGCGCTTATTTCAAATACATGGCGGCCACTAAAAAGACGGCCGTGACTGTGAAGAAAACAATGAGTGTCTTCATTGGGGAAAAACCTCTGCTAAAAAACAATATCGTTGCAACTTATTAAAGAGTGAGGCTGCAGGTCAACAAACGACCGTGACTTGTCAGACTTTTGTTTCTTCTTACAGCGCAGAACCAAGAGCGAAATAAATTGAGGGCCATTTTGACCACCATTTTTCTGCTGGTGTATTATCAAACTATCACTAATTCAGTTTTCCAGGAGCTTTTGTGAAATTTGTCTCTTTAATCTTGTTTAGCCTGATGGCCTCGACAGTCCGTGCGGAGTTTCTTCCGCAATCGTTTTCGGCCAGATTTGAGCAAGAATACGTCAGCATCCTGAAAGGAAATACCAAGAAAGGCGAAGGCTCTGTCGATTACAAATATCCGGGCAACATCCGGTTTGAAACAACAACTCCCAGTCAGGTCGTCTTCGTGAGTAATGGTGTTAAGGCCTGGTATTACCGCGCTCCATTTATCGAAGGAGAAGAAGGCGAGGTGACAGAAACTTCGGCTAAAGAAGGCAACAGTGTTTACATCAAATTTTTTGATTCATTGAAAAATGGTCTTTCTTCAAATGCTCTCTATGATGTGAAGAATGCAGGTGATGGAATGCACGTGATGACTTTCAAGCCAAAGGTCGCAAAAGATTTTGGCATTAAAGAAGCTGTGCTCACTTTTAATTCAGCGAAGGACAAAGAATTTTCAGAGCTCAAAAAAATTGATCTTCTTTTTCCAGATGGAAAAAAATCCACGCTTCGCTTTGTGAATCTTAAAGTAAATCCTGGCTTCGATGCTTCACGATTTAATTTCGTGGCACCACCGCACACTAAAAAAACGAACTAGTTAAAAGGCTTCGCAAAGAAGTCTTTATCCAGTTTAAATTCTTCTTTGGTGGTAATTCGTTTGTAGGTGATGAAATTGCGGAAGACCAGTTTGATGTAATTTCTGGTTTCTTCATAAGGAATCATCTCGATAAATTCAAAATAATTTCCATGGAAACGTTCTTTTTCCCAGACTTTAATAGCAGATTCACTCGCATTGTATGCCGCTACAGTCTGGGCAAATTTTCCATCGAATTTCTTGCGCAAGTCTTTTAAAAGAGCTGTGCCCATTTCAAGATTGATTTCCGGCTCATAGAGATCATTAAAATCTTTGTATGGAATTTTGTGTTTTTTGGAAAGCTCTTCTGCTTTTTCCGGAATCATTTGCATTAATCCGAATGCATCCGCCCAGGATCTTTCACTTGCGACGAAAGCCGATTCCTGTCTCGTGATTGCATAGATTAGTTCTTTGGGAACTGAATACTTTGCTGAAAGGCTCTCGACGGTTTTTAGGTAAGGGGTCGGGAACACCACATTGACATATTTCTCTGTCATCATGTTTCTTCCACTCTCTTTAAAACTATAAATCTGTCTCATTCCCCCCTGGTACCATTCAGTCTGATAGTAGAGAGACATTGCTTTTTCCCGTTCTTCATTTTTT
>DAIQAU010000115.1:0-4876 GCA_036781565.1 Bacteriovorax sp. | reverse complement strand
GTACCATTCAGTCTGATAGTAGAGAGACATTGCTTTTTCCCGTTCTTCATTTTTTTTGAATTGCGAATTTATTTCTTTTAAAAGCTTTTGAGCAAAATCTTTTTCTTCGACGGCGATCAACCAATCGAGTGAAAGATTCCCGGAAGGATCTTTATTGATTAGAGAAGGCATGAGAGGTGACAGAGGCTTATCAGCTTCTATTGATGAAATAATGCCATAATAGCCGAAAGGATCAGTCACGTTGAGGGCAGTGAAAATGGCCCCTGCTTCATCTTTTTTTCCCATTCTCTGCAGTGATTTTGCTTTCCAGTACGTGAGTTTGGAAATAAACGCCTGGTTATTTGATTTTTGGGCAAATTGCTCAACGGCTTTTTGAATTTTTGAGTCTTCTTTTAAAAGCCAGCTGTTCCAGACGACAGACCACTGAATGTTTTCCAGCAATGAAGTATCTGTCACTTTATAACTTGCAGCTTTTTCAAATCGCTTCAACGCTTCTTTATTTTCTTTATTTTCAAGATGAAGGGCGCCATAAAGGTATTGGGCCTGAGCCTGTTGATTGTTGGTTCCTTTTTTTGATTCAATCAGTTCATCCAGAAGTTCTCTTGCTTCTTTATTGCGATGATCAGTCCAGACGGCGCGAACTAAAGTAATCCTGGATTCAACCCAGGCTTGTTCTATTTTTTCAATAGTATTTTTATCCGTCGGAATTTTCTCCATTTCCGCTTTCAGAAACTTTTCCATTTCAAAAGTTTTTTCAAGGAACGTTTTTAAATCGCGCGCAACTTTAAAGCTCATCCGGTACGCATTGTAAGCTTTCACTTTTTCATCAAGCGTGTAATCCCCTTTAATGATGGATTCGTATAGTTCGCGAGCGTTTTGAAATTTTCTATTCGCTTCAAAATCTTTAGCCACTGGAAAGATATTCGCCGGAGTGATTTCTTCTGCATGCATCGGCGAAAGCTCAATCAACTTTTCTTTGTAGAGTTTTAATTTTTCAGAATCATCTTTTTTCTCAGCAATCTCGATAGCACGCTTGATGAGTTTTAATTTGTCGTTAAGAACTTGTTTGTAGGGAATGAGAGCAAAAGAAAATTCTGCTTCATAATCTTCCATTTTGTTTTTCGCAGCCAGCGAAAGTGAAATGTCGAAGAAAAATTCCTGAAGATATTTAGAAACTTTTTTATCGGCCCAGATATCCTCAAGGTCGCCTTTTGAGTAATCACAATTTTTCAGTGCATGAATAAGAGCTGCGTCCTTGATAGGCAGATCATTTTCAGAAGAGAGTTTTTCAAACTGATCGCAGGCTTGTTTGGTATGACCTGCTTTTTCTTCCTGAAGGGCCTCTAAATAAGCTTTTGCTAGCTCTTCAGAGCTGTTTAGAAGCTTCCCCGCTTCCTTTCCCGTCACCAGGTTCCTGACGGCTTCCATTCTGTCGGCCGATGGAGCACTCACTAATTTCACTGGCTTCGAAGCACAGCTTGAGAGTAAAAAGGCGAGAAGTATTGTTGAAGGCAGAATTTTTTTCACGTTACCACCAAGGGCTTTGATTATTCGTCAATTCTATACTATTTAGAGGTATTTTCAATTTACAAAAAACTAAGGTTCACTGTGGAAAACGTTACGAAATTATTCAACGAAAAAACTGTCTTTTTTACTTCTTTAGGGTGTTCTAAGAACCTCGTCGATTCGCAGGTCATGCTGGGTTACATGGGATTAGATGGCTTTACGATCGCAGAAGAGCCCGAGAACGCCGAAGTTATCGTGGTTAACACTTGTTCATTCATCGAAGCTTCAAAAAAAGAATCTGTTGAAACGATTTTAGATATGGCCGATTTTAAAAATCCTGAAAATGGACAGTGTAAAGCGCTGGTTATTTCAGGCTGTATGGCCCAAAGATATGCTCAACAACTGGAAACAGAAATTCCTGAAGCAGATCTGATCATCGGAACAGGTGAGTATAACAAGATCACAATGCTTCTTCGTGCACTAGAAGACGGAAAGCTCGAACAAAAATCATTTGTCGAAATTCCAAAATTTATTCATACAGAATACGATCCGCGCCTCAACACTTCTCCATTCTACACAGCATGGTTGAAAATTTCTGAAGGCTGTAACAGAAATTGTACATTCTGTATTATTCCAAAACTTCGCGGGAAACTTCGTTCCCGTTCGGTTGAGTCTCTCGTAAAAGAAGCTGAGAATTTAGCTTCTACAGGGGTACGAGAACTCAACCTTATTTCACAGGATCTTTCTGATTACGGAGTGGATCTTGATGAGAACAACAATCTTTTCCATTTGCTCTCTGGACTTGAAAAAGTCGAGAACATTGACTGGATCAGATTATTTTATTTTTATCCAGATGAACTTACTGATGAAGTTATCGAAAAGATGGCGACGTCAGCGAAGATTAATAAATATCTCGATATGCCGGTACAGCATTTTGCAGACAATGTGCTAAAGCGCATGAACAGAAAGATCACTGGCGAAAGAATTCATAACAGAATTGAAAAATTGAGAGAGAGAATTCCTGGAATTGTTCTTAGAACTTCAATCATTGTTGGTTTTCCAGGGGAAACAGAAGAAGATTTCGAACTTCTTCTTGAAGGTGTTAAGAAAGCTCGTTTCAACCATCTTGGTATTTTTAGATACTCTGACGAAGAAGGCACTCCTGCTTTCAAGCTTCAGCCTAAAGTGCCTCAAGACGTTATTGATGAGCGTTTTGACATTCTTTTTGAAACTCAAAGAGAGATCGTACGCGAACTTAACAGCTCTTACGTAGGCAAGGTCATTCCGGTTCTTATCGAAGGCGAACACGAAGAAACAGAACTTCTGATTCAAGGCCGTCACGAAGGCCAGGCTCCTGATATCGATGGTAAAGTGATCATTAACGATTTAAACGGCCAGAACGTAGAAATCGGTGATCTCGTACAAGTCGAGATCACCGAAGTTTTGGATTATGATTTAGTTGGAAAGATCGTTTCGATTAACTAGTTCGTACCTAACCAGTCCGCCGGAAATTTAATCTGCTCACTGCCAGTCCATGTGCCACCATACAGCTCACACTGGTACTGATTCGCAAATCGACACGTTGGATTCGTCCAGGTGTTACCGGCATCTTCACAAGTAACTTTGCTCGTAAATCCACCAGCAGAGCATGAGCCAGGTGTGACAAGATCTCCGCCCACTCCTGTACATTGAGCATCGCCTTTGAAGAAACTTGTTGGAGCACAATTTCCTAAAGCTGCTGTCTGAGTTCCACAGCTATCTGCTGTGTAAGTAGAAGCTCCAGTGCTGTAATTATCGTCCCAGTCATAATAGTCATTGTACAAGCTTCCAAAAATATCAGAGCCTGAAGCGTTCATTAAGGCAGGAGGAATCAACGGAGCCGGCAATGCCGCTGGGTTGTTGTAGTTCATGTTATCTACACCGCTATCAATTCTGAAAGCTCTATCCCAGTCTCTAACCACAATTCTGATTCTTGCTTTAATATCGTAAGCAGCATCTCTACATGTAACTGTGTAGAATGGATTTGAATCGACTGCCATCGGTGAGCTTAAAATGTCTAATCCTCCAACTGCGGTTGTCCAATCGTTAGCACCAGTATTAGTCGCAAAACACTGGTTGTTAACAACGTTGTTTGCGTTTCTTACTGTAATAAAATTATCGCCGTGGTTGATTGGAGCCGAGTGCGTCTGGTTAATACTCGTTCCGGCAATGGCAGGTGATATAGTAGCTCTCTTGCCTGCAACGAGCTGAGTGCTGTTGAACATGTCAGTGGCCGGACCAGAGATACAGTTTTGTCTTTTCCCACCGCAATTGACATAATTTTTTACTCGACCCACAAGATTACAAGTTCCTGCTGCTGGTTCAGTGTAAGTTTCCGTCCAGTAGGCAAGTCGACCTTCATCACAATTCGGGTAGATTGTGTCGACACTCTGATAGTTCCCCTCACATAGATCGACAGTTGGAACATCACCAGTATTAACTACGCCAGTACATCCTGTACGGATAACAGACATCGTAGTGTACTTCGTAGAAATTTCGTATGACTTCGCCGGACTAAACTTATAGAAGTAATATGGGTCATATTGAATATACTCACAGATACCAGGACCCGCTTTGAATGAGAATTTAATCTCGCTCTGATGTAAATCCTGTTCTTCACCTTCAAGGAAACATCTTATGTCGAGGGCCTGACCATTCGTTCCTGTCGCGATGTCTGCTGAGTCCACGCGACATTTTCTGTTGATTTGATTGTCACCAACTTTGTGTAGCATGAATGAAGCTGCACCAGAGGTTTCTACAACTTCAAAATAATCTTTTACTTCAATTCCTACTGCAAACGTAGTGCTGCCAATAAAGTTCGAAGCAGTCACTAGAAAATCTTTTTTAGGAGTAGAAGCTGTCGCAGTACCAGAAATAACACCAGTTGAAGTATTAAGTGTCAGACCAGCTGGCAGACTTGGAGTGATCGAATAGATGATACCGTTTGATCCAAGGCTCAGGTTACCGTTGAAATACATATTTTTTCCGCGCTCAAAGACAACATAATTATCATGAGAGACAGCTGAAATAGCAGATGAAGCAGCACCTGAGACAACTTCATCATTGTATAGTGTATGAGCTGTGTTAAACCAGCTTCCAGCGACTTTCTTTGAAACTTCGCCAATATAAAGAACGCTTCCGCTTATGTTGTAAGTGTAGCCGGCCGCGCTTCCGCTTGAGACGACATCCGAACCAACTGTGAATGAACCTGGGGCCGCAACAGTCAATTTAAACGTGCCTGTTTCGATTTGGTCAATCGTCGCAGCATTGTCAACAACATCACCCTGGTAAAAAGATTTAGCACCAGCAACAGAAGTCGCTGCTTGAGTCA
>DAIQAU010000114.1:0-6666 GCA_036781565.1 Bacteriovorax sp. | reverse complement strand
TTTACCGAGAAGAGGAAATCATCGCTGGCCTTGATAGCAATATCAAGACGGGAGGAAAGTCTGGACACCACATGGCAACGTAGCGGGTAACGCCCGCCCATCGCGAGGTGAGGACAAGTGCAACAGAAAGTATGTACAGGTAATGCTGTAGTGAAAACAGGTAAACTCTACGTGGTGCAAGCCCAAATAGGCTAAGACGATCGCTGGCAACAGCTTTCTAGGAGGGGCCACCTCTGAGACTTAGCGGGTAGGGTGCTCGAGCCTGTCAGCAATGGCAGGCCTAGATGAATGATGGTTCAAAACAGAATCCGGCTTATCCCTCTCCTCGGTTTTTTAATTTACCCTGTAGTTTCTTCACACTTTCCCCACTTTATTTAGTTCGTTGTTATACTTCCGCCTAATGAAAAGGCTCCTTTTAATCGCATTAATCTGTCTCGGAACAGCTCAGGCCAATGAGTGTGATTTCGCTATTAAAAAACATATCAATGAAGCCATCGCACACAATAAAAAAAATGCAAAAATTTATTCCCGATTGTCTGATAGTGAATCAGAAAAACTCAGCTACACACTGATCACTCTGGAAAAACTTTCCAAGCTCTTTGTTCATTCTATTGAAAAAGACGCCAAGGTTTATCACGCCCATAATATTCCTGTGCTGTGTGAAGAAGTCCCTCCCATGGACGACCTCCCTGAATTTCAGGAGCGGGTTCCGGAAGAGCAAAGGCCAAAAACTTTTTATCATTACGATCGAAAATCTCTTTCGCATTCATTGAAAAAATTAATGGATGAAGACAAATTCCAGGAAGCTTACGATCTCGTCGCAAAAGATTTATATGAACTTGAAACTGTTCCGAATCAACAATGTTTAACCAAACACTTTTTGGAATCCATCGCTTATTCTCTCAAACTTTCAGAAACGAGAAGGGCCGAAGCCGCGAAGGCCGGGCTTCCCGATCCAATGCCATTAATAAAAAAATATATATCGATTCAGCGCGGAGCTCTTTTTCTAACCGCGTATCTCGACAAACAGGCTTTTCCTCTGCAGAAAGATGGTCTATTAATCTACTGCCAGGACGTGCCTGCAACAAATTGGAAATAATCATCAGGAGAATTATATGAAATTGATTATCGCTCTTTTTACTCTGGCCGTGACTGCAAATGTCTTTGCCACTGAAACAAAACTCATCTGCAATGATCAAAACAGTCATGCTGTTTATCAACTGACTGTTTCTGAAGATCTTCTTTCGACTTCATTAACAGCGCTTCTTGCTGATTCATCTGTACTTTCGGCCGGAACCAAAAAACTTTCTTATGAAGAAGGTGAATCTTCAGAAACAATCGCAACTTTTGCTGGCAAGACCAATAATGGACTTTCAGTTGTTCTTCTCTTTAATGCAGTAAAAGCAACTTCGCTTTCAAGAAACGAAATATTGGACGTCAGTGTGTATCATCAACAACACAAGGCTGACATTCTCTCCGGTCACACTCAATTTCTTTGCAGTAAAAATTAAACCGTAATCTTCTTCAGAGCTTTGATCGACGTCGTTGAAAGATTCAGTTTCTCATTATGGGTTTTGAATTCGTAAGCGATGTCGACTTTATTCGTTATTTTTTTAAACTCATCAAGTGACATTTCTACAATATGATTATCTATGGAATACTTGGTAATGCCCGTTTTTATTTTATGAGCATCGAGAAACGATTTCTTTGCCTTGATTTTAGGGTATTGAGATAACTTTTCATCATTCGTTTCCAGAATAAATGTCGGCAACTCCCACTGACCGGCCAGCCATTCACTTTCTCTCTTTTGATAAAAAAGAATTTTCTTGTTTTCCCGGACCACAATTCTCAGAAGCTTGATGAAAAGATCATCCTTTTCTTTTGTGGCTCCTTCGACGGGAAAAGACAGAGGATTGCCGCTTTTGAAAGCTACGCACTCATTTCTTAAGGGGCAAAGTGTGCAAGAAGCTTTTCTTGCCTGGCAAAGAATGCGCCCAAGATCCATGAAAGCTTCATTTAACTTTCTCGGACTGAGAGACTTCATTTCAGAAACAATTAAACCGTTTTTAAAATCGTTATGAAACTTCTGCTGAAGCTTGGCACCCTTTTCAGTTTTATCACCGTAAAAACGGGCAAGGACGCGCTCTAAATTGGCATCCACTGCAAGCCCCATCTTATCTCCGCCAATGGCAATGATTGCATTCGCCGTATAGGGCCCGATTCCTTTCAAACTCATCAGGGAATTAAGTTCAGTAGGAATTTCACCATTAAACTTTTCAACAATCTGCACGGCGAGATTTCTCAAATTGCGGGCGCGTCTGTAATAGCCGAGACCTTTCCAGGAAATACAAACCTGCTCTTCTGTCGCTTTCGCCAGATCAAAGATTGTCGGATACTCGCTCAGAAATTTCTCAAAATGATTGAGAACTGTTCCCACAGTCGTTTGCTGAAGCATAATTTCAGAAACGAGCGTGCGATAAAGCGTGCGCTTTTCTCTCCATGGCAAATGGGAGTACTGATCAGAAGACCAGTTGATAAGTTCCGAAAAAAGTTTTTTAGACATGATTTATTTTTTGCAAACCTTAGAGAATTCTTTAGCATAGTTTGCCAGATCAGTCGAGGTAAAGGGCTTCATTTCACCAATGTACTTCGCTCCTTTTGAATCGAGAAAATCGCGCATCCCTTTAGACATTTCATCAACATCCGTCACAATAAGAAGTGTTTTTGCCTGAGAATCTTTAATCCATTGAAGCAGCTTTCCTTCATCATTGCTTCCATGGGATAAACAGACACTGGATAAATCGCCTGCCTGTTTCAAAGACGTGTTGTAAATATAAGCACTCACCTTATCCTTGCAACTCTCCACGACTTTAGTCAGAAAAGTTCTTCGATTGCAATAGTTAGGATCACGGTTGTAATCAATGGCGCGAAATGAAGATGATACATCAAACCAGATTTCTATTTCTGCAAACTTGCCCTGAGCTTTTTGTTTCCCGCAGAAAATATCAAAGTAATTTCCCTTTTCACAGTTCACCATACTCGTTTCAACTGCATTGAAAGTCTTCAACTGAGGTTCAGGAACCGGAGCTTCTTTTACAGGTTCTTCTTTTTTAGCTTCAACGGCTGGCGCAGAAACACCACTGATGACAGGTTTGCGATTTAAATAACCATACTGCGGATGAAAACAACCTTCGCCCATAGGAATGCAATTGTCCTGATAAGTCGTCTCACCTTGCGCCAGCATGGAAAAAATTTTCTCTGAATCCATTTGATCAATTTGCTGAATAAGCTGAGTCACTTTTCCTTGAGAAAGAAAAATCATTTCAATTTTCTGCGGAGTCGCCCACGCACTAAACGGTAACAACGAACAAAGCAGAAAAAGATTTTTCATATATCCATACCTTTCATCTTAAAGTACTGGAAGAGGTTGTTGCCGAGATCGACAATCAAATCTCTTTCTTCAAGTTTCAAATTCAGGAACTCGGTCATAAAGGCTCTTTGTCTTGGAGTGAGGCTTTCGAGTTTTTCTCTGATACTCAGCTCTGCACTTGATTTCGCTTTATCTTCTTTGCGCTGATTAGGCGCACGAGTTTCGACTGCTTCTGCTCTGGGAGTTTCTCTCTCGCCTCCCGCACTGGTCGTTGCCTCAACGCTATCAGGATCAAACTCACTGTCGTTCAATTCATCTTTATAAAATTTCACCAGACGAATAAAACGGTCGGCAAAGTCCTCTTCGACAAAATCAATCATTTCATGGAGAGGAATATTGAGTTTCGCTGTGATCTTTGCGATTAACTGAGGATTCAATTCTGATGATTTTTGAGAGAGAAAACGACTCATGGTCGAGACTCCGACATCAGTCTGCTCAGCGAGCTCTTTTTGCGACATGGCCCCGCGCACTTGCATGTATTTCCTCGTCACTCCTAGGAAGGTATCGAGTTTCTCTTTCTTAAATTCGGCCATGGCCTTCGCTCCTGATAATAAATGTCCGGCTAACCCGTCTAAACCATTATCGGATTGCAAAAATATTTCTTGATGCAATTTTATATCTTGACGCAACTGGCCAGCTTTGATACTCTTGGAGCATGAAACGAAGCCTTTTAAGGGCTCGAAAGGAAAAAGAAAATGGAAACCTTAACAATTTTTATTGATGATCTTTTTGCCCAGGAACTGGGATCAGAGTCTTACCAACTGATTGAGAACAAAGCTATGGTTTCAATGACTTACTCAGGCTTGGCGCTTTCAGGATCACTTATTAAGGAAACCGTTTTCGAAGACGTAATTTTCGAAGATTGCACGTTTTTTGGCTCAACTTTGGAAAATTGCTTATTTATCAACTGCCTGTTTATAAATTGCAAGTTTCAATTCTCTAAGTTTTCAGATTGCAATTTTGAGAATACTTCGTGGGAAAATTGCAAGTGGGGATTAACCGCTCTGAACGATACAGAAATTATTGCGAGTGAAGGAAAGAACAACTACGCCTTCATTACAGAGGCTCCGGTCTCGGGAACTCAAACTCTTTCACTGAATGAATTTTTAGCTTTGCCTGCTTAAAAAAATAAATCTACCGACTCTCCCCTCAGGGATATGAAGATCGTCTTGATTAACAGACGAGGGGCCTGACTTTAACTTGGAAGAATTTCGATGACGAATGAACTCACAAGCGCACTCATCCCACCACGCATTCATGGTCTCGCAAGAGGCCATGAATACCATCTTAACTTTTGCGATAGAAGCAACCAATTGATTGAGTATTTCTTCTTGAAGCAATGAGGACTTGTTGTCCGACTTCAACAGCATTGCGAAGACCGATGAGACTGTCGACCAGACAAGCATCTTTATAGAAACGATTAATCTCGTAAGAAAGTTCATTGAACATAGCTTCTGCGCGAGAGAGACGATCTTTGGAACGAGTGAGCCCAACATAATTCCACATTGTTTGTTTTAATGTTTGCCAGTCCTGATGAATCAAGGCCGTATCAACTTCGACTGTTCCATCAATCCAGTTCTTAATTCTGTCGCTAGAATAAATCGATTCTTTATCGGCGTTGGAAATAATATCCATCGCTGCAAAATGACCGAAAGTCATTCCTTCCAGAAGCGAAGTGGAAGCGAGACGGTTAGCTCCATGAAGCCCTGTGCATGCAACCTCACCGACAGCGTAAAGATTTTTTAAAGAGGTTCTTCCTTTGAGATCAGTTTTTACACCACCGCAAGTATAGTGAGCGGCAGGAACAACAGGAATTGGTTCTTTGCTGATATCAATTCCATGCTCAAGACAATGATTGTAAATTGTCGGAAAACGGTTTTTGATCCAGTCTGCGTCCTTGTGTGTGATATCGAGATAAACACAGTCTGCCTGTGTTTCGATAATTTCATCTGCAATTGCACGTGCAACGACATCGCGTGGAGCGAGTTCCATATCAGGGTGATATTTGCCCATGAAGCGCTTGCCCTCGGCATTGATCAACATCCCGCCTTCACCGCGAACGGCTTCGCTCACAAGAAATCTTCTGTGAGTTGCTCCTCCATAAAAACTTGTCGGATGAAATTGAATGAACTCAAGATCAGTTAAAATAGCACCAGCTCTCTTGGCCATGGCATGACCGTCACCTCGGGCGCCTTCTGCATTTGTATGGTGCAGATAAAGAGCTCCGACTCCGCCGGTAGCGAGAATCGTAAACTTCGCAAGAATTTTTGAGACTGATCTTGTCTCTTGATTAAAAACATAAGCACCAAGAACTTTGTTTTCTTCATAGCGCTGCTGAATGGTTACTCCGTGGTGAAGTGCAGTCAGCAAATCGATCGCTGTGTGACCAGTCAGGAATGTCACTTTGTCAGCAAAGTTTGTTTTCAAGTAACTCAGAAGAGTGTCCTGAATATCTTTTCCGGTATAATCGCCACGATATAAAATTCTAGGCGTCGAATGAGCAGCTTCTTTAGTAAAGAGAAGCTCGCCGCTTTCATCGCGCTCAAAATTTGAATTAGCTTTATGAATAAGCAGATCTTCCAGAATAGAACTCGACTCATAAGCGACAACTCGCGCTGCCTCCAAAGAAGAAGTTCCCGAGCTCGCTTTCATAATATCTTCAACGAGAGATTCTTCTGAACCTTTGGCGTAAATTATTCCACCCTGGGCCCAGTTTGTATTAGTCACTGTCGGTTCTTTTTCTCTTGTAACAACAGCTACACTCAATCCTTTTTCAGCAAGACCCGCGGCTGCAGAAAGGCCAGCTATACCTGTTCCGAGAATCAGAACATCAAATTCATAACTCAAAGTCATTTGCTACCAACTGTTTTCATTTTCATAGACAAATCAACATGGGGTGCACTGTGAGTTAGTGCACCGATACTGATGGCATCGATACCTTTAACAAGGAAACTACCGACATTGTCGAGTTTTACTCCGCCTGAGATTTCATAAGTCATGCCTTCTTTTTTCATCGAGACAGCTTTTTGAACATCGTCGGTTGAAAAATTATCAAGCATAACATGCTTCACACCAAGCTCCATTGCGAGCTTCAATTCTTCAAGAGAATGAATCTCAACAACAATTCCCTGGTAATGAGTCTGCATATTTTGAAAAAATTCCCACGCCGGTTTTAAACCGCCGAAGAAAGTTTTGTGATTGTCTTTGATCATCCAGACATCAGCTTGTGAAAAACG
>DAIQAU010000113.1:4941-6710 GCA_036781565.1 Bacteriovorax sp. | reverse complement strand
GTGAAGGAAAGACGTTTGATTTGAGTAATGAAATCTTCAGCTTTTACATAGCGTGGCTTTCCACCAAATGCTTTGTGGTCGTGGTACAAAATGTTTTTCTTCAACTTAATGACGTAGCGTTTGCCCTGGTTTTCAACCACAGGCATAGACTCAGCCAGCAGCGGTTTTAATTCATAAGGCCTGTTGAGATAATGATATTCGTAAAGCTGCTCATAAACATTGTAGATAACTGAACCGGATACGTTGTCGTATGAGTTCACTGGATCCAATGTTGACACTTCACTGGTCAGGGCGACGTTCAAACTCTTTTCTCTGGCTTCGTGCTTGCGCGTGCAGCTTATTGAGACAAGAGAAAAGAGCATGAGAAGCAATACAATTTTTTTCATAATCCCTTATGCCAGTTTTGCTGCAAGCACTTTCTGCGCTTGTGATTTAACTAGAGAAACTTTATCTGCTTCGCCTGATCCTTGCGCCATATCCGGTTTACCACCGCCGCGGCCGTTCATAACTGAGAGAATTTCTTTCAGTGCTTCGCCGGCATTAACTTTAGTTACACCTTTTGCAGCTCTAACCAGAACAGCTCCGTTTTTGTTGTACATGACAACAACTCCGTTCTGGAATTTGCTTACGAACAGATCGGACATTTTTCTAAGATCACTGTCAGCAGGGACTTCGATAATGGCAACGTCATGACCACCGACTTTTTCAACATTGTTGAAAAGTTCTTTTGATTCAGCGGCCTGGATTTTATCTTTTAGCGCTTCTATTTCTTTTTGTTTTTCCTTCAATGAAGCCATAAGCGTTTCAACTTTTGCGATTGCTTTTTCTTCTTTATCCATAGTCAGTGCTTCGACTTTTTTAAGAAGAGAAGATCTGTGGCTGAGAAGGTTGATAGCTGTTTCAGAAGTTGTCGCTTCGATTCTTCTTACACCTGTTGCCAATGAAGCTTCAGAGAGTATGGTAATAAGACCAATTTCACCAGTGTTGTGGACGTGAGTTCCACCGCAAAGCTCAGTCGAGAATTCACCCATGGATAGAACACGGACTTCATTGCCGTATTTTTCGCCGAACAATGCCATCGCTCCTTTTTTCTGAGCGGCTTCCATACTCATAACGTTTGCATCAACACGTGAACCTTTTTGAATTTCTGCATTCACCAACTGCTCTACCTGTTCAATCTCTTCTTTGGATAGAGCTTGAAGGTGAGTAAAGTCAAAGCGTAGTTTTTCAGGAGTCACAAGCGATCCGGCCTGTTTTACGTGCGAGCCTAAAACTTTAATCAAAGCAGACTGTAGCAAGTGAGTTGCCGAGTGATTTCTCATCGTGAGATTTCTAGTGTGAGCATCAACTTTTAAAGTATATGTCTGTCCCACTTCTAAAGCGTCAGCATCACTTGAGAAATGAACGTGGAGACCTTCTACGGGCTTCTGTGTATCAGTCACGTGAGCAATAATATTTTTCCCGCTCATGATCACACCGATATCGCCGACCTGACCACCACCTTCGCCGTAGAAAGATGTCGTATCAAAGATAAGACCTTTCATATCGCCAATGGCTTCAACGGCAATAAGTTTTGCCTGCACTTCCATCTTGTCGTAGCCTACGAAATTCGTAGCTCCGAATTTTTCTTTAATTTCAAAGAAGCGCTTGTCTGAATTATCAAGAGCACCTTTCCATGATTTTCTCGATTGATCCTTCTGTTCTTTCATTGCTTTTTCAAATCCAGAATGGTCGAGCTTTAAGCCTTTTTCTTCAAGATACATTTCAGT
>DAIQAU010000113.1:3610-4841 GCA_036781565.1 Bacteriovorax sp. | reverse complement strand
CCGGTAATTTTTTTCCAAAGCTCTCTGGCTTCGTTATCAGAGTAGTGAACAGTTACATAAAGTTTTTCAGCAGGAATCTGAAGTTCAACCGTGAGGAATTCCCATGCAAATCTGATCGCGTCTTCTTTGAAATAGTCCCCGAAAGAAAAGTTACCAAGCATTTCAAAAAAAGTATGGTGACGAGCTGTATGCCCGACGTTTTCAAGATCGTTGTGTTTACCACCAGCGCGGACACATTTTTGAATTGTGACAGCTCTTTTATTTGTCGCAGTGGCCTTACCTGTAAAGTAATCTTTAAACTGATTCATTCCCGCATTAGCGAAAAGAAGAGTTTTATCGTTGTGAGGAATGAGTGAGCTCGATGCAATCTTCTCATGCCCTTTTGAAATAAAATATTTTGCGAATTTTTCACGAATTTGCTGACCAGTAAATTTTGTGCTCATAGACCTTTTCCCAAGTGTGATTTAGGGTTTTAGCCTAGCATATTTTGCTGATTTTGAACTAGAGGAAATTAGATTTCCCACGTTCCTTCAGAAGAAGTTTTGCTCTTGATGATTTTAATCAAAGGTCCCGTCATAAAAGTGGTCACAAGGGCCATGATGACAAGCATTGTATAAAGCGTTGGTGTGAGAATCCCCAGGTCGAGACCGATGTTTAGAACAATTAGCTCAACTAAGCCGCGAGTGTTCATGAGAATTCCGAGTGCAGCCGATGGACGGTTTTTGTATCCACTTAGACGCGCGGCCATGTATGTCCCGCCAAATTTGCCAAAAATGGCAACGGCGATAATCATGGCGCAATACAACCATTCAGTGGGGGTGCTCACTAAATTGATTTTAGTTCTGAGCCCGGTGTAAGCAAAAAAGATGGGAAGGAAAAAAAGACGAATAAAATCGTACAGACGGTAATGTAGATTCTTGGCGAGTTCATGGTCGTGAGGAACGATCGCACCAAAAAGGAAGGCTCCAAACAGAGCATGGATGCCTATAAGTTCTGTTGTGGCAGAAGAAATTAAAAGCGCGGCAAAAACAGTGACCAGAATTTTTTCATTCAGAACATTGGAATGTGAAGCCAGTTTGCTTTTTAAGATGGGACGAATAAACACGATCATTGCGATGACGTAGCCAATGGTCAATGCAATGGTCATGAAAGCGTTTGAATAACGGGAAGAAGCCACGCTCACAACCAACGCCATCAGACACCAGGCCATTATATCGTTTATGGCCGCGCA
>DAIQAU010000113.1:0-3510 GCA_036781565.1 Bacteriovorax sp. | reverse complement strand
CCTATTCTGGTCACCAGAATGATGAGAACAAGGGCAATAAGCACCTGTAAAAGTGGAGAAAAGGAATGATTAAACATGGGAATATTGGATCATGAAGATGAGAATACGAAAAGGGCTAAAAAATTTACACGTCTTCATCTGCTTCTCCAGAATGGCGCTACACTAGTACAAAATTGACTTCGGAGGACCTATGAAAAAAGCCATTATTGTTATGTTAGCTCTTGTACTTAATGCCAATGTTTTCGCTGGAGATACTATGGCAAAGCATGGTGAAGCCATTGGTCTATCTTACGTTGGTATTTTCATCGTTTCGGGTGTCTATGCGACAACTGGACCAGGCGTGGCTACAGTAGTGGGAGCTTCACTCGCAGTCAGTGTTACTCAAAAAGATATTCAGGCACGCAAACAAATTGCCAAGCTTCTTATCAATGATGTTCAGGAATTTTATCAATCAGGCTCAATGAGTTTGAATCTTCAAGCTTCGGTAAAAGGATTAAAAGCTGAAGATACATCTTTGTCAGATTCAGAAGCGCTGGATCTTCTTAACTCTGCTGCTCTTGAACTACTTGCTGAATGAGCGATTTTAAAACTTTTTTAGACGTACTGAAGTCGTGTCCTTTGCTGATAAGAAAGCGAAGGATGCGAGTTTCATCATCAAAATCAAATGACGTTCTGGAGCCCATTTTTTTTCGGGCAAGCCGTTCAATCTGATCTTCTTCACTAATTCTATATTCAGAAAAGATTTCTCCGATTGTTTCATCGGTGACAGTAAGACGCTCCTGGGCGAGTTTTTGGCGGATAAAATCCGGAGAATACCCTTTACTCATGAAGCCTTTCACTCTTGCTTCGGCATAAGCTTCTTCCCTTAAATAGCCTTGTTCTTTAACGAGATTGAGAGCGCTTTCAGCAACGTCAGCAGGGAATCTTTTGGCGCGGACTTTCTCTTGTAATTTTTCTTTGAGTTTATGTTCGGAGTAATCTCGGGCAGAGAGCAATTTGATGAGATAGAGATAAGCTTTGTTTGATTCTGCCATGGTTTTAAAAAGAAGCTTTGGAATTCTCAGGGCCCTCAATTCAAAGGGAGAGTGAAAATTCCAAAGCTAGAAGTCTACTTTTGGATTACTGGATATTTTTCTTAGATTTCTTTTCTTTAACTTCTTCTAAAATTTCACCTGTTGATTCATCTACCATTGGAGCGGCAGCGCCTTCAACCAGACCAAATTTAACGAGAATTTTGTTTTTAATTTCTTCCAGAAGCTCTGGGTTTTGCTCAAGGAAAGTTTTTGAATTCTCTCTTCCTTGGCCGATTTTGTTGTTGTTGTAAGAGAACCATGCACCCGCTTTTTCAACAACGCCATTGTTTGAAGCAAGATCAAGAATATCTCCAACTTTAGAAATACCTTGTCCGTACATAATGTCGAATTCAGCTTCTTTGAATGGAGGAGCCACTTTATTTTTAACAACTTTAACTTTTGTGCGTGAACCGATGTGAGCATCACCATCTTTAATCGCAGCTGTTTTTCTGATGTCCAGACGAACAGAAGCGTAGAATTTAAGAGCGTTACCACCAGTTGTAGTTTCAGGGTTACCGAACATAACACCAATTTTCATACGAAGTTGGTTAATGAAGATAACTGTACAGTTCGAGCGAGAAATAGAACCTGTTAGTTTACGAAGAGCTTGTGACATAAGTCTTGCTTGAAGACCCATGTGCGAATCTCCCATTTCTCCTTCTAGTTCAGCTTTTGGAGTAAGAGCGGCAACCGAGTCGACAATGAGTAGGTTAACAGCACCAGAGCGAACGAGCATGTCGGCAATCTCCAACGCTTGCTCCCCAGAATCAGGTTGAGAAATGAGTGTGTTTGGTACATCAACGCCAAGCTTAGCAGCGTAAGCTGTATCAAGAGCATGTTCAGCATCAACGAAAGCAACAGTACCTCCTTGTTTCTGGCATTCAGCCGCAATATGAAGAGTAAGAGTCGTCTTTCCTGAAGACTCTGGTCCGTAAATTTCAATGATACGTCCTTGAGGAATACCGCCAATGCCAAGAGCAAGGTCAAGGCTCAAACATCCAGTTGGGATTGAAGGGATTTTCTCAGCAACAGTTTTGTTGTCGAGTTTCATGATCGCGCCTTTACCGAATTGCTTTTCAATAGCTGAAAGAGCGAGATCAAGGGCCTTTAATTTTTCTGGAGATGCTTGGGATGACGATACTTTCTGTAGTGACATTTGTTCCTCCGAAGTGTGCAAAATACGCTTACACAGTTTTCATTTTTTTGTTGTGAGTGTTGCTGCAAATGGATGGGTCTATTTAATAATCAAAACTGCGCAATTACTAGACCGGATTAGTCTACATAAGCACTATTTGACTAGTTGAGAATCAAACTCTGCATACTGTTTAGTTTGTGCGTAGTTTTTGCGTAAGTCAAGCGTAGATTTACGCTTTTTTAAATAAATCTGCTGATAACCAAGTAAACAAGTCCGGCATAGATTCCACTGACGATATCATCCAGAATGGTGCCGGCGCCGTGTTCTACCTTTGTATCAAAGAAGGAAGCGGGCCATATTTTGATGATATCAAAAATGCGGAAGAGAACGAAAAGAATGATCAGATGTAATAAATTATGAGTCTGAATGAAAAGCCATGCGGTACTCATTCCCAGAAATTCGTCTATGACAATCCATTGGGGATCATGCAGCTGCAATTCTTTTTGAACCATTTCCGTAATGAAGCAGGCAATGATTGTTGTAATAAAGAGAAAAGGAATGAATAGAAAAAATGGTGGATGAAGCAGACCAAGCCCGTACAGTAATGGAAGCGTAGCGAGAGTTCCCCAAGTCCCAGGTGCTTTCGGTAAGTAGCCGGAACCAAAAAAGGAGAGGAAAAGTATGTCTAGTCTTTTAAGTGTTGGTCGTTTATCTTGATTCATTAGATAATGATACAGCGATTGAACCTTCTCTATCAAAGGGAAAGATGGAAAGACCAAGTTACTTACAAAAATACATGTTTGATTGGGATATTCTCGACGTAGTCGTCGGCGGGAAGTCGGCCCTTGATACGAGAAATTTTTTGGGACCAATGTCTTCCATTGAACAGGTCAATCAATTCCTGAAAGGCTATGGTCTTGATCCCAATGATCATGTCACTAAGGCCGAGCTCTTTGGAAATTTTCAGGAAGCACTCCAATTCATCAAGCGCTATTTTTTAAAAGAAGGTAATCCGGACGGACTGGATTTGAAGCTTCCTAATTCGCTTCTGATGATCTCGGATATTTCTCAGTTGTTTCTTATGGCCACGGATGATTCTCCGGGGAAGAAAGAAGATAAGCTTTGGGCGGAAGTCATTTTGAAAGTCATGCATACGATCATGCATGCGGATAAGGATCTTCGTTCAAATTATTTCAATATTGTTCAACAGCAGATTTTTGACCGCTTCTATAAATATATTTTCCGCGGTGAAGGCGACAAGCTTTTCATCGGTATCAAAGGTACTGATAAAGTTGTTCCTCT
>DAIQAU010000112.1:0-6823 GCA_036781565.1 Bacteriovorax sp. | reverse complement strand
TGGTTTTGTGAGAAAAATTAAAACGAAAGTAATTAAAGCAGAAATAAAATAGCGCAAGGCCAGCAGCTCTCCGGGGAGTATATTCAACTCATAAGCTTTCTTTCCAAAGAAGCCTAAAAAGCCAAAACAAATCCCGGAGAGGATGATTTGTGTAAAACCCAATCGACGTAAATTCTTTTCCATTTACCTCGATTATAGCAGAAATCAAACGACCGGGCCGCCTTCATTTACTAAAACTTTAATGGCGTCATTTTCCGTTTTTTCCGGTGGAAGATTGTCGGATTTTTCCTTCATGACCTTTTCTCTGACAGTGGCGAGCAGTTTTGCCGCTGCTGCTGCCGCATCATCAGTGGCCTCTTCAACTTTTTTCTGATCATCCGGGTATTGGAGAATAATTTTTTTATTGTCGTACAATCTCGCCTTAGCCCAGGCATAGGTATCAGGAGCGAGAGCTTCAGCGCCTTCATGTTCGGCAGTCATAAAGTTCTCAATCGCAATCTGCATTTTATCTTTATAAATTTGTTTAGGATCAACATCAGTCATAACACCTCCCGGATCAAAGTATTATCCGGAAGATGCCTGAATAAGAAAAATACTGTTTTTCTATGAATGGGCCGCGTGAGCGTGATGCATTTTCAATTTTTTCGCAGTTGTTCTACCGATGATGAGACCTAAAAAAGAAATCGCCGAAATCGCAAAGCACCAGACAAAAGTGAGTTGTTTTCCAATAAGAAAACCGCTGACGAGAGGACAGACAATCTGAGCGATGCTCATTAGAGTTTGATTTAATCCAAAAACAAGGCCTTGATGATGAGGACTTGCATTCTTGGAAAGCATTCCGGTAATAGCGGGACGAAGAATAGCATTGCCAAATGCATTGACGGTAATTCCCATTAAAAAGATGGCAAGAACAGGAGCAAATCCAATAACCAGCAGCGCAGTCATTGTGCAGCCAAAACCAATCATCATTAATTTTTCTTCGCCAAGTTTTTCAACCAGTTTTCCCATAAGAAAAGCTTGAATACAGAGCGAGATAATTCCGACATAAGAAAGAAGAAGACCAACTTCACGGGCCGTAAAGGCATGACCGTTCCAGCTCAGTTCGCGTTCGCAGTAAAGAGCAAGGCCCGACATGTAGAGCGCAAAACCAATCGAGAAAATAAAAAAGACCGTAAAGCATTCTTTCAAAATCGGCATCTGCATAAGCCGGAAAGAATTTTTTAATTGATTGAAAGCTCCAGCAGGTTTTTTTTCATCAAGTGGCTTCTTTACATCATTCAGAAAAAAAGCTGTTCCCAGGATACTGAGAAAAGAGAGTCCGGCGGAAGCCCAGATAGGGGCCGCGTGACCGAAGTGAACAAGAACACCTGAAATGGCAGGACCCAAAATAAAACCAAGCCCAAAAGAAGCACCGATCATTCCCATGGCGCGCGTCCGGTTTTTTGGTTCAGTGACATCCGAAATATACGCCTGAGCAACAGTCATGTTGCCTGCGGTGATTCCATCGATAATCCTTGAAAGAAAAACAATCCATAAGACTTTTGAAAGAGCGAGAATGATGAAACCAATACAAGTGCCGATCTGACTGATCAGCAAAACTTTTCTTCTTCCGTAACGATCTGAAAGATCGCCGAGAATAGGACCTGCAATTAATGAACATAATCCATAGATAGAAGAAAGCATTCCTACGACAAAAGGTGTGGCCCCGAGACTTTCAGCATAAAACGGAAGCAGGGGAATCATTATTGTGAAACCGAGAATATCGACGAAGACAATAAGTAAAACGGTTAGGAGGGCACCGTTATTTTTTATTTTCATTTTTTTGCCACCTTGAGTGAAAAGATTGTAACCTGAAAACCGGCAGAATTAAAACGAAGAAGAGAAGGTATTTATGCAGAATTCAAACTTCAAAGATCTTTTTTCAACTCAAGCTGTGGATTATGCCCGCTTTCGCCCGACCTATCCTCAAGAACTCTTTTCTTTTCTTTCGAACTTAACAAAAAATAAAAACTCTGCATGGGATTGCGGAACCGGCAATGGGCAGGCTGCTCTTGAACTCGCAAAATTTTTCAATCATGTTGTCGCTACAGATCCGAGCAGTAAACAAATTCAAAGTGCCATGCTCGATCCGCGGATCACATACATGACAGCTTCTGCTGAAGATTTTTATTCTCCTGAAAAAGAGTATGACGAAAAATTTGATCTCATTACAGTCGCGCAGGCTTTTCACTGGTTCAATCACGCTAAATTTGCTTACGTCGTAAAACATGTTGCTGCAAAAGATTGCCATCTTGTTGTGTGGTCTTACGCCAATGCTTTTGTCTCACCGGAAGTCGATTCTGCTGTTCATCATCTGTATGAAGATATTCTTCACGACTATTGGGATCCTGAAAGAAAATTAGTAGAAGAAGGTTACAAGAGCATTACAATGCCTTTTGAAGAAGTCCCCGCTCCGGTAATAACAATGAAGGCAGAATGGAGTTGCGAGCATTTTATAGGCTATCTGAGCACGTGGTCGGCCTTGCAGAAATACATTGCCCGCAATGGAAAAAATCCATTGGTAGAAGAGGCTGAAAAAATTAAAACCGCCTGGGGAAATCAGGAAAACCGGACTGTGTCCTGGCCACTTTCAATCAGGATCTGGAAAATTACTTAAACATGCGATCGAGAAGATGAAGCATGGCCTTGGGAATTTCTAGCTTGGTCCAGTAAATTTGAAATTCTTTTTTTAAATAGTTATTGGCAGCTTCTTCGCTGGATGAATTTTCATTGTCTCGTTTTTCAAGCAGTGTCTGATCGGAGTGACAAGTTGAACCATTGTCATTCTCAAGCTTCGGATTAAAACCGAGACAACCGTAAGGTTTAAATTCTTTTTTTATTGTGCAGCCTTTGGGGCCGGGAACAAAGAAAGGACAGGTGTAAGTTTTTCGTAAATGCGAATGGGCCTTTTTTCCCAAAGAGATTTCATGATCGAGGCGATAATGTTGAATGTTTTCTTTCAGCTTTTTGCGGAGGTCTTCAACGTTGTCTGTTGTTACATCCAGAGAAAGAATCATCTCGAAGGCTTCCAGCGGAGTGATCTGCATGGAGTTTGCACTCATCGTGCAGCAAGTGCCTGTGCAATTGAAGCAATGGACCTGTACATCTGAGAGCTTTTTCATTTCCTGAATGAGGTCGTGCCTTCTCTCGCGCGGAAGAGTGGTCCCGAGTTCATTGTAGAGATAATCTTTCAGTTGAGTCAGATACATGATGGGCATTTTATGTTCGCAAGGTTTTATTGGCAAAGATATTCGGAAGCAAGCTTTTCAATCCGGAACTTTCCGCTCGGATGAACGCCGTCATCTTCACTTCCACACAGATCATTGAGAGAGCCTGCATACATTTTAGATCTGGTCAGAGGATTTCCAATTTTGCTCATTACAATTTTAGCAACCTTCAGTCCCCAGATATCGGCCGTGATTTCACGCATGTATTTTTCAACTGGTTTTTTAAATTCTGAACGATGCTCTGCCATTTCTTCCAGAATTTGTTTATAAGCAGACGGATAATGTTTGAAATCAAAATGGTGGGAGAGTTCATGGCCAAGAGTCATGACTAATGGATAAAGTTTAAGATTGGGAACAATCGCAAATTCCTGACCAAATTCAATCGCGCCGATCATTTCCCCGGGACAAATCACCACGACTTTTTCTTTCTTCAACGTAGTGGCAAAAGCATTGTCTTCAAAAGATTTAGTGCAGAGTTTATAAAGAGCATGAAGATCATCCAGTGAATTGTCTTCAACGTTATTTTGAAAAGCGAGAAAGCGCGTTTCATTGAGAATAGTATGCATTTTTTCTTTAATCGTTGGAGCTATAAACTCATCTTCTTCAACAGCGATATGCAAAGCTTCCTTCACCATTTCGTCACCGAGATTTATGGGAAGATTATTTTCAGTAATATATCTGGAAAATTCTTCGCGCAATTTTTCGTAAAAGATTTTCTCAACTGCCTGACGGATGCGCTTTGGTTTTACGGAGTCAATATCATCGAAGTTCTGAAGAACGGCCTTCACATTCTCATCTTCAATTTCTTCCAGCATCGATTCGAAAGCATGGCCCTTAAGTTCGGATTCAATTTTAGCAATTTTTTGCTCGCGTACTTTATCCGCATTCTTGCCCGGACAGGTCACTGCAAAGGGGTTTTTACAAAACGGAAGTGAAGCGTCAGGAGGACCGGCAAGAGTATCGGCAAAAGTAGAGGTAGGACCGATTGATAGTAACATTATGAGAACTACTGGGAATAGGATTACCCAGGTCATGATAAAAACCATATTTGTAGCTTTGCTTGATCTCATGCGTGGTAAAATAATGAATATTTATCAGCTTGAAAAGGGCAGAGATGAGTCCTGTAAAAATTCCCGACCATACCGAGTAGAATTCTCCATCGAAATGTCGTCCAAAAAACGCCCGTACAGGCACGGTCTACCATGACAAATCCAAAGGTTTGGCCAATAATATTGGGATAATTTATTGGAGAACTAGCTTATGTCGATGACCGTCACGAGAAATCCTAATCTCACGAAAACGAGACAGCAGAATAATTATAATCATGATCTTAAAAAACAATTTGGCGATAAATGGTGGACTGGCCTTGCCCCTGAGCAATGTCCTGGTTTTGATAAAGAACGCCAATGTCTTGCGGCCCTTCCGCAAATCAATCTGAACATCTGCACCCGCCAGGATGCTCTCGATTATTTCAACAATTCCTGGACTCTTACAGAACTTCTCTTTTCAGGACTTAAAGTTGAAGAAGTTTACAAGCGTCCGCCTTACCACGCCTTAAGACACCCGTTGATTTTTTATTACGGTCACCCGGCGGTTTTGTATCTGAATAAAATGCGCATTGCCGGTTTATTTAAAACTTCGGTGAATATGTATCTCGAAAAGATTCTTGAAACAGGCGTTGATGAAATGTCCTGGGATGATATGGGAAAAAATGAGATGGAGTGGCCGTCGGTTGCGACAGTCCGCGATTATCGTCAGACGGTTTACAACATGGTTGTCGAGCTGATTAAAACTCATCCCGATTTCGATAAACCTCAAAGATCATTTCTTCAGGGCTCACCCTGGTGGTCTCTTTGGATGGGGCTCGAGCATGAGAAAATTCACTTTGAAACTTCAAGTGTACTCATTCGCGAATTGCCGGTTGAATACGTAGAGACGCCAAAATACTGGGCGCCTTTATCGCCTTCAAGAGATGACAATACTCCCAAAGAAAATACCTGGATGAAGAAAGAAGGGACGACTGTGAAGCTTGGAAAGCCTTCTGATTTTCCATCGTTCGGCTGGGATAATGAATACGGAACGAGAACTGTAGTCACAAAAGATTTTGAATACAGCAGATATCAGATTTCCAATCGCGAATTTTTCGATTTCGTTGCCAGCGGTGCTTATATTGATGATCGTTACTGGAGAGAAGAGGGAAGAGCGTGGAGAAAATTCCGCAACACCAAACGTCCGACTTTCTGGGCGGCTTCGGGGCCTGAAGGCGCGCACGATTATGAACTGAGAACAATTTTCGAAATTATTCCGATGCCGTGGAACTGGCCTGCAGAAGTGAATTTTCACGAAGCCGTTGCCTATACCAACTGGAAAAATGAACTCGACAAAAAAAATAATAAAACTAAATTGTATTATCGGCTTATGACAGAAGCAGAATATGTTTCGCTTCAAAAGAGAGAAGCGGATTCTGTTCTTCAAGCAAAACATTATAGCGAGTATAAGAAGTTCAATGAATTTTCACCGAACTTCAACTTTAAATTTTCAAGCGCTGAAAATGTGACAGACGATCTGACTGGAAACGTCTGGCACTGGATGGAAGATCAGTTTAATCCACTGGAAAATTTTAACGTTCATTATCTCTACGATGATTTCTCGACTCCTTGTTATGATGGAAAACACCAGATGATTCTGGGAGGATCCTTCATTTCTTGCGGGAATGAGGCAAGCCAGTGGGCTCGCTTTCATTTTCGTCCGCACTTCTATCAGCACAGCGGATTCAGAATGGCGAGAACGCTCGACGGCTCGCTTGATAACGGCGCGAAACGACTTCTTGAAACAAATGAATACATTCACCCGAGAAGACAAAACGTTCTTGATCAGATGAGCGAAAAAGCAGACTGGTGGAAGAATGTAGACCAGCCTCTGGAAATGAATGAAGACGAAATGAAAACTCTTTTCACTCAAACACAGAATGAAATTCTGGAATACATGCAGAAGTTCCCGGTGATGCACCCGATGGGGCTGGCCCACGATCCTTCGACAAATAGTTTGAAGAAAGATTTTTCTCTTCCATACCAGATGACGAAAAACTTTCCGGAAAGACCTGAATCTTATCAGGGGCTGTTGAATTTTATCTTTGATGAAATGGCGCCGCTTTCTCAGCTGCCGGGACACCCTGGTTTTGCAGCTTACGTTGCTGCCAGCGGAAATACGATTTCCAATACGGCACAGATGATTGCTCAAACACTGAATCCATTTACCGGCCATTACATGATGGCACCGGGAATGGTCGCTCTCGAGCAAGAAGTCGTGAAATGGTTTATTCATTTGATGGGCTACAACGACAAAGCTCTCGGTTATTTAACCACTGGCGGATCGCAGGCCAATATGAATGCGATTATGCTGGCGAGAAAAGAAAAAATTAAAGGGCACGATTTTTCTAAAGTCACAGGTTATATGTCGAGCGATGCTCATCACAGTCTGGCCAAAGGCTGGGTGATGCTCGGACTTCCAAAAGAAAATCTTCGCCTGGTGAAAGCAGACAATCACAAAATGAGCGT
>DAIQAU010000111.1:0-6832 GCA_036781565.1 Bacteriovorax sp. | reverse complement strand
GATTTTATTTTTAATCAGGATCGCGGTTGTTCTGAATCACGACACCTCTCAAATGATTCTATCAATACATATGAGAAGGTCATGAGAATCAACCACGTCCCTGGACTTTAGTGATTTAAATACGTCGCTGCTTCTTTGGCAAAATAAGTCAGAATCATATCAGCACCGGCGCGTTTAAAGCTCCAGAGCATTTCAATCATAATTTTTTCGCCATCAACCCAACCGCGTTCAGCAGCGGCCTTCACCATGGCATACTCTCCACTTACGTTATAAGCGGCCATAGGAAGAGTTGTGTTTTCACGAATTGTTTTAATGACATCCAGATATGGAAGCCCCGGCTTCACCATTAAAATGTCTGCGCCTTCACTCTCGTCAAGGTAAGCTTCGCGAAGAGCTTCTCTCACGTTTGCATAATCCATCTGATAAGTTTTCTTGTCGCCTTTTTTAGGAGCAGAATTCAAAGCGTCTCTAAAAGGTCCGTAAAAAGCTGAAGCGTATTTAGCTGCATAAGACATGATGGCCGTATTGATAAGATTTTCTTCATCGAGAGCATCGCGGATATAACCAACTCTCCCATCCATCATATCGGACGGGCCTAAAATATCTGACCCAGATTTCGCCTGAACAATTGACATGCGTGCAAGCACTTCAAGAGTTTCATCATTTTTAATTTCACCAGTCTTCGGATCCACAAGACCGTCGTGACCATCACTTGAATACGGATCGAGAGCAACATCTGTCATGATAAGAAGTTCAGGAACAGCATTCTTCACTTCTTTAATGGCCCGCTGATAAAGCCCGTTCGGGTTATAAGCTTCTTTTGCTTCTGGCGTTTTCAGTTTCTCTTCAATCGCAGGAAACAAAGACACACAAGGAACACCAAGGTCATAAAGTTCTTTGCATTCTTTCACCAGAAGATCGATCGAAAGGCGATGAATGCCCGGCATAGAATGGATCGGATCTTTGATATTTGATCCTTCAATCACAAACAACGGAGCAATGAGATCATGTGGAGTCAGTTGAGTTTCTCTGATCAGATTTCTGATCGCCTGGCTTTTTCTGTTTCTTCTGGGTCTTGATAAATTTAACATATGATTTTTTCCTATTTGTTCATTTGAAGTTTTGCTTTAAAGGCCATGGCGTAAAAAGAAATCTGCTTCATCATTGAAGTTAATCCGTTCGCACGGCTCATAGAAAGGTGTTCGCGCAGACCAATGTCTTCAAGAAAGGTTGGCTTGGTAACGAGAATTTCATCTGGCGTGGATCCCGAATACACAAAAACGAGAAGCGCTACGATGCCTTTAACGATGGAAGCATCGCTATCGGCCTCAAAGATAATTTTGTCGCCGTCAAGTCGAGCTCCAAGCCATACCTGTGACTGACATCCCTTAACTTTGTTGGCCTCAGTTCTGTACTCTTCATTCATCGCAGGCATTTGCTTGCCCAGTTCGATAAGATGTTTATAGCGCCCTTCCCATTCGCTGAAACGGGCGAAGTCCTGCTTAATTTTTTCAATGCGATCGTTGATCATTTATTGTTCACTTTTTTGGTCGGTTAATTTGCCTGATAGACAAGGGCAACTATAGCATCAGTTTCAAGCTATTTTAAGCCTTGGAGTGCACTTATTTGTCACGATAAAGTCATAATTGACCCACTTCTTTTCGCGTTATTTAAATATGTTAGAATAGATTTATGAGCGAAACAGCAAACACCATCACCAAAGGCCGTATTTTAGTCTACAGAGCTTATGACGTAGGCGAAGAAATTGATTTAGAAAAGGCAGAGAAAATTCTGGCCGAGACCCCGACGACCAGATCTAAATTCCGTTTAAAGAAAATGAACCGACAGGCCGTTATCGTTTCAAATGATCCTCTGGCCATTACACTCGGGCAATACACTTACCTTGATCAAGGCCGGGAATTTGTTTTTGAAATGAGCGCTAAGGTCTGGGACTTCGGTTCGCTCTCGCTTACGTTTGATTACAGTATTCCCGAGGGAACGACGTTTGATGATTTAAGAGTTCTGGGCTCGATGATTCAGGACTATGAACAGTTTGAAGACTACGCCCGTAACAAAGCGATGGAACTCTCCAATCAGCTCATGGCCGCGATTGGAAAACATAAAGAGATCAAAGAAACTGAAGTGAATGAGGATTATATTCTCTACTTCATTGAAAAATTGGCCCGCGATTATGATGATGCTTCAAAAATTCTCATCGAAGAAGATATTGCATCACTCATTCTGACAGAAGATAAAGGCACTCTGGCCGCACCGATTTACGACCGCGTTTATGAAACGAAACTGCAGTATTATAAAAACGATCTCGCCGTCATCGACTGGAACTCTGCTTTTATTATCGAGCCTAGCGGATCGCTGGATATTCCGGACGTCATTGAGTTTGCTCTCAACCAGCTTCTGGAAATGCGTTATTATGACGATCTTCTGGATAAAAAACTGCGCGAAATTTATTCGGCCATTGAACTTAAAGATATGAGCATTTTCTCGACCCGTTATACTGATCTCGCTCTGGAAGCAGGTCAACGCTATATCGAGATTGCAGAAATTGTTGAATCGGTGGAAAACTCTCTTAAAGTGATTGGTGATTTGTATCACTCGACTGTTTTTAGAATGGCCTCGAAGAAATTTCGTTTTTCAGACTGGCAGGGAAGTATTGATAATAAACTGGAGAACCTGGCGGAGATCTGCAAGCTCCTTCTGGATCATATCAATCACAGAAAGAGCCATTTGCTGGAATTGACGGTCATTGCGCTCATTTCGCTGGAGCTGATTCCGTTATTCGAACACATTCAGAAATTATTCAAATAGAATTCTGTCTTACAGAACCGGTGTGACTTTCACAGAAATTCCTTTGACAGAGATTTTTGCTTCTTCGCCCAGCTTCGCAATCACTTCTTTTTTAGCGAATGCTTTTTGTCCTGCGGCCTTATAAAAGCGCATTTCAATGGCGACTTCACCGGCATTCTTGCCATGGCGAGGGTTCACTTCAATGAGAACGTTCTTATTGTTGATTTTTCTTTCCAGCTCAGCTGTCTGGTAAAAAGGCATTGTCAGGTCAGATTTTAAAACTTTGTTGTGAGATTTAAACTGCATGTTCAGATTAATTATCTGTGGGTTCTCAGTAGCTTCAATCTTTGAAGACGGAGAAATATTGGCCCATGAATTTAAAGACAACAGTGCAGAGACAACAAGAAACGAAAGCTTTATGTTCGTCATTTTTCACCCTCATAGTAAAAAAAGTATGCTTGTAAATTTAGTATAAAGACATCGTAAACACGATGGCAAATTAGAAACGCAAAAATTATTAATTTTTTTACAAAGTTTTGGAGACAATTTTTTCAGGGAGAGAAAACTCTTCTCGATTTTTTGCCCGGGAAAAATCGATTTCAAAAGACCGGAGAGCAATTCCATCCTGATCGAACTTCACTGTACTACCGTAGAGAGCGTCTCCTACAATCGGCATTCCGTGACGGAAAAGTTCATAGCGAAGCTGATGAGATCTCCCCGTCACAGGTGAAAGTTCCCAATGAAAATACCCCAGGTGATTTTTAGAAACAAGGTTGGCATAAGTGAGGCTATCTTTGCCGTGAGGGGATTCGTAAGCGCGTTTTTTTCCTCTGAGCAATCGACATTTCCACTCAAGAGCAACTCCGGTTTGAAATTCCTGAGGATGATCTGCCGTCGGGGCCAGTGTAAGAGCGCTGTATTTTTTAGAGACAATTTTATTTTCAAACCACCCGTTCCCCGCCCTGTGAGCGGCGGGAGTTTTGGCGTACATGATGAGCCCCTGTACTTCAAAATCCAGGCGGTGAACCGGATAAAGAGTCATTCCCAGGTCTTTTTCCAGAATTCTTCCCAGGACAGGACGGTCGTCCTCTTCTCCCATACGGCCCGGAACGGATAAAACCATGGCGGCCTTGTCGACCACGACAAAGTGTTCATTTTGAAAAACGAGTGAGTAAAAAGATGTTTTATTTTCCACTGAGTCCGTAGTTTGGAAGTACCCGAGCGCTCGGATCAGTCACTTTACAATTTTCCCAGTTGGAGTTCGGCATCCAGTAATCTGGAATAAGTTCTGCTTTTCCTGGATAAAATTCTTCGAAGATCTCACGATACAACAAAGACTCTTTAGTAAAAGGTGTTTTATAGGGATATTTCCTGCCCGCATTTTCAACATCAGCATCAGTGTACCTGGACTCAGCAAAGGCCTTAAGTTCATCGACCATGCTGTGTCCGACGGCATCGGAGAAGGCCGCTTTTTCTCTCCAAAGAATATGATCAGGAAGAAGTTTGTCGTTTTTAAAAGCTTCGCGAAGAAGAAATTTTCCAATGCTGGTCGTATTCATTTTCTTTTCGGCCGGAATCGCCATAACGAAAGAGACGAAGTCTTTGTCTGAAAAAGGAACACGCGCTTCAAGTGAATGGGCCGAAATCGAGCGGTCTGCACGAAGGACATCGTAGAGGTATAATTCGCGCACTCTTTTTTGAGCTTCTTTCTGGAACTCAGCTGCGTTTGGAGCAAAGTCCGTATATTTGTAGCCAAACAATTCATCACTCACTTCACCGGTGAGAAGAACTTTGATGTTGGTTTTCTCATGAATGTGTTTGCAGACGAGATACATTCCGACACTTGCTCTGATCGTTGTAATGTCCCAGGTTTCAAGATGCCAGATAACATCTCTGAGCGCCCCCAGAACCTGATCAGTCGTCATGGTGACGTTCGTGTGGTTGGCCCCAATGAAGTCGGCCACATCTTTTGCGTATTTTGAATCAATCGCATCGTCTGTCATACCGATTGAAAATGTTCGGATAGGTTTACCAGGAGAGAGTCGCTGCGCAATCGCGCAGACAAGGCTTGAATCGAGGCCTCCTGAAAGAAGAAAGCCGACTTCTGCGTCGGACTGAAGTCTTTTTTCAACTCCTGCCACTAATCTCGTGTTAATTCCCTTTAAAATATCGGCGTCGCTCAGGCGATGAAATTCTTTTACTTCGCCCAGATCGAGGTACGAATGAAAATCGTTTCCATCAAAGTAATGCCCGGGTGGAAACGGTTTGATTTCTTCGCAAAAATCCAGCAGGGCCTTAACTTCAGAAGCAAATCCCATTTTTCCGGATTTAGTTTTGCCGTAAAAAAGCGGACGGATTCCCATTGGATCTCTGGCAGCGAGAAGCTGTTTTTTGTCGGCGTCCCAGATGACCAGAGCGAACTCTGCATCGAGAGCATCGACCAGTCCTTTCATTCCCCTCATTTCATAAAGAGGAAGCAGGACCTCGCAGTCTGAATGAGAAATGAAATGGTGATGGACACATTCATTCTTCAAAGCGGGATAATTATAAATTTCGCCGTTGCAGACGAGCATGTTTTTCTTAGCGGAGGTAAATGGTTGGCGACCGTGATCTGATAAATCCATAATGGCCAGGCGGTGAAATCCGATCAGACCTTGAGGAAAATGCACCAGCTGATGATCATCCGGTCCTCTGTGCGACAATTTGTGAAAATCTGCTCTGAAATCTTCAGTTCTTGAAGAATCGAAATCACCCGCAATAACGACGAAGCCGCACATGGAATACTCCTTTTCGTTTAGGAATTTATGAATTGGACAATCGCCCGGTGATTACCGGACGTGATCTACAAGAAAAATTGTAACACGAAAGTTTTATTTTTGTGGGAGAAGATCAAGTTTAAAAAAGTCTGCCGCCCCACGAGTCTTGTGTTCAAAAACCACCTGACCCTTCGAGAGCACAAAATAGCCACCCAATTGTAAAAAGTCACCTTCAAAAGGGCCTAAGCCGTGACCTTTAAAAAAACCGGCCCAAAATCCACGGACAACAACTTTTGGTCCAAACAATTGAACAAGATTGCCCCGGGTAAGGCCCAGGCTTCTATAAAGAACGCGGGACGGATCTGAAATATGAAGAACCGGATGATCGTAGTAGCGGGCAAAAAATTCATCGGCATGCGATGGATCGCTCATATGGATAAAAACCGGAGTGAGGTTTTTTCCCTTGATCGATGTATCTAATTTAGCGATTTCTGAAACAGTCTCACGGCAAAACGTACAGCCGAAATGACGGATAAAAATCAGAAGAACATTTTTATCTTCAGAAAGTTCAAGCAGTGTCTGCCCTTGATTCGTGCGGACATACTTAATAAGGTCGTGAAACTTTTTGGGAGCACTTTCTTCGCGGGTGTTGACCTCGTAAGCGTCCACTAAAATATAACTAAAAATAATGAGTCCTATCCAGAGATAGGCACTGAAAAAGAAAAACCCTGACAGGCCGATCTGACCTGCAACCAGTTCTTTAACAAGGAGAAGAAAAAAGAAAAATCGAAACAATGAACCCACCACGAGAATTCCGTAATGACGGGCCGGTTCCAACGAGGCAATCAGGTAACCTACTCCAAAAGAAATCGAAAGGAGACCGAGGACCTGAATGAAGACCGATCCCTGCGTTGGGGCAACGGTCAGTAATTCGAGAGTTTCTTGGGGGAACAAAAGAATTGCCAATCCGAAAGCAAAATTGCCCAGAGCAATCAATTTTAATAATTTTTCAAAAGAATCTTCGCCTAAAAGTGATTTCATTTAAATAGTTTAATCAATAGTACTGATCTTTGGCAGTACTTTTCCTTTAGACAAAGCTTTTATTTTGTCAGTTTTTTGATTTTCAGGTTGCCACTGGCCGATTTCATCGCGACTAAGACCTGGTAATCTTCATTATCGCCCATTTCATTAAACAATTCACCGGTAGCGCTTTTGTGGGTTGCTCTGATTTTACAACCAGGGCCAAGGTTCACTTCCGCATCACCAGTGGC
>DAIQAU010000110.1:0-6960 GCA_036781565.1 Bacteriovorax sp. | reverse complement strand
CTTGCTGTTTTAAAACAAATTACTATTTATCCTCTGTACGGAAGAAAAGCGAAGGGGATTCTTCGTAGACGTCCCGAAATTCATACGGTGGTCATGGGGCACACGCATGTTCAGGAATGGGAGCGCTTTCCGGAAAACAAATATTACTTTAATACAGGAACGTGGAACCATATTCCACAACTGGATGCCGGGCTGATGGAAGGGCACAATCGTTTTACATACGTGAAAGTGAAAGTTGATAAGGAAAAAAATCTGCTGCTCACCGGAACGATTAATGTCTGGCAGGGGAACTGGAAACCGTACGCTGAAGAAGTCTCAGTCACATAAAAAAAAAGCTCCCCGAGGGGAGCTTTTTTTATGTTGTTTTCTTCGATGTTTTCTTTTTTGTCGGAGCTTTTTTTGTTGTTTTTGTAGCGGTTTTTTTCTTCACAGCTTTTTTCTTCTTTAGAACAACTTCAACTTTCTTCTGGATTTTATCCAATTCTTTTTTCTGATCAGTCATGAACTTCTTTGCTTTCTTCACTTCTTCCGAAACAGTCTTCTCAATTTTCTTTTCAAGCGATTTTCTTTCAGACTGGAATTTATCCACAAGTCCTTTTACCACATGCTTTTTTTTGAGTTTTTCAATTTCTTGTTTCAGATCCTGAAATGATTTAAGCAATTGTTTTTTGTCCACGAGTTTCTCCTTATGAAAAGTTAGAGCGTTTTTTTACTTATCGGAACACGGTAACCAAAACCAAAACTTTTGGCCTTCACTTTTATTATAGGACAAAACTGTCTTCGTTTGTACTCTGATTTTGTCAGAAGGCCAAAAACTTTCATGACCTCCTGCTGGTTGTGGCCCTTCTTGATCAGATCTTGAGGTCCATAACGATAAGAAAGAAACGCTTCGAGAATCGGATCGAGTCGATCATAAGGAGGAAGCGATTGAGAATCTTCCTGATTTTCCCTCAATTCTGCCGAAGGGGGGCGGTCGATGATTTCAGCAGGAATGATGTTGTTGTAGTGAGCATTGATAAAGCGGGCCAGGTCGAAGACTTCACTTTTGTACAAATCTCCTAAAACCGAAAGAGCACCCACGCTGTCGCCATAAAGAGTCGAGTAGCCGACGGCAATTTCTGATTTATTGGAAGTATTCAATACCATCGAGCCAATTTCATTTGAACGCGCATAAATCAAAGCTCCGCGAAGGCGGCTTTGAATATTTTCATCGGCAAGTCCTTTCATCTCGGAAGAAAAACTATCTTTGTAGGCACTTCTGATCGTTGAGTGAACGAACTTGATGGGCATAGTGGACAGTTTTACGTTGATATTGCGGCAAAGGTCGTAGGACAGATCATAGGAAAGCGAGCTGGAAAAAAAGCCTGGCATAAACACGGCTTCAATTTCCATATGAGGAATTGTTTTTCTGTCTTTTAAAATTTTTAAAATGGCGAGGACCAGTGAGGAATCCATCCCTCCAGAAAGAGCAATGGTGAAACGGGCCATCTTATTTTTGAGAGCGTAATCACTGATTCCCAACATGAGACCTTCAAGCAGTTCTTCACATTCATGATCTTTAAGAGGCATCAATCTTCTGGTGTCGCTTGATAGTCTGGAAGAAAAAAGGGTTCCCCAGCTATTTGTATCCGTTTTTAAGTGAGATGATTTTCCCTGCGAATAAGCAGGGAGAGGCAATGACACCACTTCTTGCTTGAAGCGTTTTGCCTGGGCCACGATTTTGTTTCCATCGACAACGAAACTCTGACCATCAAAGAGAATTTCATCCTCACCGGCGACGCGGTTGACGTAGGCGAAAGGCGATTCTAAAAAATTGGCAATTTCCATCGCTCTTTGCGTACGTTGGTCCTGTTTCCCCAGGTGATAGGGGCTGGCCGATAAATTGACAACGAGATCACATTTGAGTTTTTGCGAATCAAGGTGCTCTTTTAACTGCTCAACAGGATCGATTTCATGTAAATGAGAAAACCACATGTCTTCGCAGATGAGGAGGCCGATCGTTTTGCCGTCAAACTGATAAACAGCGGGATCATGTCCCGGCGTGAAATATTTTTTTTCTTCATAAAGATCGTAATTAGGCAAAAGTTGTTTTGTATAAAGCACGCGAAGCTTCTGGCCTGGACGCATTTCATACATCACGTTTTCTATCTGCAAGGGAAGGCCCAATGAATCAAAAGAGTAGGAAAGCCCGCCCATTAAAAGCGCTACGGGGCCATTGGATTTGAACTGATTGACTGCCCAGCGGCCCAGATCGGCCAGAAACGACTGATAATCGTCAATAAAGCTTTTTTGAAGAACGAGGTCCTGCAACGGATAGCCAGTCAAAAACAGCTCTGGAAACAAGTGAAGACCGCTCTGAGCAGTGTTTGAAAAAGTAGATGTGATGTATTTAAACAGACCTTCAAAATCGCCGATTTCGTGATGTGTTTGATGAAGATTTAATTGCATGAATGCGTCCGTTGATCTAAATTTAAAATTCTAAGATTACCTCAGAATATTAGTAAAATTGGCCATAGAAGAAAAGGGCAAATGTGATCGGAATTCTCCTCGTTATTCTCGCGGGACTATTGTGGGCAGTGGATACGCTGATTCGCTATCCTCTTTTGTTCGGCGGCATCAGTGCTGAACGAATCGTTTTTACGGAGCATCTCTTTCTTTCAGTGATTTTTATTCCTCTTCTCTGGAAAAACCGCGGGCCTATCTGGCAGACCCGGATTTCATCTTTTTTCTACTTCATGTTTATCGGTGTGTTTGGCTCGGCCATAGGAACACTGGCGTTTACCAAGGCCTTTACTTTAATCAATCCTTCACTTGTTATTCTTCTGCAAAAACTTCAGCCGGTTATTTCTTTCAGTCTGGCAGCTGTTTTTTTGAAGGAAAAAATCAAAAAAGAATTTCTTATCTGGGCGGCCATTGCGGTGGTCGGTGGACTGCTTATTTCTTCGCCCGACATTATGCCCGACCCGAGTCATTTTGAATTTAATCTGAAATTTCTCTCTCAGGGCGCCATGATGGGATACCTTTTAACAATGGTGGCCGTCGTCAGTTGGGGAGCGTCTACAGTCTTTGGCAAGAAGCTGACCGCCGATGGATACAATGAAATCCAGATCATGGGCGGAAGATTTATTTTTGGATTTGTTTTCCTCATCTTTTATATCTATGCCAACCGCGCCATTGTGCTGTTTGACTGGCAGCCTATAATTTGGGGAAAGATTCTTTTAATGGTAATATTATCAGGGCTCCTTGGAATGTATTTTTACTACAAAGGACTCAAGATGATTTCTGCTCACGTGTGTGCGATTGCGGAAATGTTTTTTCCACTTTCAGCCGTCACGATCAACTGGATTTTCTTAGGGCAGAAATTGACCCCGGTTCAATTAGCAGGAGCAGGATTACTGACTCTGGGCTCGGCGGTCATACAGTTGAAACATTATTAGATTTAAAAAATTCTCAGGAGATAAGTCATGAACAAGGTCGTGTTACCGGAATCAATGGAAGGAAAGACAATCGTTGTCGCGGGTGCAGCCGGTTTTGTTCCCTCAACACTTTGCGAGTTTTATCTCAATCTCGGAGCAAGAGTTATCGGTATCGACAATTTCATTACGGGATCACGTTCAAACATTGATCTTCTTTCAACTTATAAAAATTTCGAATTTCATCAACACAATATTTATGAAAAGTTGCCGAACTTCAAAGATCTGAAGATTGATTATATTTTCTCACTAGCGAGCCCGGCCTCGCCAATTGATTTCTCAATTATTCCATTGGAAATCATGCGCGTAAATTCAGAAGGAACATTAAAGCTGCTTGAACTGGCCAAAGAAAAGAACGCCCGTTTCCTGGAAGCTTCTACAAGTGAAGTTTACGGCGATCCGGAAATCCATCCTCAAAAAGAAGATTACGTTGGTCATGTGAACTGCATCGGTCCGCGTTCTTGTTATGACGAAAGCAAGCGTTTTGCCGAAGCTTTAACGATGAGTTTTCACCACAAATATAACGTCGATACACGTATCGTGAGAATCTTCAATACGTACGGACCGCGTATGCGTCCCAATGACGGCCGGGTGATTCCAAATTTCATTACGCAAGCACTGAAAGGTGAAGACCTGACAGTTTATGGCGATGGTTCGCAAACGCGCTCATACTGTTTTTCTACAGACCTCGTAAATGCTATTCACACAGTCATGATGAGCAGTGATCCGACACCGTTTAACTGCGGTAACCCTGACGAAAAAACTGTCCTTGAAACGGCCCAGCTGATTATAAAAATTTTGGGAAGTTCTTCAAAAATTGTTCATCTTCCATTGCCGAAGGATGATCCAAAGAGAAGACGACCTGATATTTCAAAACTTCAGTCGATTTCTGATTACAAACCTCTGATGGGATTTGAAGAGGGGATCAGACTGACGGCCGAATATTTTCAAAATAACCTTTAAAAAATAAATTTATGAAAGTTGCTATTACCTGCGATTACTTATTAGAAAGAAATCATTACACAGAAATCATCGAGCTTATCTGTGAACTTTTTCCGAATGCCAGGCTTTATTGTTTTGCCCACAAGCAGGGCGCTATCCTGGGACATATCGAACAAAGAGTCATTACTTCGACCTTTCTTTCAAAGTCAGTGAGAAATGAGCGTGAGTTTTATCAGCATTCTTATCAGATACCAAGTATTGCCAAGAATCTTTTTGTTTCCTGCGAATACGATCTCATCATCAATATCTCTAAAGGATTTTCTCAAGGAATCAAGAAATGTGATCGCACAAAGCAGATTACCTTTCTTTATGAGCTTGGGTATGAAAACAGAATCAACACAACTCTGATACAAAGAATTTTCAGAAGTTTTGTTGAATCGTGGGCAATTAAAAGTCTTAAGAAAGCAGATCTGGTTGTTGTTTCCCGTGAAGACATAAAAGAAAAACTAAAACATGAACTTCCAAATCTCGATGTGACTCCGCCGCCATTTCGGGTTTCGGATTATACTTTGTTTCCAAAGACCATGTTTCCACATCACTTTTTTCTCATTGAAAGCAACGGTCTGACAGAAGAACAAGCAAGTCAAATAGCAGACTGGATGAAAGAGTGGAATCAGGAATTTCAATTTATCGGAAACGATAAACACTTGTCTGAACTGAAACAAAAACTGCCTCAGAATAAATTTTTCGGCAACCGCTGCAGTGGCGAACACGCTCCGGTTCTTGCCTCATCTAAAGCGCTCATAAGCTTTAATACAACTGAATTCCCAAATCTCGTCCTTGCCACTATGGCGGTCGGAAGGCCGGTTATTGTCGCCAATGAAATTAAAAAATGGGTGGATGGAACGGGAACATTCTTTGCGTCTTTTTCAAAGGAATCTTTAAAAGTGATGATTGATGAAGTCATCGCAAGAGAGGCTGAGCTGGAAGGACAAAAAATCAGAGCTCACGTCATGGATTACCACGATATCAAGTTCAAAGCGCAGATCAAGCGCATCCTGGAAAAATATCATGATGAACTACATACTAATTCTGGCTGCGAAGGGTGCAGCTCATAAGTTCTTCCAGATTGCTTCCCGTTGAATTTTGAAAAGGTCCAAAGTGATTGTATGCTTTTCCGGCCTGAAAATACGGAGTCACACAACGAGCTTCCTGCGATTTTAATTTTCCATTCACTGAATTTGTCGGAAACGTCGAAGTCGATTTTGAAGTATTGACCTGAATGGCAAATGTCTGAACCAATTTATGAACGCCACAGAAAACATTGAAGCTCTGGTAAGAACTTCCCAACACTTTTATCAACTCACCTTGTGTTCCATTAACCGGCAACTGACATGTGGGTTTTCCTGCGTGAAGCTTATTCCAGGCCTTCAGGCAAGGAGAAATGTTTCCAGTTTTACTTGGAGTAAATTGAAAGGCCCCAATATTTAATTTTGATTCCGCCGGTTGAGACGGGTCTTCATAAAATTCTACACCGGCCGGCTTGCGATAATTTGCCGGAGAGTATTTGCGGGCCACATTTTGAGAAGTGGAACTATCAGCTGTTCCGAGTGATTCAGAATAGGCCAGACAAGAAAAAAATCTCGACCACATTGAAAGCAGTTCTGCTTTAGCTGTCTGATTTCCATTGATCACATCGGTGCGAAGAGTGTTCACAGCTGTTGCAAATTCATTTAATTTTGCAATCGTTGCTTGAGAGGGAACATTTTTAATTGTCTGAGAAAGAGTTGAGGAATTAACCATACAAAGCGGGTGGCGAATGAGTGAAGTGGGAAAATAAGCTGAGTCACTTTCACTCGTTCCATAATAAGAGCCGATGGCGCCGACCATTGCCGGAACATCTTTAATCATTTTTTGTGAAAAATAACTGATCTGATCTGCAAACTGATCATGTGGTTCATTGTCATCAAAACATTTATCAGCAGCATCATCATTAACAATGGATCTGATTTTTGTAAGCTCGCTCAATTTTTTAAAAGCGTCGACAGAAGGTCCAACGATGCTTGAAGAGTTTAGATATTCATCAGAATTTAAGTCCTGGCCAAAATCAAGTGTTGGGGCAGGGATTGTCGGCAACGGATTTTGTGAAGGAGTAGAGCTTCCTCTCGAATTGCTGGGACGCTTCGATCCCATGGCAAAAGAATGAGCGGAAGTGAAGACGAGGAAAAATAAAAGTAGTGTTTTCATTGTTCCTTTGTCGGAACAGTGAACACTAAATTTTAGAGGCCAGCTAAAAAGGCAAAATTTGCCGAGCTAAATCTTTAAAGAAGTTGATTGGAATACTTTTTGATAATGATGGGGGATTAACTTGATAAGGCCCCAACAGATGTCTTCCATTGTTGGGGCCTTCTTAGCTTTTCACTGAGATTTTATTCCTGCACCACTTTATCCTGATATTTTGTTATTTGTTGTTTCCAACAAGTGGTGCAGGGGCAGACCTCAGTGTCAGACCTTCCTCTTTTTCCTCATCTAGAGAGTAGATCAG
>DAIQAU010000109.1:5455-7086 GCA_036781565.1 Bacteriovorax sp. | reverse complement strand
AGATAGTCCATGCGGTCGCAGTCCAGCTCCGAAGAAACCAATTGATGAAGAATCGGAAAGTAATTCACACCTTCGATTGTGAAGTATGAAGGATCAGAAGTGTGTCCGGTAATTAAATCGGCAATGTATTTTTTTTGAACTCCAAACGATTTTTCAACGAGATTAAAAGATTCAGCAAACTTTGAATCAACAATCGCTTTAATTGTGTAATCTTCGTGAGTCGCCTGGCGATCTCGCGAAAGATCCTTTTTTGAAAGAAAATCTTTGGGAATATTCAGTTCAGAAAGTTGAGGCATTACCGTTTCAGTCGAATGGGAAAGCGGAGCGTGGCCGACATCATGTAGGAGACAGGCAAGCTTGAACGTTTCTTTTAATCGTCTGAAATTTTTGTCACCAAGACGAGCTTTAAACAGACGATCAAAGGCTTGAGAAGCAATATTCATTACGCCAATCGAGTGAATAAAACGTGTATGAGTGGCACCTGGAAAAACATATTCAGAAAATCCCAGTTGTTTGATATTTCTCAGACGTTGAAAAAAATCATCTCTAATAATTGGTATTTCTTCATCCAGAATGTGGATAGAGCCGTGAACGGGATCGCGAATTTCCATGGATACTCTCTCTCAAAAAATTAAACAGTCTTTTCCAGCTTGCTTTCATTAGCTCTCAGCCAATCTATGATATCGGCCGATTCGTGCATCGGATCTCCATCAATGAAAAGACATGGAACGGTTTTTCTGCCGGTGATGGCAATTAGCTTCTGCATGGTATTTAGATCTTCATAAATATCTTTGTAAGTTACTTTAATATTCAATTCATCAATAACTTTTAGAACGCGCTTACAGTAAGGGCATGAATCAAAATAATATAAATCAAGTTGATGTTTCATAAATACTCTAATAAAAAAAGGGCTTCATTGCTGAAGCCCTTCCGGTTTATTTGTTTTTTAATTTAGTAATCGTCGTCGTCATCGTAACCGTCATCATCTCCGCCGGTCTTGCTGCCGCCCATAGCATATTGCTCGTCTTCGTCATCCGGGTTGCTTTCTAAATCGACATCTTCAGGCTTGTCGAAAGCATCGTTATAACCCCATCCATAAGAGTAAGAACCTTCTGTTTTAAGTTCATCATCATCTTCAGGATCAAATTCTTCAGCGCCGAATCTGGGATCGCGACCTTCGTCACCTTCCTCGTCTTCGAAGTCTTCGTCGCCCATAGCTTCGTCAACTGTTTCAGCATCTTCATCGTCTTCAAGTAGATCTACTTCAAGATCGAAATCTTCATCTTCGTCTTCATTAACAAGAGCAGGAACTTTTGTTTTTGCTTTTACAGGAGCTGCAACGTGCTCGCTCTTATATTTTTTAATGGCCTCTTCTCTTGAAAGAACGCCTGATTTTTTTGAAGTTTCTTTTTTAGCAGGAGCCGCTTTCGCTGGAGCTGCTTTTTTAGCTGGAGCTTTCGCAGGAGCCGCTTTTTTTGCAGGAGCTGCTTTTTTCGCAGGAGCCGCTTTTTTAGCAGGAGCTGCTTTTTTAGCAGGAGTTGCTTTTTTTGCAGGAGCCGCTTTTTTTGCAGGAGCTGCTTTTTTTGCAGGAGCTGCTTTTTTTGCAGGAGCTGCTTTTTTTGCAGGAGCTG
>DAIQAU010000109.1:0-5355 GCA_036781565.1 Bacteriovorax sp. | reverse complement strand
GCTTTTTTTGCAGGAGCTGCTTTTTTTGCAGGAGCTGCTTTTTTTGCAGGAGCTGCTTTTTTAGCAGGAGCCGCTTTCTTAGCAGGAGTTGCTTTCTTAGCAGGAGCTGCTTTTTTAGCAGGAGCCGCTTTTTTTGCAGGAGCTTTTTTTGCTGTTTTCTTCGCCACTTTGATACCCTCTTTAGTCTAGAACTTTGAGATCTGCTGGGGAAGAGTATATAGGGAAAAGTCGGTTTTTTTCAAGGTTAAAAATCGAGGTAGTACTGATTATTAATCCCTGTCGAAACGTCGTATTTAAGGTGGTTGATAATTTCCGGATTTTCGCCAACAAGATCATCCGGCGCCTTGGTCAGGCCCTCGCGTAGCGCAGGTTCTTGAAGATAGTCGCGTCGTCCAGCTGTTGAACTGGTTTGCATTGGAGGACTATCGATAATTTTCGCCATTTGGAAAAATTTCGTTGAATAGAAGTTCCTCTTTGAAGAGTACGTGTCATTCGAGCCAAGGTTTAGTTTCAAAGGATGCTCTGACATGGCCTTATTGTCCGCAGAAACGCCAAGTCTTGGTGATGGGTAATAGGCAGTCATCAGCTTGTCCGGATCAAGTGAGAGGCGAGCTGGATTTGTTGGTTCGTTATAATAATAGGCTATGTAATACAGCCCGCGATCAACGCCGCCTTCGTTGCGCGAGTGCGCATCAATATAATCCACCATCATTTTTTGCAGAGGAACTATTCCGCAGCCAGTATAGGACGCTTTAAAGAAATGGTTAAACTTTGAGGCCATATCCAGGTGGCAACCAGGATCTGTTTCAGGAACCGCTGGCAGAAGCGCCGGATTTTCATTTGTTCCAGCCGGAAGACCGGAATTGATATGGATTGTTTTAGCTGCTTCAATAAAGCTTGAAGCGCTCTGTCCCGGAGTTGCCGCAATGCTGTTGCCGACATTGAGCAGTGCTTTCAAAAAGGTATTGATAGCATCCTTGTTCATTTCCATATACTGGCCGACAACTGTACCGACCGCGTTGTTCGTTTTGTAGAGCAAATTTGGACCAACAAGCGGAGCAAAGAGAGCATAGGTCGTGCCGACGTTTAAAACATCCTGAAGTTTTTGCACCATTGGAAGAGCATTATTATTTTCAGGAAGAGTTCTGAAATCAGGAACGAGATAATTGATCGCATCGTATTTCGTCGCCCGTCTTGCACGGATGATTGATCGAAGAACGTCATCACCGCTCATCGTTGTTCCAGGCGTAGGATTAGGTAAACTTTTTTTCAAGGCTTTTAACTGCGGAGAGTGATAAAGGCCCAACGTCGGGCCGCCTAGAGCGCTCGAAGGGCAAGAGCTGGCAGGATTTCCACCAAAGTTAATCATACTTCCACTTGCGTTGATAACTTGAACAGTAGACCCCGAACTGCTTCTCTGTGTAAAAAGATCGCTTTCATCATCAAAGTCGTAAATCATGTTGGGAATACCAAAGAAAACAGGTGACCCTGTTCCCGGAACTCCACCGACTGTTGTGTTGATATTGTTAATCCAGAAATCTCTTCCGGGAGGAATAGGCATTCCGGGTTTAAATTCATTGTCGAGCGCGCTGATGTCCAGACCGCTCACATAAGAACTGCTTCTTGTGTTGATGTCTGCTCTGGCCTTGACTTCAACTTCATCTTTGAATGAAAAAAGTTTTGGACCAATTCGACCGCCGAAGGGTTTAGCAGCAGCGTACGCAGTAAGTTTGATTCCATCGCTGTTTAACATCGGAAAGAAAAGTCCGATGAATTTTCCTTCGCCTTTGACTGCATAATAAGTAAGAACTTTTGGATTTTTATTATAGCCAAGAATGTAGCCAGGAACAGGAAGAGCTGTCTTTGAAACACCACAAGTCGCTTCCGAAACAACACCACCGAGAGAAACGTTGTTGTTGGCAGTGTCGACAAAAGTCGAAAACATTGTCGCAAGATTGACAGGCATTAATTGTAAATCGAGGTATTGCTTGTCAGTGACTTTGCCCGAACCGGAAGGGTAGGTTGATCCAGGAGGAATCAAGAATGAAGAAACTGATTCACCTCTTTGTAAAGCATCAAAGGATTGTGGAGGAAGTTCGGTCAAGCTGAAGGTTGCTGCAAGTTCATCTGTGACTTTTCCGCAATCCACACCGCTGACTTTTTCTCCTGAGATACAATCTTTATAAACACCACCACCAAGATTTTTATAAGCAGACCAGAAAGCTTTAAGTGGTCTTTCGTTAAAACCAATTTCTCTACCAGCACCCATCTGCAGATCACTGATTGTTTTTCTTTGAATATCAGCTACGGCCGGACGATTCACAATCATTTCGAGATTGCGGATTCTCATGGCGAGCTCAAGAGCTTCAGGCCATGCTCCCGGACGATTGGTTACGACGAGAGGAGCTTCAGGCATATCGCCAATACCAGATCCGTAGGCCCACGTGAGTGCCGTTAGAAAATTCGCCTTACTTCTTCTCGAACAGTCCTTACCTTTTTCTTCTACCAGTTTTGTAACAAACGCTTCGTGAATTTCAGCAATACCAGCAACAGCAACAGCGGGAAAGCGAGGGATCCCGGGTAAAGCAAACATCGGACAGATATTGGTCTTTGAATTGTTGTGAATACAAATTGAAGGAACGTTGTATTTATCGAATGGTGCGAATCCTGAAATGGGCGGTGTCGGCAAACGATAATCGACAACATTTTTTCCTGAGATACAAGTTTCTTTCAGGTTGTAAGGCATTTGCCCGAGCTGGCCTAAAATGTAGTATTTAAACATCCATTCTTTATAGGTATTTCGAAGCTCCCAATTGGCATAGGCGATATTTGTCAGTTGTCTCGCCTGAACAGCGGCGCCTGAAAAGGCAGCAGCATCGACGGAATTTTGAAGATTGATCTTTGCTTTAACAAACAAACCGACGTTGATGATGAAAGCAAGCATGCTCATCACCAGTATCAAAGTGATTCCCATGAAGATCGATAATTGGCCGCGGTTTCCTTTAATCACTAGAAAAATTTTCCTAAAAAAACATAGAGGTGTCTCAATGCTACCGAAGGAAAAAATTGTGGTCAAACAATTCATTGAAATCTGGTCCTACAGAAGCAGGAGGGTGGTCCTACGGTTTTGGTACGTTACTTGAAATTGATCAAAGTAGTTCTAGAGAGTCGAGTCTAGATTAGCGGAACGTTCGTTGTATCTCGGCAGTCCCATCACTACCACCCTCAAAGTGTTAAGAGCACACCAGACTGAACTTCTTACCACCAGGGACCGCGGGGTTCCTGGCTCGCCTTATTTTGAAGTAAATTTTGCCTTCTCAAGTGGAACGACAAAATAGAGTAGAATGAACCGTGGAGTGGAATGTGAAAATGAAACCGTTAGAAACCAGAGTTTATAAAGTAAAAAATAAAAACCGCGTGTTCTTCTGCCCGCTCTGCCGAACTGAGCGCGGGATCACCATTTCACCTAAACTCACCAAAAAAAACTACTTTCAAATTCTTCTTACTTCTATTGTTTTGGGAAGCGCCCTTTTTCCTTTCACCGGCGTGAAATGCTTTTTTGTTTTCTTCGTCGTCTGGGCCGTTTTTGAACTGGCCGTGCGTTCGGACTACAAAAAGCAGGTCCCTTGCCCTCACTGCGGTTTCGATGCGACCTGGTATAAAAAGGACGTGAAGGTTGCCCGTCAATTGGTTAAGGATTTTTGGGCGCAGAAACAGACAGTTACTCCTCAAAATTCGCAGCCTGCAGCGAAGCAATCCTAAATAAATTCTTGGTGTAAGCCACTGCCAGAAAATATCTCTTTTGCTCATCCGATTTTAAGTTTAAAGTTGCAACATTAGACAAAATTAATCAGGTAACAGTAAGTTTGAAACGTTGTACTTGCTGTAATCCACAACACTATTAGGAGTTCGAGATGAGCGTAAACAAAGTCATCATCCTAGGCAGACTAGGACAAGATCCAGAGTTGAAGTACACACCAGGCGGAATGGCCGTTTGTAACTTCACAGTCGCAACAAGCGAATCATGGGCAGACAAAGCAGGTCAGAAACAAGAAAGAACTGAATGGCACAGAGTTGTCGTTTGGGGAAAACTTGCTGAGCTTTGTAACCAATACCTAACGAAAGGAAGACAAGCTTTCATCGAAGGCTCACTTCAAACTCGTTCATGGGATGATAAAAGCGGTCAAAAACGTTATACGACAGAAGTTGTAGCGAAGACTGTTCAGTTTATCGGCGGAACTGCAAACGCAGGCGCTGAAAGAACTCAAGCTCCAGGAGCAGGGGCACCGTCTTACGATTCAAGCATGGTGAATCAAGACTATGACATTTCAACAGATACAAATTTTACTGCGGACGATATTCCGTTTTAGTAGATAAAAAAGAGGGCCGCTTTTGCGGCCCTTTTTTTTTGCTCAATTATGAGTGTCTTTTCTTTTTGTGGTGTTTTTTCTTCGCTTTCGAAACATGTTTCTTTACGTGTTTTTTTGTCTTCTTCATCTTAGCTGGTTTTTCTCCCGCCATTGAAGTTTCACCAGCAGCTGGTGTTCCCATTGTGTCCTGAGCAGGTGTCGTCGCTGCAGGAGCTGTTTGTGTTGTCGTAGTAGTTGTTGTTCCTGTTTGAGCGTAAGCTGCAAACGAAAGCATAAGTGCGAAAGTCATTAGCAATTTCATAAACCCTCCCTAATGGTCTAAATGCTTAAGATAAAAAAGATTAACAGAAAAAAATTTTTTTGTCGGCTTTTTTAAATAAAACGCTCAACTTTTAAAAATTAATCCCGACTAGGTTGGTAACACACACCACGGGGATTTTTATGAAAAAGGCGATCTTTTTACTCGGACTTTCGCTCGCATTCACACTGCAGGCCGAAACAATAGAAAGAACTTCCATGCAAGATTACAAACCCGTTGCAAGCATGGATTTTGCCTTTGAAATTAAAACATCTCGTTACACAAGAGTGGTCTTAGATTGCCAGAGTTTTGTCACAGGCATGACCTTTTATCAGAATAAAAAAGTTATCCGCAGCATTTATCTGGATGCATACGGAGATTGTCAAAACATGCATGATTTTTTGCAGACATCACACAATGACAAGAAGCCTGTTTGTCTTGAAGTAGAAACAGAAAATAATACGCTTACCGTTTCAAATGAGGCGGAAGACTATTGCCAATAATCTCCAGAAGAACATTGTTCTTTTGCATCTCTTCGAATAAATCAGGAAGATCGTTGTCCGATAAAACTTCATTAATCGATTCGAAAATTTTGTATTGAACTTCAGATGAGTCTTCCATTTTTGAATGAAGCTCTGAGCGAAGTTCATTTTCAACATCAGTGTAATCCGTATTGCGGGCAACGTT
>DAIQAU010000108.1:0-7093 GCA_036781565.1 Bacteriovorax sp. | reverse complement strand
TCTGACCTGGTTGGAGTTCCAAAATATCAGGTGGAAATTCTTCGCGGTGATAAGTCAAAAAATAAAAGAATAAAGCTTTTGGTGGATATCACCGCGAAAAAAACAGTCGATTATTACAAAGAAAAAATTTCAGCAAAACTTGAAGACTAACGAGCTTTAAGACCCATTGGTTTCATGCTTCCATTCTTTTTCACTGAACGAGTAGGTCTTAAGCTAAGCGGCTTAACAGAGTTTCCTCTTCGTTCTTCAAGCTTGGAGCAAATTTTTGGCTGGTGAGAGTTGTTTTCGTTTTTGGAAAGAAGTGAATTTTGATTTTCAGTTGTCGTAGTCATAGTCTGCCTCATTGTTAAGTGGGTTGTGATTCAGTTGTTGTTTAAGCTTGCTTGGATTACTTCCTCGCGCTTAATTCGGGCAACCTTTCCCAGCCATTAACAAAGAGACGATTCTCATTGCATGCGGTTTTGGTGAAAAGCTACCTCTTGTTTAAAGGTGTTTTCAATACGTTTTCCTCCAAAGATCATCCGACTGAATTGTTAGGTCATATCGGCATGAAAATTAAAAACCTTAAGCGTATTGTACCATGGAGTGAGATTTTAATCTACAGGGGGAGAAGGGGGCAAAGATTGACTGTTTTCCCCGTGTTGTAAATCATTGAAATGTAGGGCATCCTAACATCTAAGACATGTAGAATTTATCTCATTAAGGATGCTTTTATGAAGAGGCGCTGCCCACTCTTTGCCCTGGTGTTATTTTCTTTAGCTTTTAGCTCTTGTTCATTCCATCAAATTGCCGTCAATTCATCCTCAGGTCTACTTCTGGAAGCTAGTGTTACCGCTCAGACGGAAAGCAATTTCGACTTGTTCAGATCGGCCGTTCCGGGGAATCTCCTTTTGATGGAAAGCCTGCTTTCGCAGTCTCCTGAGAATAAAGACCTCCTGGCTTCGCTGGCCAAGGGTTATGCTGGGTATGCTTTTGCTGTAAATGAACAGGATATGTTGAATGAAGAATGGGGTGAGTTAAAAACAGAGGCGGGTAAAAATCAGGCCCTCTTTAATTACACCCGCTCAATGAACTTCGGACTTCGTTATTTAAAACACTCTCAAATAGAATTTAATGATCTTATCGACAAGATGAATGAGCCTCAGGGAATCACGCATCTTCTCGACAAACGATTGAGTGATGATAATCGTGATCTTGAGCTGGTTTTGTTTACGGCTCAATCTCTGGCAGCACTCATTAATCTGCAAAAAGACAATATCTCGCTTGTGGCACAACTTCCGGTGGCGAAATCAATGTTTGACTGGGTCTGCATGAAAGATCCAAAAATTAATTACGGCATGTGTGACATTTTTTACGCCGCTTACGAAGCAGGTCGCCCGAAAATGCTCGGAGGCAATCCGGAGAAGGGAAAAGAAATTTTTCTTCGAGCGATTGCAAATCATCCACACAATTGGTTGATCAGAGCAAGTTACTTGCAGTATTATCTAATTCCTCAAAACGACAAAGAAGGATTTGATCAACAGCTGGCCTTTTTAAAAGAGCGCGAAGAAGCTTTCAGCAAGTTTCATGTGTACACAGCTGATCCTGCTCAAAAAGAAGCAGAGTGGAGCAGAGAACCACGTCTGAGATTCTTTCAGGCGATCGCTTTGAAAAGAATGGATTTAATGAACAAATATCAAAAACAGTTTTTTTAATGGATAGTTCAAAAGGAAAATTTATGAAATCAACGTTACTCGCTTTATCACTGTTCTGTTCACTCAGTGCCTCTGCGGCCACAATTAAAGTCGGCGTTCTTGTACCCGAAGGAACAGGCTGGGCGAAAATCATCAAAAAGATGACGACAGAAATTAAAGAAGCGACCAAAGGAAACGTCGAATTGAAAGTTTACTACGGTGGCTCTCAAGGTGATGAACAGGACGTCTTGAGAAAAATCAGAATCGGCCAGCTTCAAGGTGGTATCTTTACTGGTAAAACTTTGGGCGATATCAACGGCGATATCCGTGTTATGGAAATTCCATTCACGTTCAACAACAACAGAGATAAAGCTCTTAAGACTCTGCAAAATTTAACTCCGTTCTTTGCTTCAAATTTTGAAAAGAAAGGTTTTAAAAATCTTGCCACTTTTGAAATCGGACAAATTTATCTTGTTTCTCAAAAGAAAGTGACGAATCTTGAAGCGATCAAATCGTTGAAGATCTGGTCGTGGGAAGGAGATCCGATTGTTAATACTCTTTTTGAATCAATGAAATTAATCGGTGTTCCTCTTGCTCTGCCAGACGTTCTTTCTTCGCTTACGACAGGTGTAATCGATGCAGCTTATGCTCCTGGGATCGGGATCATTTCTCTTCAGTGGAATACAAAAATTAAATACGTTGTCGACTTCCCGATTGGTTACTCTGTTGGTTCATTCGTAGTCACTGAAAAAGCATGGAAAAATGTTTCTCCGGCTGATCAGAAACTGGTTCTTGATATTTCGAAGAAATATGAAAACGAAATCAATAACACAAATACAAAAGACAATGCTGATGCTTTTAACAGTATGAAGGCGCAGAAGATTGAGTTTATCAAATTCAGCGACAGCGATATCAAAGTGGCACAAGGCTACAGACAGGAAATCGTGAAGAAACTGAAAGGAAAACTTTTCTCTGAAGAAGCTCTTAAGAAAATCGAAGCAGAGTTGGCTAAAAAATAATGATTCTATTTAAAAAAATTGACCAGGGGATTGAGAAGCTCACAACGTGGTTGCTGGTGATCAGCGTTTTATCCATTTTGTTTTTAAGCTCTCTTAATATTGTTTTGCGCTGGATGCACCTGAACATCACGTGGGTTGATCCATTCGTCAGACATATGGTTTTTCTGGGCGCCTTTCTTGGTGGTGTTATCGCCACGGGAAGAGGAACACACATCGGAATTGACCTGATCGGAAAGTTTGTCGAATCAAAAGGCTGGCACAGCCTGCGCAGAGCGATCAATCAATTCATTATGCTCGTCTCTGGAGTTGTTCTTTTGTGGATGATTAAATCGGGCATCGACTTTACAAAAGTTGAACTTGAATTCGGTAAAGAAGAATTCTGGGGAATAAAAAGCGGTCAGCTCGTTGCTTTAATTCCTATCGGGCTTGGATTGATTGCTCTCAGATTTTTTATTCTTTTTATTCTTTCATTTTCAAATGAAGAGGGAGCAAAGGAATGAGTGCCTCAATTGCTGGCTTAGGAATTGTTCTCCTCGCTATTATCGGCGTTCCTCTTTTTATTATTATGTCGCTTGCTGCTCTTGTGGCCTTCACTTATTCCGGTGTTGAAATATCAGCAGTGTCGCAGGAGTTTTACAGAATCGCTTCAGCTCCCACGCTGATGACCATTCCGCTTTTTACTTTTGCCGGATATCTCATGGCCGAAAGTAAATCTCCAAAACGTCTTCTCCGCTTGGCAGAAACAAGTTTGGGATGGATGCCTGGTGGGATTTCGATTGTCGCACTCGTCGTTTGTGCTTTTTTTACGGCCTTTACGGGAGCTTCCGGAGTCACGATCATTGCTCTTGGTGGATTAATTTATCCGATCCTCAAGCAAGACGGTTATTCTGAAAAGTATACTTTGGGAATGATTACGGCGTCGGGTTCACTTGGATTGCTGTTTCCTCCCTCGCTGCCGATTATTCTTTATGGTCTGGTGGCGAAAGTTGATATCGATAAACTTTTCAAAGCGGGAATTGTACCCGGAATTGTTATCATGGTGATTCTTTCTTTGTGGGCCATCTATAACTCACCAAAGACAGAAAAGAAAAAACACAAATTCAATATGAAAGATTTTGTGGCGGCGTTAAAAGATGCCTGGCTGGAAGCCATTCTTCCAGTTGCTGTTTTAATTGGTATTTATGGTGGTTTCGTTACAGTTACTGAAGCTGCCGCTTTTACGGCTTTATATATCTTTGTTATTGAAGTTTTCATTTATAAAGATCTTTCTTTAACAAAAGACATTCCCAATATTATTCTCGAATCGATGAGCCTTGTCGGGGGAATATTACTCATTCTTTGCTGTGCCCTCGGATTTACGAACTTCCTCGTCGATGAAGAAGTGCCGATGAAAATATTTGCACTGATGAAAATATATCTGAAAGATAAATATTCATTTCTGCTTTTCCTGAACATCTTCTTGCTTATTGTCGGATGTTTAATGGATATCTTCAGCGCGATCGTCGTTGTAGTTCCTTTGATCATTCCGATTGCCAATGACTTTGGGGTTGATCCGGTTCACCTGGCCATTATCTTTTTGGCAAACCTGGAAATCGGTTACCTTACACCTCCGGTGGGAATCAATCTCTTCATTGGAAGTTTTCGCTTCGGAAAACCAATTACGGAATTGTACCGGGCCGCCATTCCATTTCTGATTTTATTAATTGTCGCGCTTGTTATTATTACTTATGTACCGAGCCTGAGTTTGTTTTGGTTTAAATAACGAATGAGAAAACTTGTCTGCACATTATCTATAATTCTCTTGTTGCCGCTGCAAACATTTGCAGGGGCGACTCAAGAGATGAGTGAAGGCGAGGCTCTCCACCGCTATTACGATAATGTTTATATCGGCGAAAGAAGAACTCCCAATTATTTCGGTCCCCTCGATCCACGATCGACTTTCAATTCTCAAAATGGGGAACTGTCTCTTTTGGATGATCAGTTTAAATCGAATTATCTGAGCCGCGAAGTTCAGCAGGAGTCAGTTGAATTAAATCAGTTCTGGGTAAAAGAAATTGTCGATAAATCGAACTGTCCTGATGTCACGCTAGGTGAGAACTACGATTATATCCGCTATCTCTACCGCCTTGTCTCGATCAGCTATTTATTTGAAGCGATTAAGCTGAACCATAAAACGGCAAAAGAAATTTCAGCAGGGAAGAACATCTGCTCACTTTCTTTTAATGACGTTTTCGGAAAATGTTCTCCGAAAACTGACGATATGAAGAAATTCTATGAAAGAGCGCAGGGAAAATTCGCTAATGATTTTTCCAAAATTTATGTCGCTCCTTTTGGAAAAAAAGAACTCGCCGATTGGTATGAGAATTTCCAAAGAACAACATCTCTGACGATCGATCCGGTTTTCGCCAGACTTCACGACTGGTGTCACGCTGAAAAGAAAAACTGCCGGGCCCTTTCGATTGAAGAAATAAAAAATGCATTGGGCTCTATCTGTAAAAATGATCAGGCGATGATTCAGAATTTTTGCTCAGAGAAAGATTCTCTTTACGGAGCTTCGTATTCTGAGAAAACAACCGAGTTGATTCAATCGTCGAACGCATTCAACCTCATTAACCGCAGTGGGATGGGGGAAGAGTGCCTGAGAAGATTTGTAAAAGTATTTTCACCGAAAGAATTGAAGTATGCTTCCGTCGGCAGACTATTTCCTCTCATTCACGCTTCTCTCGTGCGCTCTGAAAACCGTTTCCCTCAAGGGGAATTGTTTCTTCCTGGTGCCCTTAAGGAATTTGATCAGAAGGGGCTGAGCGACTTCCTCGCCGCTTTAAAGCCGCCTAAGGTTGAGCCTAAGGTTGTGATCGTTCCGAAGCCAAAACCGAAGCCTAAGCCTAAACCGCCGGTTGTGGTAGCGAAAGTTGAAGCACCTAAACCGGAGCCGGTGAAAATGGAAATTCCTGAGCCACCGAAGCCGAAAATTTCAGAATTTGAAAGCAGAGTGGCCGAGCTTGAATCAAAAAAACTCGAAAGTCTGTCCATCAATATGGATGTGTTTAGAGATGATTTTGAATTCACTCAACAGATGCTAAATGATCTGGCAGCGCCGATTAAAAAATTCCAGACCCGCGCGGCCTTGAACGATATGAAGTCTTACGATAATCTTGGATCAGCTGAAGCGCCGGTTGGTTTGATCTTTTTGAAATATTTGATTGATACGGACAATCACCAGGGCCTTTACAATATCATCACAGTTCTCGGTGATAAATTTTTCGTCAACAATGATATCGAGAAAAAAGATAAACCCGTTTTTATCGAACTTCGCAATGATGCCACTACAAAAAATAAATGGCAGATCATCATTCTTCAAACACCACCAAAAAGCAGATTCAAAAAATAACAAAAAAAAACCCTGGATGAACACCAGGGTTTTTTTATAGGTGGGATTTTTCTTACTTATTAGTTAACTGATGCTTTTAATGTTTTCTGAGCTGTTGTGCTAGAAAGGTCAAGCATCAAAAGAAGTCCAGAGTTTTCGCCGTTCGCGTCTTGTCCAACAAGAGAAATGTTACCTACGCGAGTAGAGCTTACATAGTATCTTGCAGTGATGATTGAGTTACCGATACCAAGATTTTTAAGTGGTACGAATACACCAAAAAGTTTTGGACCAACATAGAAGCTCATCCCTTTGAATTTTTCAATTGAGAAAGCAACAGCTGGCAATCTACCAGTAGCTACACCTGGAAGTGCGCGTCCACCAGGAAGAGATTGTGGATCAAGAAGTTGAAGGTTACCGTTAGCAACGTCTTTAATCGCCAGATTGATGGCCATTAGAGTACCGCCTGACTGAAGGTCAGGAGAAATTTCAAGGTACGAATTTGGATACTTTGGAATGTTGTAACGTAGACCACCGTCCAACTGAATAGCTTCGAAGACAAATGAGATAAGAACAGAATCGTTGTTCAGAGTAATAGCAGATTTCTTAACACCAGGAATCTGGATGTTCGAAGCGCTAGTACCATTACCACATGACGTTGAGAAAAGACCCAGAGTGAGAAGAGCAGACAGAACCAGAACTTTCGTTTTCGTGAAGACAGACTTCATAGATTTTCCTAAAAATCTTGTCACAAATTTTCTTACCAATTGTTTGGGCAACAGCATACGTACCACAGAAAACTTGTAAACGTTTCAACCGTAGACAAGATTAAGTGCTAAAGTCACTGTGATCAAGGAAAGCAAGCGTTTGAATAATATCGGGAGTTTAAAGAGTGGGCACGATCTGTGAAAGTGCCCACTTTTTATGTTTTTCGAGTGAAAAGATTAGAAATTCGCGTTCAGAGTTAAACTTCCAGCGTGATCTTTATTATCGCCGAAAAAGCGACCGTAAGCTCCTGCGAGGTTCAGGTTTTT
>DAIQAU010000107.1:0-7144 GCA_036781565.1 Bacteriovorax sp. | reverse complement strand
TGCATGGACCCAATAAGGGCGAGAGGCCCGCCAAACCCCAAACAGCCAAGCCTGATGAAATAGAGAAAAACTTCTTTGTACATTTTCACAACACCATTACACAAAAAAAAACCCCTCTTTCGAGGGGCCTTTATTTTCAATTAAGATTTTACAATTCGAGTTCGCCAAGCGCGGATTTCAGGAGCAAGGTAATCATACTTCATTGCTGCCAATGTGTATGAAGCGTACTCGTAATCCTGAGTGTGAGTTAAACACTCCGTTGGACAAACTGTTGTACACAGACCGCAGTAGCAGCAAAGTGCCGTATCGATCGTGTATTGTTTAAGATCAAGACGAATTGGCGTACCGTCTTTTGTTTTAATTTTTGGAGCATCTGATGGTCTTTTCACAGCGGCGATGTAGATACAATCTACAGGACACGCCACAGAACACTGAAGACATGAAATACAGTTTTCAGCATCGTTATAAAGACGTGAACGAGAATTTGCCGGAAGTTCTTCTCTGACTTCAGGATATTCAATCGTGACAACTGGTTTTCCCCAAACGTATTTGAATGTGATTCCCATCCCGATCAAAGTTGTTTTTACACCGTCGTAAACGTTTCTGAACCACTGACCGATTGTCAGTTGCTCTTCCATTTGCTTTTTAAGGTGGATTGTTTCCATTTATTTATTCCCTATAAAATTTAAAAACTATCTGTCTACTTCACCGAGAACGATATCGATTGAACCGATACTTGCTACGAAGTCGGCAACCATTTGTCCTGGGGCCATCACTGGAAGCATCGAAACGTGAGTGAAACATGACGATTTACACTTCAATCTGTACGGAGTTTTTCCGCCGTCAGAAACTAAGTGGAAGCCAAGCTCTCCACGTGGACATTCAGTTCTCATATAGATTTCACCAGCTGGAACTTTGATGATCTTAGGTACTTTGCCCATGACTGGTCCTTCTTCAATTCCTTCAAGAACCTGACGAACAATTTTACATGATTCCCACATTTCACGAACGCGAACGTAGTAGCGATCCCAACAGTCACCAAGTGTTCCCTTTTCTCCAGTTCCCACAATAACGTCGAAATCATATTTTTCGTAACCAGCGTATGGACGCGTTTTACGAAGGTCCCAATTAATCCCCGATCCGCGAAGAACAGGTCCTGTTGCTCCGTAATCGTAAGCTTGTTCTTTTGTCACGATACCAACGTTAGCCGTTCTTCCGATGAAAATTTTGTTTTCACCAACGAGAGCGTGGTATTTTTTAAGATCTTCTTCGAAGCGATCAACAAATGTTCTCGCTCTTTTTAACTGATCATCTGTCCAGTCATTCCATACACCACCGATCCAGATGTAGTTGTAAAGCATTCTCGCTCCAGACGCTTCTTCAAACAAGCGAAGGATTTCTTCTCTGTCCTGGAAAGCGTAAAGAAACGGTGTGAAGGCCCCAAGGTCGATCGCGTATGTTCCGAAGAACAACAAGTGAGAAGCTATACGCTGAAGTTCAGCGCAAAGAAGACGAATGTATTGAGCTCTTGCCGGAACTTCTGTCCCTAGCATTTTTTCAATCGTAAGCGTGTACGTTAATTCCTGGTCCATCGCTGCGAGGTAATCGAGACGATCGACGAAAGGAATGATCCCGCGGTAATCAAGATTTTCCGCGTGCTTTTCAAAGCATCTGTGGAGGTAACCAAGATGTGGAATCGCTTCAACAACGATTTCAGAGTCTGTTTTAATTTCAACACGAAGAACCCCGTGAGTTGCAGGGTGCTGAGGCCCCATGTTCAGAGTCAGAAGATCTGACTTCATGACTTCAGTGTCGCCAAGAATGATTTTGTTTTCGTTATCTGTAGTAGGTACTGACATCTTATTCTCCGTCCTTTGCTTCTTCAGATTCACCAGTTGAGCTGTCTCTCCAGCTTGCAGAGACTAGCTTTGGATTGCCCAGTTCTTCTTTGAGGCGTTTTCCAAACATCTGATCATCAGTATTATTTTTTCCAGGAGGATCAACCACCATATCGAGGTATTTTTCCTGAACAACATAATCTTTGCGAAGTGGGAAACCATCCCAGTCGTATGGACAAAGAATTCTTCTTAAATCAGGGTGACCGACAAATTCGATTCCCATCATGTCGTAAGCTTCTCTTTCCTGGAAGTTTGCTGCATTCCAGACTGAAACGACTGAATTAATTTTTGGAAGATTATTCTTATCTCCGCGAGGAAGTTTTGCTTTAAGAATAAGTTCAGTGTTGAGAATGAAGCTTGCAAGAATATAATTCACTTCGATTCTGTCAGCGTAATCAACTGCTGAAACGGCCTGAAGAACATTCATTTGAAAGTCAGGTGAAGTTTTAAGCGCTTCACAAACTTCTTTGATTTTTGCTGAATCAACAGTGACAGATTTATCACCGACGTTTGCAACGAGTTCGTTCACGATCGCATTTGCGCCTGGAACTGCTTTATTTAAAAATTCTACAACTTGATTATGCATGCTTTACCCACTTATCTCTTAAAAGGCGCTCGTTTGCGATTTTCTTTTGAAGAGTCATGATCCCTTCAATCAAAGCTTCAGGACGTGGAGGGCAACCTGGAACGTAAACGTCAACAGGAACGACTTCATCAACGCCTTTTAAAACGTGATAGCCGTGTTGCCAGTATGGACCACCTTTGTTCGCACATGATCCCATTGAGAGAACGTAGCGAGGTTCAGGCATTTGTTCGTAAAGAGTTTTAATTCTTGTCGCCATTTTCAAAGTAACAGTACCAGCAACAATCATTAAATCCGCGCGACGTGGAGTTGCCATGAAGGCCCCACAACCAAAGCGCTCAAGATCGTATTTCGCCGCACCTGTCGCCATCATTTCGATCGCACAACAAGCGAGACCAAAAGTCATCGGCCACAGAGAGTTCTTACGTCCCCAGTTTAAAAAATCATCTACTTTCATTAAAACGACGCTGTCTTGCATCTGTGCTCCTTAATTTCGCACCAAATATAATAATCAAAAATTTCCTAACGATTAGTACTTAAATTTACGACAGACGACACGCTATCGTCAATGAAGATTGCATGACAGTTCTTGCTTGAAAGAGTTTTTATTTTGACAGCTTGCTACCTAATTGGCGACCACTCTGTCGGGAGTAAATTTCTCACAGCGAATTTTGAAATCTTCGAACATTGTTTTATAGGCTTCGCGGGAGCCGGTATCACTGGCCGGAGCTCGAGCAATTTTATTTTGCATCAATGTGAGTCGGTTCTGATCATTTTTGCAGACGCGATCCATGATATTGGTGAACTCTTTTACTGCGGCCACCGGGTAAGGTAGACCGTATGCAGAAGAAATGAAATAGGCCTCAGCACTGGTTGTTTCAGGCATGTCCTTTTCAGTAAGCGAAAAGCGCTCAATATCCTTTTTAAAATCGCTGAAATGGTTCCCTACTTTGTAAAACTCGCGTACTCCCAGTTCTTTGGAAACTGAGCCCATTTTCTTGTCATACACTTTCATACAGCTCGAGCGGCTTGAGCCTTCGCCCGGAAAAAGTTCGAAGAGAACACGACACTCAACTAAATAGGCGTCCACTTCTCCACCGCGCCCCTCCACAGTCCCTTTGATGAAATCTTTCAGAGCAAAATGGTGGTCGTAAGGATTGAAAGCTTCGCGGTAAGTAAAATGTGTGAGCTCATGAGCGAAATCAAGCATCGCATCGAGAGTTTTCAGATGGCGGTTTAAATAAACTTTGGATTTCGTTTCGTACATAACGTCGCCCGGATTGCTTGCGGAAAACCGGCGCACAAGAGTTGTATCCGTGAGAGAACCATCTCCCGTTGTAATGACATCGTATAAAGTCAGGCCCCGCTGAGAAGCTTTCTCAGTGGCCTTTTCGATCACTTTTTTTCCCGTGGGGATTTTCTCCAGGCCTTTGATGAGTCGCTTGAAATTCTCTTCGTCACTCCTCTTGGATGAATACCAGGGTTCGCTATAATTCAGCTCATCGTTGCCAATGAGTGCACTTTTAAAAAAGGATTGAGCGTTTGCTGTACCAGTAGAAAACGCCAATAGAGAAAGCAGGAGTAAGCTTATATTCTTCATGAATTGGTTATCGTCATTTAAGGAGCAAGCTTTAGAAGATTGCTCGAGCTAATAACTCGGTCATCCTGACCGTAAACTTTGCGAGTTTTGATGATTCTACGAAGATCAAAAGTCCTATATCAAGACCAGTCGCACTTCTATTTTCTTTTATAACTGAGCATTTAAGGTGACTAACAAAGACAAACATGTCGGGTTTTTCGTTGGGAACCGGGGTGAGGTGCTTTTAGAATAAAGAGATTGCGAACAAAAATTATTTTCAAGGATGAATGTAATGAAACTTTTTCTCGCCACTACCCTGCTGTTCTCTCTTTCTTTATCATTTGCCGGTGAAAATCCTGGCGAGCTTATTGTGAAACTAAAACCGGGCAAAACACTTCCGTCTTTTGAAGGCGTGAAAGTCCAGAATCTTTTTGGAAATGTTTATGTTCTTCGCGGAAAAAATATTTCTTCAGTTGAAGCAAGTCTTACTAAATCTTCTGCAGTGGAATACACGGAAAGAAATCACCGTTCAGAAAGAAGAGAACTTCCGATGCCGGATAAGTCTTCGACTATCGTTTCTCCTATGGGAACTGAAGCACAATTCAATGATCCGATGGTTGGTCGCATCTGGTCTTTCAACGATGCTACTCAAAACGGTGTTTCAGTAAACGCTGCCTATAAAGAATACGGCACGACGAACACGTCACCGGTTATTGTGGCCGTCGTAGATACAGGGATCGATTACAACCACGAAGATTTAAAAGCAGTCGCCTGGAAAAATCCGGGGGAAATTGCCGGCAACGGTATCGATGACGACAACAATGGATACATCGATGATATTTACGGAATCAACACTCTCGTTCGCGATTCAAATGGAAAAGCGACGATGAATAATATGGACACGCACTCGCACGGAACTCACGTGAGCGGGACTATCGGTGCAAAACAAAACAACGGTGTTGGTATTGCAGGAATCGCTTCAAACGTTCAGATCATGGGGATCAGAACAGTTCCAAACGATGGCGATGAAACAGATGTGGATGTTGCCGAAGCTTTCATTTACGCTGCTAAAAACGGTGCAAAACTTATCAACTGTTCATTTGGAAAAAGTAAAAACGAAGGCAAACGCTTAATCCCGGACACACTTCAATATATCGCAGACAACTACGGTGTCTTAGTTATTGCAGCGGCCGGAAATGATTCAAGCGATAACGATCGCACTCCGACATATCCTGCAAGCTTTGATAATGAAAACCTTTTGATCATTGCTTCAACTTCAAGCAGCGGTGGAATGAGTTACTTTTCTAATTACGGAAAGAACACTGTAGACGTGGCAGCTCCAGGCTCGAGCATTTTTTCAACAACTCCAGGCAACAGATATGAATCTATGTCGGGAACATCAATGGCCACTCCGACAACTGTAGGTGTTGCTGCTGAAGTTCTTTCTCACTATCCAGAATTGACTTACAAACAACTTAAAGCAGTCATGATGAATTCTGTGACGAAAGTTGATTCATTCAAAAATAAAATGGTGAGCGGCGGACGCATTGATTTGAAGCGTGCGCTTGAGCTGGCAAGAACAATTAAGTAATTAATTTGAATTTTCGCCCGCAGGTGATTCCGATGGAGTTGCCTGCGGGTTTTCTTTTTCCGCCGTATCCTCATCGTCAAACTTAATATCAAAAAATTCTTGCGTCTCCTGCGCCTTCACTTCCGGTTTAGCCTGAGCAATGACAGCTCCCCCACCCATAATTTTTCGCTGACGGCGAAGAACATACGCTGAAGGTTTATTGATTTTAAATTTAATAGGATTGGGTAGAACGGCGGCCATTAAAGAGGCTTCGCGGTTGTTGAGGTTTTTGGCCTTCTTGTGAAAATATTTCTTTGCCGCGGCCTCGACTCCGTAAACACCGGGACCGAGTTCGATTACGTTCAGATAAACTTCCATAATGCGCTCTTTGGGCCACATGAATTCAATCAGCACTGTAAAATAGGCTTCCATTCCCTTGCGGATCCATGAGCGCGACGGCCAGAGAAAAACGTTCTTGGCGGTTTGCTGAGAAATAGTGGAAGCGCCTTTTTGTTTTTTGTGGGTCTTGTTGTATTTGATGGCCGCTTGAATCGCTTCGTAATCAAACCCGTTGTGGATATAAAATTTAGCGTCTTCTGCGCGGATCACGGCGCGCTTCATCGGGCTTGCGATTTCTTCAATCGGCACCCATTTTTTATCGATGCCCACCCAGTCTTCAGAGAAAACGGAAAGTGTGCTTTTCCAGAACATCAGCGGTGTATAAGGAACCGGAGCAAAACGGTAAATCACGACCATGCTGACACTTAAAGCAAAAAAGCCAACAGTGAGCGTGAGAAAATAACGCAAGAATTTTTTAAAGCGAGAATTCATGAACAGTTGTCTCTAATTGGTGACGAATTTCCATGAGCTCTTCGCCCAGACGGTTTTTTCCGGTGCGATTACCGCAATCTGCCCAATAGCAGTCGTTTTTTGTATGTTCATAAATATGAGACGATTTTGTCGAAAGAAGAAGTTCTTGCAAAACTTTGTATTGAGAAAATTTCGCTTGAAGCGCCACCATCATTACGCCGTCTCTCACATCGTCCCAGTCTTCTCTCATCGGCAAATCAGGATTGCGTCCCATTTGAGCGGCGAGATACGGCGTGGGTTGCAAACGAACTCGTTCCTGAAGAGCAGGATCCAGAAATTTCTGGGCCTGGTAATAATGTTCGCTAGTAGGCCAGATTGTATTATTGATCACGATAGGAAAAAGCGCGAAGTTTGAAAATTCACCGTATAAATCTTTGACTGAATAAAAATCTAAAATCTCGCCCTGGTACTCAACGATGGGTGTGCGCGGATAAACTTTGTAGTGTGGCGGAATATCCTCTTGCGCGACATCAGCAAAAGCAGACGTTAAAAAGAGAAAACCAAATAAAAAAAATATGGGCCATTTCATGCAAAAATTATGAGATGGCGACTGCATTAAGACAAGAGCTGTTCCCTATTTAACGCATACTTTTTATCTATTTTTCTTTTTTTTCGCTTTTAGGCATCCTTCTTTAGACTTCAGG
>DAIQAU010000106.1:3235-7269 GCA_036781565.1 Bacteriovorax sp. | reverse complement strand
TTTGATTTTCATTTTCTGGAAAAGAAATCAAAGCAACTTCGATCTCCTTTAATTTTGGGAAGAGGAAGACGGCCTTTAGAGTTATATCAGAATGCCAGAGGCGAATGGACGCTCAATATTGAAGGTAGAGTAATTATAGATGGACCCTGGGCCCTCAAGTCTAACTTTTTTTCCTTTGAAAGTTACAAGCTCAATAATGTAGCGAAACTCGTTCTCGGTGAAGGTAAAGATATTGATGAAGATGAGGTGCATGACAAGTGGGGAGAGATTGAACGTCGCTTTCGCGAAGATAAACCTGCTCTCGCAAAATACAATTTAAAAGATGCTCAGCTCGTATTGGATATTTTTGAAAAGACAAAAATTATCGATCTTCTCATCAACCGTTCTTTGATTTCTGGTTTGCTCCTGGATAGAGTCGGTGGATCAACAGCGGCCTTTGATCATTTTTATCTGCCGCCATTGCATGAATATGGTTATGTCGCTCCCAATGTTGCAGATGTTTTATGGTCCCGTCAGGCGAAAGGCGGATTCGTTTTAAATCCCATTGTCGGAGTCCATGAAAATGTTCTGGTCATGGATTTTAAAAGTCTTTATCCGACAGTCATTCAGAGTTTTTTGATAGATCCGCTTTCTCGCGCTGAACATAAAAGCAATCCTCTTTTTACACCAGTGGGATTTTCTTTTTCACGCGATCATCACATTCTTCCCGGTAAAATCGCTGAGCTTCTGGAAAGACGCGCACTCGCTAAAAAAGGAAAAAATGCTAACCTGTCCCAGGCCGTAAAAATTTTAATGAACAGTTTTTATGGAGTCATGGGATCGAGCGGGTGTCGGTTTTATCAAGAAGATTTACCTGACGCGATCACCGGCACAGGTCAGTGGCTTTTAAAAACAGTTGTCCAGTTTTTGCATGAACATGGCTTTGAGACTTTATATGGGGATACGGATTCTCTTTTTGTTCAGTTAAAAAGCTATGAGACACATGAAGAAGTGGGAAAAGAACTTGTTCAAAAAGTGAATTACTTTCTGAAAGATAAATTACAGAAGGATTTCAATGTAGAATCTAAACTTGAAATTCAGTATGACAAGTTTTTCAAAAAACTCATTTTGACTTCAACCCGCGGAGTAGGCGAGGGAGCGAAGAAGAGGTATGCCGGACTGAAAGTCAGCGGAAATGAAGAAGAAATTGTTTTAACCGGAATGGAATATGTTCGTTCAGACTGGAGCGCGCTGGCCCGGCAATTTCAGTATGAACTGGTCAGACGTGTGTTTTACAATGAAGACATTCAGTCTTTCATCGAGCAAACGATTAAAGATCTGCTGGAAAGAAAATTAGATGAACAGCTCGTTCTCTCTAAAAAACTCACTAAGCCCCTCGATGAATACGTAAAAAATATTCCACCACATGCAAAAGCTGCCATGATTCTGGTTAAAGAGAAAGGCATACTCAAACGCCGTCCTGAATATGTTATGACCATGAGAGGGGCTGTACCGATCGAACTTCCTCATGACGATATAGATTATGATTACTATATTGAGCGACAGCTGGCCCCTATCGCCGACAGTATTTTATCTCTTTTCGGAAAATCATTCGAGGCCATGAGAAGTCCGCAACTGTCGCTTTTTTAAGTTTTAAATCGGCACAAATTCCTTTAGCATTATCACATGACTGCAGTTCCCAAATTTCTTAAAGACGCTTTTTCCAATCTCTACAGGGGAGCCATTCTTTTTTATAAAAAGAAAGGGACTACACTTGCGTCTTCTTCCAGTTTTTACGCTCTGATTACCGTTGTGCCGTTTGCATTGTTGATGGTCCGAGGGATCGGTTATTTTTTAGGCAATCTGGATAAAACACAGCGCTATTTTTTTATAATCGGTTCTCAATTCTTCCCAGAAGTGGCCCCTCAATTGTTGCTTAAGTTGCAGACGTTGATAAAAGGCCCGCTCTTTGCCGGTACCAATTTTACCTTGCTCAACTTTTTCATCCTCGCCATTTCGGCCATTACTTTTCTCAATTCCATCTGGATGGGGATTTTCTTCATCACTGATGACAAGAGTATTCTTACGCTTTGGAGAATCTTGAAAGGATTTGTCATTATCGGCATGACATTATTGATGCTCGGACTTATTTTTATTCTCCCTCCGATTATCATTTTCATCGCTAAATTTCTTCAGACCAATTATCTGACACGTTTTATCTGGGACAATTTTGAAATTTTGAGACCATTCCTGAAATTTGTTCTGAAAATCAATGTTAAAAAATCCTATTGGTTGAATTCAAATTTCCTACATATCACAGTACTGATTGCTTATTTCACTGCGCTTTATCGCTGGTTGTTTTCGTGGAAAATCAAATTTCATGAAGCCTTTGTCGCGGCCCTGACATTCTCTTTTTCAGTTTTTATTGGGAAATCGCTTTTCTGGGTTTATATTTATTATGTTCGCACAAGTCTCATGAGAAATTATGGCGATCTTTATACATCGGTTGTCGGTGTCATCTGGCTTTTTTATCTTATGTGCTTTTTCTTTTACGGTGCGTGCGTCTGTCATGTTTATAAAGAAAGAAGAGAACTGGGGCTGGGGAAATGAGAGTCATTAGTACGATACTTCAATTTTACATTTACCTTCTCATTGCAGATGCGATTTTGAGCTATTTCCCTGAGCTTGAACGACATGAGTGGAGAAGAAAAATTCGTCAGATCTGTAACTATACATGTGCCCCTATAAGAAAAAGACTGCCTCCGAATCTTCCAGTGGACTTCTCTCCACTCATCGTGATTCTTCTGATTCAACTGCTGATGTTCCTTTGGTAAAATTTTGATTACATAAATGCTTGTCAAGAAACGAATTTTACTTTTACAATAATTACTGAGATTAAAATTTTTTCATTCCATCATAGGATTTGATAGGTAAAAATGAACGAATCTGATTTAAGTTTAGATACACTTTTGCAGGAGACGCTTGCACTGTCGGAATATCTCCGTGCAAGTACACTTGAACCCGTTCAGAAAAAAGAATCTGCCGTTCAGCAAAACTTCCTTGATTCACCATTCGAAGACGATTATCTTTACGACCTTGCCGACAGTCTTTGCGATGAACCTGTGGTTTGCGCTGTAGACCCCGAAGAAACTGTTCAGGAAATTATGCCAGAAACGGAAACCCGCGTCCTTCCTGAAGGAGCGGGGATTATTTATAAAATCGACAATGGAAGCAGCACCTTTTGTGTGCGCGGTTTCTCTGCGACTAATATCCGTGAAGCCTTTAAGGAAATTGAGGATCTCTCAGCATCAAAAAGAATTGTTCTGAAACTCGACAGAGAATCTTCTCTGGATGAAGTGAATTTCTTTGAAACAAAGAGTTTTGAACTGGCCGAGGCCATTAGAGAGCAGATTGTTAATCGTCGTTTTCCTCACCAGGAAGACGCTGTCTGCAATATCAGCGATCCCGGCTATAGCTGGTGGATGAATCTTTTGCCTCATGGGTTTGAGATTTTTTTCCGTTCACATGGAATTAACCGCGCTGAAAAATACATTCAGCTTGGTCCTATAGGCGATGGTGGAGTTGCGGCCCTCAGAATGAATCAGGCACGCACACTTCTTCGTAGTTCATTTCCCATCAGCGAATTTTCCTGTGATGACAAGAGCTTCACGGTGACTTCGACAAAACCTGAGCATTTAAGTTTTATATCTTTCAAGAATATTTTCCTCGAAGGCATTAATCAGACTGAGCTGGAAAATTTTCCGGAGAACAGTGTAGGGCGAACATTGTTCTATTACTTTCACGAACTGGCCATCGTCCGCAAATTTTGGATTGAAGTCAAAACCAAGCTCGGCTAACATAGAATAAAACAGGATGTTTGTAACTTTCCCGACAGGATGTTTGCTTGGAATTTTCATTTGACCGTTCAAACGATTCGCATTTACGCAATACCACTCAGGCAAAGACTGAAGTGAAGCCAGAGCCTGCAGCAGCAGCGCCTGCTGAAAGTTATGACGATGGGATCGACACATCTACAATTCAAAACGAAAGATTAA
>DAIQAU010000106.1:0-3135 GCA_036781565.1 Bacteriovorax sp. | reverse complement strand
GCTTATCAATCGGCCTATCAACAACATTATCAAGCGACGCAATCAACTCCCTCACCGGTTGAAACTCATGTAGAGCCAACGCCGGAACCAGTTCAGGAACAAGCTTCATTGTTTGGAAACAGACAATCTCCTCAGGTAGAAGAACCAGTTGCTGAACCAGTTGCTTCGGAAAGACCGCGGACTCGTATGCGTATGCGTGCGGGGGCAGCAAGAGGGGAGACGAAAATAGAAACGGCAGCAGTTTCAGCTTCAGAAGCATCAGCTGCTCCAACTTCTGCCATGGTGACAAGAAGAACTGTTGCTCGTCCGGATGAAACAGATTTCACCCCGACAAAGCGCGCTCCCCGCAAAGTCACTTCTCAAATCAGCTATTCAACAAATGGTTCTAAGAAAAAAGCGAAACCGCTTGATCCGACTTTGGTCACTTATCTTGTAAAAGGTTGTTGGATTTTCTGCGGTATAATGATTTTAAGACTTATTTTCGCCAATGGTGGTGTAACGGATTTCTATTCAAGAAAATCTATTCTCAACGATCGTTTGGGCGAATTGGATAGAATCAAGAAAGAGAATATGCAACTGGTTCGTGAGATCGAGCGCATGCAATCAGATACCTCTTTCCAGAAAAAACTTGTTCGCGATAATCTTGGGTTTATTGCTGAAGACGAGTTTTTGATACTATTTCCGAAAGAGAAGTCGGTCCAGTAAACTTCAAAACATCATTTGCCTTTAATTTTTTAGAAAAGGGCGCACCTGCTTTTGTCTCCAGGATAAATTGTGCAGTATAAGTTCCGGTTTTATAGATGGCCGGTGGTTCCTGCATGCCCGGATGCGCCGGTACATTGCTTTCAATCGCTACAATTTTCAAATCGCTGTCGAGAAAAATAATATCCAGATTAAAGTGAGTATCCGGCATCCAAAACCTACGAACACTCATTTCGGGATTCACAAAGAGCATACCCTCAGTATTTTTGAATTGATTTGATTTAAGTCCGGAAAGTCCCTTGGTGTGTTCGCTTTTAGTCAGGGCCAGTCGCAACTCAATTTTATTGCCTGAAGGATTTTTCAGGCTGAAAACATCTTTTCCCAGTGAAATAAAGGAGAATGTGAGGAGAAAGACAGCAAGAATTAAATTTCTCTTTCTCAGGGAATGCGATATAGTGAACATGATCTGATTCCTTCGTTTCTATTGGGGAATTGTCTAAAATTTTAGAGCAGATTGCAATTAATGTTTGGAGAATATGATGACTGGCGCCATTAAAGGATTATTGAGAACTCACCACTGCGGAGAACTGACAGCAAAAGACATCGGCAAGACAGTAACTCTTTGCGGATGGGTCAACAAGTATAGAAACCTTGGGTCACTTCACTTTATCGATGTGCGTGATAAGTTCGGTATTACTCAATTGGGCTTTGTTAATTTCAAAGGCAATATTGAAGAATTAAAAAAGTGTTCCCTTGAATCAGTCATTATGGCCACAGGTGAAGTTGTAGCGCGTCCGAAAGAAGCACTCAATGCAAATATGGTTACAGGTGAAGTTGAAGTTCAGGTGACTTCTCTCACTCTTCTTTCCAAGTCAGACATCGACAATATTCCTTTTCTTCCTTACGGGTCAGTTGAGGCGACTGAAGATCTTCGTTTGAAATATCGTTATCTCGATTTAAGAACAAAAAAACTTCAAGACATTCTTCTTCTCCGTTCAAGAACAATGAATAAAATCAGAAGTCTTCTTGTTGATGAAAATTTTGTTGAGGTTGAAACGCCAATTCTTTACAAGTCGACTCCTGAAGGCGCACGCGATTACATCGTTCCTTCGCGCGTTCACCCTGGACAGGTTTATGCTCTTCCTCAATCGCCACAAACATTAAAACAGCTGTTAATGATTGGTGGAACAGATAAGTATTTCCAGATCTGCCGCTGTTTCCGCGATGAAGATTTGCGTGCTGACAGACAACCTGAATTTTCACAGGTCGATATTGAAGTTTCATTTTCAACTCAAGAGTATATGAAAAACCTTGTTGAGAAGATTTTGAAAAAAGTATTTGATCTTCCTCAGGATTTCACCTTGCCAATGATGACTTACAGAGACGCCATGGATTTTTACGGTTGCGATAAACCGGACGTCCGTTTCGGTCTGAAACATGCCATCGTGACAGATATTTTTGCGAACTCTGAATTTTCTACATTTGCCAATGTAGCAAAGGCCGGCGGTTTAATTAAAGCGTTTTTTGTTCCGGAAAATATCGGTCAATTCACGCGTAAAGATACTGACTCTTTCGTCGAAATCGTGAAGCCGTTTGGTGGAAAAGGTGTGGCCTTCTACAAAACATCAAAAGGTGAAAGAAGCACCGGTATTTCAAAATTCATTACTGATGACATTGAACAAAAATTATTCGCCCACTCCGATGTGAAAGGGGATGGAACGTGGTTGTTCTTTGCAGATAATGATCACGGTGTTGCTCATGCATCTGCTGATGCTTTAAGAAGAAATCTTGGGCATAAATTAAATCTTCTAGGAACTGAAAAAGCCTTTCTATGGGTTTACGATTTTCCTCTACTTGAGTGGGGCGAAGGTAGATTTGCAGCCTGTCACCACCCTTTTACGATGCCTTCAAGAGATAAACTTGAAGTGTTCATGAAAGCAGATCACAAAGATCCTAACGGTCCTTTGAGAACCTTAACGGCTGAAGCTTACGACGTTGTTTGTAACGGTTATGAAATTGGCGGTGGTTCAATCAGAATTTACGATCAGGCCGTGCAGGACAGAATGTTTGAAGTTCTTGGCTTCACACCTGAAGAAACAAAAAACCAGTTTGGCTTTTTCATTGAAGCTTTAAAATACGGTGTACCTCCCCATGGAGGATTGGCGTTCGGTTTGGATCGTCTGATTATGATGTTGACCGGAACAGATTCGATCCGCGATGTAATCGCTTTCCCGAAAACTTCTTCGGCCAGTGATTTAATGTCACAAGCACCTTCTCGACCATCTGAAGCTCAGTTGAAAGAACTTCACTTCACATGGACGACAAAATAGGTGATTCACAGTCTTTGACTGAAATTATAGCGGCCAGAGTTTCGAACTCCCGGCCGCTAGTCTTCTTCTTTTTATTTACTTTCGCGTTTCTCAGTTATTTTTA
>DAIQAU010000105.1:0-7378 GCA_036781565.1 Bacteriovorax sp. | reverse complement strand
TTTAACCAGAAAATTTATTTCCTGAGACATACTTTCAAAAAACTGCGCGGTCTCTTTTTCGTTGCGTGGTTCAGAGCGGAAGAGTTCAAGTTCGCCCTTAATAATAGCAAGCGGTGTTTTCAGCTGGTGAGACGCATCCTGAATGAAACGCTCCTGTGATTCGAATGATTCCTGAAGTCGGGATAAAAGCAGGTTGATCGTATCCGCTAAAAGCCAGATTTCATCTTTGGCTTCCGGCACAGGTACGCGCTCTTCCAGTTTATTGATTTCAATTTTCTTGGTCTTATTGATGATTTCCAGCATGGGCTGCAGCGCCCGCCCCACAAAGAAGTAACCAATCAACGCCGAAATAAGCATCATGATCGGAACGCTGGTCAGAAAGAAGCGCAACAAATTTTTATTCATGCTCACGATATTGGTCATCGGAACAGAAATTTGCAGTATCAACGGTGAATCGATTTTTAAAACCGGCAGCAGATAATCAATGACTCTGTGAGGAGTCCCTTTGAAATTGAGGACGTCATAGCTCGCTCCTTTCTTCAGAACGCGAGTCAGTTTAGCTTCTGTAAGGGCGACAATATGCTCATCTGTAGAGTTACTCGAGCGCGCGATGACTTTGCCATTGATATCGAGAACCGAAATATAACTTGTCCCAAGAGCAAAAGGTAAAATCTTTTCGTTCAGTTTGATGATGTCCGGATCAAATTCAACTTCACCATAGGAGTCGATATCGAGCGATTCAGCAACGTCGATTGCATAATTGTAGAGAGTCGTATCAAATTCTTCAGATTGAAGATTAGAAAATTCGCGGTAAAGAATATAACTGAATCCCGAAAGCATTCCGGTAAAAATTAATCCGAAAAGCAGTGTCAGTTTTAATTTCAATGAAATTTTTTGCCACAGTTTCATTGATCAGCTTTCACGCAGAATATAGCCGTAACCGACCATGGTATGGATAAGCTTTTTTTGAAAAGGAGTGTCGATTTTTTTTCTCAACATATTGATATAAACGTCGATGACATTGGTATTTGTATCAAAGTTTACATCCCAGACGTGTTCGCTGATTTCCACTCTGGTCAACGGACGATTCGGATTGCGCATGAAATATTCAAGCAAAGAGAACTCTCTTGACGTGAGATTAATTTCAACGGTAGCACGGGTCACTTTGCGATGAACCAGATCCACTTCGATATCAGCAAAGCGAAGCTTGGATGTCCCTGAACCGCTATTGCGTCTGAGCAGAGCGCGAATGCGCGCAAGCAATTCTTCAAAATCGAAAGGCTTAGTGAGATAGTCGTCAGCACCGGCATCTAGTCCGTGAATTTTATCTTTGGTTGAACTGAGAGCTGTGAGCATCAAAATCGGGCCTTTAAAGCCATCGTTTCTGATGTGCCTTGCTGTATCCATTCCATTTTGATCCGGAAGATTGACGTCGAGAACGATGAGGTCGTAGGCTGTTTCGGCCATCATGCTTTCAGCGCCCATACCCGTTTCAGAGACATCCACGAGATACCCCTGAGCATTGAGGCCTTTTTTGATGAAACTTGCCATTTTCGGCTGATCTTCTACGACGAGAATTCTCATGTTTGAATTATAGCGAAGACAGTTGTGTTTTGAAAGGGCACTGCAAATGAAAAAGGGGCCCCGAAGGACCCCTCTTTTATAACATTACTGTAAGGTAATAATTATTTTTTAGCTTCAGTAGTTGCTGGAGCAGCAGCTTCAGTTTTAGCTTCTGCAGCTGGAGCAGCAGTTTTTTCTTTTACACATGCCTTAAGTTCTTTACCTTTTTTGCCTTCTGCTTTACAAGCAGCTTTAGCTTCTTTCATAGCTTCTTTAGAAACTTTTGTACCTGCGAATGAAGCAACTGATACTAGAGCAAGAGCGATTACGATTGCGTTTTTCATGTGAAATCTCCGTTGTGTTAATTAAAGCAAGTTATTTTGCTTTGGTTAAATTGATTATTTATTCTTAGAAACGATACATTTTGTTAATTCTTTGCCTTTAAGGTCTTTGTTTTCTTGAAGACATTCATCTTTGGCTTTTTTATAAGCTGCTTTTTTATCTTCTTTTTTCTCTTCTACTTTTTCTGTTTTAACTTCTGTTTTTGCTTCTTCTTTTTTAGCTTCGTTTGCAAAAACTGTTGCTGATGTTAAAAGGGCAAGGGCCAATAATAATTTCATAAATCTCTCCGTGTACATTACGTGTGTGTTTAAAGATCTTTTTCTGGTCAACAGTATCGAACGCCGACATTAAAACGACATTTAACCCAGATTAAAACTTTTTAATGTTCACTTGTTTAGGGCGAGGCACCTAAAATGGGCAGGAATGGAGAAAAGGGAAAAAATAGCAAGTCGCTGTTTTTAAAGCAAAATCAACTAAAACACTTAGGTTTTTTGGTTCAAAAACCGAACAAGCTTAAGATTAAACAACCCCCTTCTTCCAGGAAAAGTTTTATGAGTAAGCCCGTTAGTTTTAAAGGCAGCATCCTTTTTGTCCTTGGATCCGGTCATCGCAAAACTATCGCGCTCAAATATGCTGAACCTGTTTTTCAGGAAGGCTTCGAAAACAACTTCTCAGAAACGATGATGACAAGTTTTGACTGTTTAAATCTCACTCAGGAAGAAAAGAAAAATCTTTCGCGCACTCATCGCAAAGTTCTGAACTATTACCGCAATCTGAGCCCATTCTGCATCAATGGCGATGCTAAAAAACTAATCGCTCAGATCAATGATTCAGCAGAGACAAAAATTATCATTGAAGCTGCTCACTACGGTGCGTACGTTTGTCTCGCAGCTCTTTATTCAGGAAAGCTTGATTCGTCCAAAAAAATAGAATTTATTCTGGAAAAAGCACCTCTTGCTCTTTTTCCAAAAACATTCATGAAGTCCAAGAATGTTCAAAATCATCACAAGGTGACATTTCGTCTAACCGATGACTGCTGGCTAAGTCCATTCAGTTCGCTATACAATAATGACAATATTAAATTCTCATTAAAGAAAGCAGCTTGAAAATTGTCATCAATACACGTGTAGAAAAAAACTTCCAGTTAGTCTTTAACAAGTTCAACCTCGATTTATTTAAAGCGCTAAAACCGCCTGTTGTTAAACTTGATGTCGAGCGATTCGACGGCTGCAAAAAAGGCGACCGCGTTCACTTAAAATTAACTACATTCGGAAAAGTTCAGCATTGGGAAAGTCTCATTACTTCTGATTCACGGGGCGATTACGAAATCAATTTTGTCGATGAAGGAGTTCTCATTCCCCCTCCACTTAAAAAGTGGACGCATACTCATCGGGTAATGAAAATCAATGAAACAGCTGCTCTCATCGTTGATGAGATTGAATATCACTGTGCAAACAAAGTCATTGAAGTGATGATTTATCCCGCGCTCTACTCAATGTTCCTCTTCAGAGTTCCTGTTTATAAGAGAGTCTTTGCGTGACAAAAAAACATGTCTACCAATCAAAACCACTCGACCAGAACGGTCACGCTCATTACAGTGAAATTGAAAATGCCACCTGGGCCTTTCTGCTTCACAGACAAAAAGAAATTATTAAAAATCGTGCGTCCAAAGAATTCATCAAAGGTCTGGACCTGCTGGAATTTGGAAATAAAATTCCCCAACATATGGATGTGACTTCTATTCTGAACGCGCACACAGGCTGGGGAGTCGAACCTGTTCCGGCACTTATTCAGCCTGAAACTTTTTTCTCATTGCTCGCTAAAAAGCGATTTCCTGCGGCCAATTTTATCCGCATTCCGGAAGAGCTGGACTATATTATGGAGCCGGACGTCTTTCATGAATTTTTCGGCCATTGTCCATTGCTCACGAATGAACCTTATGCTGAATTTATGAATGAATACGGTAAACTCGCGCTAAGGGCCGATCAGAAATTACAGCGCCGTTTGTTCCGCTTATTCTGGTTTACGATTGAGTTTGGTTTAATCAAAGAAGACAACCAATTTAAAGCATACGGTGGGGGTATTCTCTCTTCAAAATCTGAAGTGATTTATTCTGTTGAAAGTGAAGTTCCCGATCGTATTCCACTCGAAGCGCTCGATGCTTTTAGAACTCCATTCAGGATTGATATTCTTCAACCCGTTTATTTTTACATCGAAAAATACGAAGATCTTTTTAATCTCATTGATAAAAAACCGTTTGAGCTGGCCCAGCTCTCATTGACGATGGAAGACTTTCCTGCGAAGTTTGAGAAGAAGAAAAAATCAGTTAAGAATCACGAATAAATTAATGTGCGTCCGTGACGGCAGACAATTTGCCTTTTAACTTCACCATGTAAAGAGGAATGAGCGCCAGGCCAAAAGTAATCATTATGACCCAACAGAGTTGAGAGAAACTCAGAATAAAAACTTGTCTCATTGTCCGCGAATATAATGAAGCCATAGAAAACTGTTGCCCGGCCGCGATTCCTGTTTCCCCCATTAAGACTTTTGCTCCCATCATTTTTCCCTGTTCATAGGCACGGTAAACAGTAGGATTCAACAACGTTACATTGGGCATGAGATCAGCATAGTTTTGATAACTGAATCTGGTCAGCAAGGTGCTGAGTGAAGCGATCCCCACACTGCCGCCGATTTGCCGGAAGAAGTTCATCATCCCTGAAACCTGCCCGAGCGACTCTCCGGTGTACTGACCGAGAATCATTCCGTTAATCGGTGCAAATAAAAAGGCCGTGGCGATACCGCGATAGATAAGCGGAGTATAGACATTGATCTCACCCGTCTGAGTAGTGAAGTGACTCATTGAAAGCAAGGCTGCTTCTCCGAGAACCATTCCGATGAGAACATAAATTTTAGGGTTCACGTATTTGATTGTGTTGCCGACAAACATCATCGCAAAAAAAGTAAGCAGTGATCCAGGAATAAACAACTCTCCCGTTTGAGTTGCGGTCAAATGAACAACATGATCAACAAAAATAGGAATAACAAAAGTCAGAGAGTAAACCATGACTCCAAGACATAACATCAAAAGCGTTCCCGAACGAACAGCATTGTCTTTGAAAAGTTTTAAATTCATGATCGGATTGGGAACTTTTAACTCCCACCAGATGAAAGTTGAAATGCCTGCGGCCGCAAAAACGCTAAGAGCACGAATGAGATTTGAATCCCACCAGCCTTCGACTTCTCCCCTTTCCATAATAAATTGAAAACATCCGACTCCGATACAAAGGAGAAAGAGACCGGTCCAGTCAATTCCATGCTGATCTTTAGTTTCTTTTTTAGGACCATTGTCGATATTCATATAAGACATGGCCGCAGCTGCGAGTCCCAATGGGACGTTGATGTTGAAAATCATTCTCCAGCCGAAATGATCAGTGAGATAGCCTCCAAGAGTTGGGCCGAGCGCGGGACCGATCATGACGGTCATCCCGAATACAGCTGAGGCAAGACCTGCTTTCTCTCGTGGAAATTGCTCTTGAATAAGAGTTTGAGAGGTCGGCAAAAGCGCTCCGCCTGCAAGCCCTTGAAGAATTCTGAAAATGACAAGCATTGGTAGATTAGGAGCTACTCCACAAGCAAAAGAAGTCAGCGTAAAGGCCATGATAGCGGTGGTGAAATACGTCTGTCTTCCGAGTCTCGAACCGAGCCATGCGGCAATTGGAAGAACGATGGAATTGGCAATCATATAGCCGGTCGAAACCCAGCTGATTTCATCTAAAGTCACGCCAAGGTTACCCATCATCGATGGAACCGCCACGTTGACAATGGAAGCGTCGATAATTTCGAGCAGCGCCGCCATTGCGGCAGTGATAATGATGATGACTTTTTTTGAATCCATGAAATAATTAGTAAGCCTGAGCAGACCAAAAAGCAAACTGTTCTTTTGTTTAAAAATGTGTTTAAAAAAGTGTTTAAAAATATGTGCAGAAAACTATTGAGGAAATCCTATGAATGAAATTCAACGTGAAACAGAATTAAAAAAACTTTCCGGCTGGATTTTTATTCCCGAGAAGAACTGTCTCTCCAAGGAATTTTCATTTAAATCATATCTGAAAACCATTTCTTTTGTGAACGCAGTGGCTTGGCTTGCAAACAGAGAAAATCATCATCCTGATCTGGTTGTGTCCTTTGGAAAATGCGTTGTTGAACTCACCACACATGATGAAGGCGGTGTGAGCGAAAAAGATTTTAAACTCGCGGTATTGATCGACGGACTTTAAGAACTACGGCGTGAATCTTGTGAGAAGCTAAGATTCCCGCGCTGCCAATTAATCCTCCTACGCCAATGTCAGTCAGTCTCAAGATGGCCACATTCCCCAGATCCAGCTCTTTTGGCAGAGTGATTTTGATAAGACAAAATACAAAGCCTGAAATAAAAGTATTAGCTATAAAAAAGTTCACATTCATTCCAACCGGAATAAAAGCAGCAGAAAAAAAGATGATTGCCATGACCACAGCGTAGCTCTGGCCAAACATTTTCATCACGATAAAAACCAGGAGAATTCCTGCAAGAGTTCCAAGAAATCTTTGGATAGATCTCACCCATGTTTGAGATAATTCCGGAATCATCACAATGAGCACTGTTCCTGCAATCCAATACTCTCTTTGCATTTTTAGTTGATAGGCAAAAAGATAACTGGCCGTAGTTAGAACAGAAAGAGTCAGTGCGAACTGAAAAGATTTCCTCTCTTTGAATGAATCTTTCAGGATGTGACGCTTCTTATTTATTTTTTTAGAAAGATCAGATCTTTTATCGAGGAGCACTACAAGGAGCAGGTAAAAAAAGAAATTGGCGGCAGCATAAGCGGAGCCTTTCACAACATCTTCCATCGGAAGTTTCAGTCCCGCGACTGTCACAATATTGAGAAGAGTAAAAAGCAGCAGCCGCTCGAGTTCAATTCCTTTGCCTTTGACTTTACCGAGCAAAAACGAAAATAAAAAAAGAAATACGAAAAAAAATAAAACATTATGATTTAGTAACGAGCCAATGCCATAAGCAGCAATGAGAAAACACGCCGTGGCCATTAGGTGACGAAAACGTTCTTTAAGAGCGCCCCCGTGATCATTCATCGACAAGGCCACACCCAAGAGTGAACCCAGAACAGCTTGCTCCGTATGTCCGAATTGAAACCCCACAACCAATGGAAAAGTCGCTGTTCCTGCGCAAATAAACATTCTTTGCCAAGGCAAAGGTTTGGTCCAGTCACATTTAAAAACAGAATTAATCAGCTGCATGTTCGAGCTCAACTATAATTTTATCGGCGCGATTAAAATATGACCGTCATCATATTTCTCTTCTTTTTAAAAGTTTAAGATGACCAAAAATCATCTGTGAGAAAATTATGAACTTTGAAGAACTCGTCGAAAAACTCCCCTTATGGCATCCTGTAAAAACATATTTTACTGAAAATACAAA
>DAIQAU010000104.1:0-7499 GCA_036781565.1 Bacteriovorax sp. | reverse complement strand
TTGGCCATCTGATGCATTCTCTTCATCTGTTCATCGACTTTGAAATACGCTGGTGCTTTTGAATTTTTAATTTTTGCGATTTCGATGTCTTTCAGGCCGCCATGGTTTAGTGAATCCAGATCTTCTTCTGCTTCTGTTTTATGTTCAGTTTTGCTGATTAAAACATCAGTGAAAAGATCTTTTACCTTGATATCACTGTCGCTGGTTGCTTCTTGTTCGAGCAATGTGCCGATTTCAGAATCCACCGAAGCGAACTTATAAGTTGTGTCGCCGAGCTTTGTGAACTCCACGTGCTGCATGAAGTGCGGATCGATATACGATTCTGTTTCAAGGGCCTGAAGACCCTGAGCAAGCAATTCTTTTCTTAGGGCGTAGTCGGATTTTCCTTTTTCAAAATAAAGAACTTTATCGCCCAGTTTTTCCTTAAATTGTTCAGGAATCGAATCGCGGTATTCTTTGAGCGTTACGTATTTGTTGTCGGAATTTTTGTAGACGACAAAGTCTCTCATCATTTCATCAAACTTATTGTCTGAAATGGCACCGTATTTAATGAAAAGAGCGATGTCTTCCCAGATGGTTTCATAGCGGGCGCGGTCGTTGTTGAAAAGTTTCTTTAAAGACTCGGCGACTTTTTTAATGACGTAGTTTGAAATTTTCTTGATGTTCGGATCGCCTTGAAGACTAGATCTTGAAACGTTCAGAGGAATATCGCTTGAATCGATGCACCCTTTTAACAGAGAAAGAAATTCAGGCACAATGTCTTTGACATTGTTTGAAACGAAAACTTGTTTGTTGTACAGACGGATATTGGATTCGTTGAAAGGTTTGTTCGGATTTAATTTGGGGAAGAACAGAACTCCTTCCAGCGTAAAAGGGTGATCGACTTTCAAGTGGATCCAGAAGAGGGGATCCCCATCCATTGGAAACAGTTTTCTATAAAATTCTTTATAATCTTCATCTTTTAAAGTCGCAGGATCTTTTTTCCAAAGCGGTTGAGTTTCATTCACGATTCCAGGATGTGCCGACTCTTCCTTGGCCTCAGCGTCGCGAACTGTAATTTCATAAGGCATGAAATCGCAGAATTTTTTAAGCGTTGAACTGACTTTCCACGCATTCAGGAATTCTTCGGATTCTTCATTGATGTGAAGAGTGATCGTTGTTCCCACTTCCGATTTTGCTGATTCCTCGAAAGTATAATCTGTATCTCCGTCGCAAATCCATTTTGTAGGCCTTGCACCTTCAGTCATCGACAGAGATTCTACGACAACGCGAGAACTCACCATGAAGGCAGAGTAAAAACCTAAACCGAATTTACCTATGATATCTGTATTAGGCGTATTGCCCTGATCTTTCATTTTTTTAACGAATTCTTCGGCGCCCGAAAAAGCGAGCTGAGCAATATATTTTTCAACTTCGGCCTCAGTCATTCCCAAACCGTTGTCTTCGAGAACAATGGTCTTGGCCGCTTTATCAACAGTGACCGTAATTTTACCAGTCGGAATTTCCTGATTCATTGTGCGTGCAAGTGTGGCGCGCTTAGTAATAGCGTCAGTGGCATTGGCGACTAATTCTCTGAGAAAAATATCGTGCTCAGAATAAAGCCATTTTTTAATGATGGGAAAAATATCATTTGTCTGAACACTTATCGTACCTTTGCGTGAAGTCATAATTGCATTCTCCTGCCTAAAATCATAAAATTAACAAATTACTTGCTAACTATGAGATCAAAAGAACGAGAGTCAAGGTTATGACCTTAAAAATAAATGAAAAAAATAACGTCGACGTCATTATTATTACTACGGGCGGCACAATCGAAAAAACATATGATGAATTTGACGGTTCATTGGAAAACAGAGGAACGTCGATTAAAAACCGCATTCTTTCCAAGCTGAGATTGCCCTACACCAATATTCATGTTCATCCACTCATGTCGAAAGATTCGCTTTACATGGATGATCAGGACCGGGCCGAAATTTGCCAGACCATTGAATCCGAATCGCAAAAAAAAGCACCCATTGTTATTCTGCATGGGACAGATACAATGGCGTTGACTGCGCAATATTGTTTTGAGCGCATAAAAAATCTGGAAGTGCCCGTCGTTTTCACCGGGGCGATGATCCCTATGGGATTCGAAGATACCGATGCCACTCAGAATGTGACGGAAGCGTTGCTTGCAGCAAAACTTTTGTCGAAAGGATTTTATATTTCTTTTCACAATCAGATTTTTGAAGTTCCGTTTGTTCGTAAGAATAAAGAAAAAAGAACTTTCGAGGCCATCTCAAAATGAACAGCCTAAATCTTTTCTGGCATTACTTAAAAGAATCGGCCGGCGAAGTGCTGATCAATAAGCATGTTTATGTAAGCGCTTTTCTCGCGCTCGTGCTTTTGGGAAATGCAGAATCTCTCTGGCCTTTTTTAGGCATCGGCCCTGAATCGACAACAAGTATTATTCTTACGGTCGTTGCGGCTCTTTTAACTTTTGTGATTCTTGCCCAGGTCGTTTTAATTCAAAAAAAGAAACATGGAGGAGAAGGGGAGTTATCTTTTATTGTTCCCACTTTTCTTTTGTACAATATTTACTATACGATGGTTTTCTTTGCGGCCCTGGTTTTACCCATTTCGCTTTTTTATATTCCCTTCGTCGGATTGAAAATGAACATGCATTTTGCCGGCGTACTCTTTTTTTATTTTTTTGTAGCTGCAACAATCATCGGTGCGTTTTTAGTGAACGTTTTTTTCTTCATGGTTCCCCTCGTGGCCGTGCTCGATGATGAAATAACTGGAAAATTTTTTAAAGCGAGCAGAGTCCTTGCTAAAAAGAATTTCAAACTCGTGGCCCTGATTGCTCTGGCCAGCCTGCTTCTGGAATTTTCGTTTCTGGCCTTTTCATTTATCACCGATCCGGTGTTAAAAGCAGTTGCGACTTTTGCCTATTCTTTGCCGGACGCCTTTCTCACTCTGGTCTTTACTGTGGCCATGGTGAAGATCTTCTATCATTTGAAAAACGCTTAACTGCCAAAAAATCTGGACGAACTGACAGGGGCGAAGACGGACCTCTTTTTGTGATCCAGGCATTTAAGTGCTTAAGATCCTTCTTTTTGAGTATTATTGTCCAGTATTCTCACTTATTTATCCCATCGCAATTTAAAATTTAGACTGTAGCTTGGTTTCGTTTTAACCGATGAAGAATGTATGAAACGTGTTTCTCTTTCATCAATTCTTACGCTTTCACTTATCGCCCTCACGTTGGCGATGTCGTCTTGTATTCAAGGCACGGGCACGCGTTCAAAACTGGGCGTCAAAAACAGCAACTTGAGTAAAACGGGAACGACTCCCGGAAGCAGTTCAGGCGCGATTGATTCAACGTCGGGAACAACTGACGGCACATTGTCTTCTCAAAGAATTGAACTTTCTCACCTTGTAGATCCTTTCGACGGGACTTATAAAAAGAAACTTACGCTTCCTAAAAACTACAAAGGAAATCTTTATCTGGCAGGACTGAACGTTTCTGCTTTGACCAACAAGATTGTCTATGTCCGTTTTAACTTTGGTGTCGACAAACAATCAGTCACATTAAATGCAACGGTGGCACGCGCGCCGGGGATTGTTCCTAAAACTGATATCCAGGTTCTGGTCATAGATATGAACCAAAAACCTTTTCAGCGCATGCGTTTGCCGTATGACCTTTACGATTACACTGATTACGCTGCGGCCACAGCTCCGGCGGGAATGGTTTCCGATCCACGCGACGGCGGTCTTTACTGCCGCGGTTTAAGGCTCGAAGACGATCCAACTTTTATTCCATTGTCGAACACTTCGACGTGTTCAACATCAGGAGACAAATGTCTTTATTCTTACGCAAAGGTTGTCGACTCAACTTTATATAGTAGTCAGACGGTCAACGGAACAACATCCATACTTTCTTCTCTTCCAACCCGTCCTGCTATCTGGACGGAGAGTGGTGGATCGCGTTCTCCAACGTACTCAACGTTTGCCGGCTCTGCTTGTCTTCCGGATGATTCAAGTGCTTCAACACTCAATTATCTTTTTGGGACTTCTCATGTGGCCGTAGGTCTCGATCTGCAAGTGCTTACCGGTTATTATTATCGTGGTCCATATCGTTCTATCGACGAAGACAACTGGCAAATTACAGGTTCAGCGCTTTGGCACTCGAGCAACGGGCTTTTTGAACTAGCGACTCCCTTTGCTGGATACGTGACAGGCTATCATTCACTCATGTTTCCACGTTCAGGAACTCTTTCTCTTTCATCAGGTGTTTACTATCTCGGATCGACAGACAGATTCGGTGCGCGCTCGCCACTTGTGGCCAACTCAACCGGAACAACTTCTATTGTCGACGGATGCAGCATCCGCGTGATGAATTACGATTCTACAAGCAACGAAGGAATTGGCTCGTGTAATGTCGATTCATCTATTGAAGTCTTTTATATGAAAGACGGAAAAGAAGTGAACATTACGACTGACAAATCCATCAAGCTTCAATTGATCCGTGCTTCAATCAGCAATTACGAAGGAAAAGAAGTCCTCACTACTAATTTCAAACGTTGTGAAAACTCTTCAACATGCGGCTCTGATGAATGTTGCTTTAATTCAAGATGCTGGTCAAAAGATCTCGTTACTCAATGTGTGGATTCCACTCCGGTCGTGGGCAATCAGGAAATCGGTGCCAACTGTACATCCGATTTTGAATGCTCAAGCTTGTGTTGTAACCAGGCAACTGGTTCTTGTTCTCCACATAATCCAAACGGAACAAGTCCAATATTCTGTAGCAAGACAGCTGGTCAGCAATGCGTTTCAAAAGAATTCTGCGCCCAGGAGCCGGTAGTCACCTGTAAGATCGTTAAGAACGGTTATAAGGCCGACGGAACTGTTGCCTGTACTCTCAGATGTCCGGCGGTCATGACATACGGAGATTGCAAAGGCGGTGTCTGTATTCCTCCTGTTCAACCTGCAGTTCCGGACTTTGATCCGAATGACTGCTCGAAAGCTGTTGACCCTTAAGCAGTCGCTTTCTAAAATAGCTCTATATTAGAAACTGTGACTCTGACAAAGGTTCAAACATGTTCAACAAAGATTGTTTCTTGGATCACGTGGCGATTGCCGTGAAGGATCTGGATCGCGCTCAAAAAGTTTATGAAGATCTCGGTTTAAAATTTTCTCCTGATCGCGAAGTCGTCGACTCACAAAAAGTGACAACGGCCTTTGCTCATATAGATGAACACGCTCACATTGAACTTGTCTGCCCTTTGAATGGTGAAGGTCCGATTCAGACTTTCATTGAGAAAAAAGGTGAGGGCATTCATCACATGTGTTTTAAAGTTCCCGATGTGGAAAAGAAATGCGCTGAGATGAAAGCTCAGGGCTATCTCTTCACTCACGAAAAACCATTTCTGGGAGCGAATAATTGTCTGGTGAATTTTATTCATCCGAAATCGACAGGCGGAGTTTTGATTGAACTCAGCCAGACACTAAAATAAAGCAGGTCACTATGGATCAATCACAAATTTATCTTCCGCGATTAACTAAAATCAATAAAGGTCTTATCATTGCAGTTTCGGCGATGTTTATTCTTGAATTTGCTCTGGGAAGGGCCGGGATTTCATTGGGAATGTTATTAGGTCTCTCGGCTGAGCAGTTTTTTAGCGGCCGGGTGTATTCATTGCTCACTTATCCACTTTTATCCAGTTCGATAATTGAAGTCATTTTAAACTGCTTGATGCTTTGGTTGATGGGTTCGGAATTTGAAGAAAATTGGGGAACAAAAAGATACGTGAAATTTCTTTTAAGTGTCGTCGTTGGAGGCGGTCTTTTATTTCTTGGTATCAATGCCCTGTTCTTCAGAGGTCATGTGGTTTACAGTTTTCCTCTGACTGGACTTTCAGGAATTGTCAGTTCGCTGTGTGTGGCCTACGCGGTCATTTTCCCCGACAGAGTGTTTTCTTTTATGATGGTTATTCCGGTCAAGGCCCGCTATTTTTGCTGGATCCTGGTGGCCATATCGCTGTTTCAGGGGGTCTCCGGACCGACTTATGTAGGTGTCTGGGGGCAATTGGGTGCAATTGCTTCGGCGTATCTTTTTATGATTCTGGTCTCAAACCGCAATTTCCAGATGCTTTCTCAGAAAGTAGGGCAGATGACGCAGTTAAAACGCTCTCGTAAAGGCAAGGCAAAGCTCACAATTGTGAAAGATGACAATGATCGCCCACCAAAGTATTGGCAATGACCGTCATTAGTGCTATGGTGCTAATCTAATTTAAAAAGTTTACTTTAATGAGGCATACGGATGAGACTAGCTAGAGCATTACAAGAGAAATTAATGGACGTTCGTTTAAGAGATAAACTTATCGCTGAAGGCAAAGTGACTAAGGAAGAAGTGAAGAAGTATCTTGATGGCATGCCTGATGAGACAAAAAATGCTTCATACACTGAAGATCACGAATCAGAAGAAGAATAATTAAAAAAGAAAGAATATCAAAAGAGGCCTGCGGTAGCGGGCCTTTTTTTTTGCCCATTTTCTGAGGCACTATCCATTCTCTCCCTCTGAATTTCACTCTATAACTCCTGCGGGGTTATCAATAAAAAGCTAAAACTAAAGTCTTTCGCTCAGTTATTCGATAAGATTTATATGGTCGTCCATCCAGGATAAAGCTTATGAAGAAATTAATCGTGCCGTGCCTGCTCTTTTTGTCCTTTGAGATTCGTTCTCAGGGGGTCATGCCGGTTCCCTTTGAAAATGCTTTTATCTTTGCTCCTTCCTGCAATCAGGAACAACAGTTTCAGATTTTAAGTGATCCTTTAGAAAGAACATTCAAGCTCGATTTTTCTTCCGTGCTTTGTAAAGAAGAGTCTCTCTATGCGGATGCGTTTGAATATGGGGCCAATTACCAGCACGACCGGGCCCGTTGTGATGAAATTTCATTCTGTAGTCATTCAGTGAAACCCGAAGATGTGAAAGATGCTGAGGCCGTTGTGTCTCAAAATATTCCGACAGCAATTCTTCTTTCCGAGCTGACCAAGGCGGTAGAGGAAAACAGAGAATACAACGTTGCCCTTTATCAGTACGAGCAAAAGCACAAAACAAAGCTGTGTGAAGAAGAACAAATTGATTTCGACTGTGATCATAAAACAAGAGTTGCTCTTGCAGCTGTTGCTGATTCGTTGATTGATTTTCCGGAGTTTGACCGAGCTCCTGCCTCTGCGGATAATCTTCTCACTTTTATTCCAGGTAAATTCTTTTCCAAAGAATCCGTCATGATTAAATCGGAAGAAGAATTAAAGAAAAACTGTTCTAAGAAATTCAGTCTTCAAAAAATCTGCTCTAAAGCACGCGATAGAATAAAAATAGTATCGGAATGTGATAAGGGAACTGTTGGAAGAAACTGCTTTGAAGATGACCAACGGGCCTGGGCGAGTCTGACTAATGACTTTAGAAATAACAATAAAGAACTTTACCTCGCCATTGAAAAACAATTGTGTCT
>DAIQAU010000103.1:1997-7746 GCA_036781565.1 Bacteriovorax sp. | reverse complement strand
CCTCGGCACTATTTTTACGCTCAAAATCAATCCGCGCTTTGAGCGCTGGAAAAAAGGGTCTTAACACAATCAATAAAAGAGAAATCGGTACGCGAATCAATTGCGCTAATAGCAAAAGAAGAATGAAAATGAATTTAGACATAATTGATGAGAATCGCAGAGTAGGGCCAGCTTGTCACAGAAATTTCTCGCAATTTCTTACTTATTCTTACAATCAACTCTTTTGTGGACAACTATTTAAAAGACCGTTGAATTCTTGAGCAAAAAACATAACAATAGCGTTTTCTATTTATAGAAAAAGATAAGTCAATTCATAGTAACTAACTAATAACGAGAGAACATACCTCACGAACTCAGCAGAAGGAGCCATTTCAATGTACGCAAAGATTTTACTTATGACTGCGGTTCTTCTTTCTGGTCAAGTTTACGCTCAGGCAACTGGTGCGCAAACAACGACAACAAAGAAAGAAAAGACCAAGAAGAAAAAAGCAGTTCCAGGCGCAACAAGTGCCACGACGACTGAAGCACAAACGACAACGACGACAGCTCCAGCAGCTACACCTGCCCCTGAAGTAAAACCTGAAGAGAAAAAAGCAGAACCAGTTGCAGCTCTTACGACAGGTCAGCAAATTCTTCAGTATATGAAAGATCACTTCTCTGCGAGCTACCACGGTGAATATTATTTCCAGAGAAGAATGGATGATTTCTTTGCAACAAATGATGAAAACAACAAAGACATCCAAGACATTAGATACATGCACAACCCTACAGTGATCTATAAGCCGACTAAAAACTGGCAAATACTCGCTACAAGTGAATTTAAATACACTGATGCTCCTGCTGCTCAAAGAGGATCTTTCGTAAACGATTATTACAGATCACTTTTCACGGTAACGAGAAAAGGAATCATGAATGAAAAAGAATACGGATTCAATCTTGATGCCGGTGTTGGTAGAAGAGATTTCAACACAAGAGTGGCAAGCGCTAGTTACGGTAACTACCGTGCCTTCTCTACAATTTCTAAAACTTTTGGAAAGCATAACGGTTCATTGTTTGTTCAATACCTTTTCAATGATCCTAAAAACGTAAAATCAGCGAGCCAATGGAAGCACGGTCTGGAATTGATTCCTACTGTGAATCTACAATTGACTGACAAACTTTCTTATTTGTTCAACGATGATATCGTTATCAACTCTTCATACCTTGATACTAATGCAAGAGATTTCTACGTTTCTCACGAGATGAACTTGGCGTACGTAAACTACCAGTGGACTGATAAAATCAGCACATACTATCAGTTGAAGTACTACCACACTGAAGATTTCTCAAAAGCGTTCCAATCTAAAGATGATTTCATGGAACACTATGCAGGTGTCGGTTACGCTGTTACTCCAAAAATTACAATCACAGCTGAAGTCGGGAACGAAATCATTCATGCTCATGACAGAAGAGATTTCTTCGGTCAAAAAGCGGCTTACCCGGAATTCGCCCTTTACCTGGATGCAGCTCTTTAATCTTAAAGAGTTTCATCATTTAAAAGAACCAAGCAAAAAGGTCGGACAATTGTCCGGCCTTTTTTTTTATAGTCCTTCAAAACTTGTCCGATAAGCCAGGAGAATGCTGCCTTTTAAGGCATAAACCTTTTGGGATTTTTTATGGGACAAAGTTTAGCTGCAACAACACTCGTGACTTATCTAAAAGATATTTTAGGCACTGAGGAAGAATTAACTTCCAAAGTAGAAATGCGCGAACATATTTTTGAAATGAGAGATGGCGAAACAAGCCTGGGTTTCATTTCGCTTTATGATTTAAAAGCGTATGTTTTTGAACACGAAGAAGAAGCTAAACAATATCAGGTCCGCAATATTGATTCTGACGAATGGAAAAATATTTACGAGCATCCCTACTTTCAAAGAAGAAAACCTCAACTTATTTCAGCTGAAAATTTAAAAGATTCGGATGACCAGGAATTTTTTGTTTTAATTAAAGGACAAAAGGCCGGCCCATTTGAAAAGTATGAACTTTCAGACATGGTCGATCGCAAAGAAATACTTCTTACTGACATGGTCTCGTTTAATGGCGGTCACACGTGGGTAAAACTTTATCAGGTTGATGGGTTCGACAGACGTTCGATGAGAGACAGCAGCGTTCTTCCGGGTATGCCCGATGAAGAAATTATCAATAGAACAGAAACAACTGAGGCCGGGATTGGTGATACGACTGATGGTTTTATCTCTCTTGCTTTTTTAGGCAATCAGAAAAAAGGCAGACTGCTTGAACGCCAGCAGGAAAACACACTCGACGATGAGTTGAAAAAAAGTGCAGCTCAATCGTCGCGCTACAAATGGCTTCTGATAGCTTCGCTTCTGGGCATTGGGTATTTCCTTTACAATATTAAAACATCTCTCCAATCTCCTTTTCTTGATAAACCTGCTTCGTCGGTCGGGGAACAGGCAGAGATGTTAAAACCAGTTGAGAATTTTGATCATCAAGCGCCGACTTTTAACTCGAGAAATGATGTCAACGATCAAAGACGCATGGGTAAATTTGAAACGAGAAAAATGAATCCCGTCAGACCGGCCATGAGAAAATCATTTATGGAAACATCGCAATTTAAAGAGGCGAATTCCGGAAATAATGATGGCGGTGAAGATCAAAATTATTACTACGATAACGCAACTCCAATGGAACTTGACCCAGTCAGGGCCCAGATTTCAAAAGAAAATTTTGATAACGGCGCAGAACCTGCTCAGGTGGAAAATACGGGAGAGCTTTTCAATTCAGAAGTATCGAATTAGACGCGCCCTAACCTCTCATTGCCTTGCTCAATCGTTTCTCTTGGTGGACAATAGCTCCTTAAATACACCAATTGAGAAATAGTGAGAGCATAGTTCCATGAAAGAAATTACACACGAACTCATCAGTTCGTTCCGAGCACCGGCCTTTCCGGGTTCATTCTTTTTAAGTTTTGAAGGTATAGAGGGCGCCGGTAAATCGACTCAGATTACCCGCTTAAAAAATTACCTTGAAGAAAAAAATTTTCGCGTATTGGTCTTAAGAGAACCGGGCGGAACACCTTTTGGTGAAAAACTTCGCGCAGCGATTTTGGAAACTAAAACGGAAATTACTCCACTTGCAGAAGCACATCTCTTTGCTTCTTCGCGCGCTCAGCTCTTAACTGAAGTTGTCATGAAAGAACTTTCTGTTCCAAATACTGTGATCATCTGCGATCGCTATATCGACAGCTCGTTTGTCTATCAAGGTCACGCGCGCGGACTCGGTGTTGCCGAGATCATGCAGATCCATAATATTTTTCCTCTCAATCTGGTTCCACACCTCACGTTCTATCTTCGCATTGATGTCGACATGTCTGAGAAGAGACAGAAAATTAGAAATGCTCCAAAGGATTATTTCGAGGCGAAAGGAATAGAGTTTTATAAAAAACTGGTTGTCGGTTACGATCTCATGGCCGAGCTTTTCCCCAACCGCATTTTAAAAATCAATGCAGAAGGATCATTGGACTCAGTGACTTCACAGATTTTTTCAGTCGTAGAACGCATGATCAATCATCGCGGCGACACAGTGGAAGAATAATGCTTGATCTGGTTCAGACGGCCCTTTTAAAGAAATTAAAAGAAGAGTCTCTGGCCTCGCTTTACCTCTTTACCTATAACGCTGAAACAACGGATCCGGTCCATTGGGTTGAGTCTTTTCAAAAAGAACTCACGCCGCTGGCCGATCATCCAGATATCTTAAAACTTTCTAAAGGCCCTAAAGAGTCAGAATACAAAGTGGACTCCGCGGCCATTAAAGATTTTTTAGCTTTTATCAGCACACGACCGTTGCAACTTACAAAAAAATTTATTTTCCTTTACGATGCTCAGGACCTCTCAGTTATTGTTTCCAACAAACTGCTCAAAGTTTTTGAAGAGCTCGGATCGGATTATTGTTTAATGCTTTTTGCTCCCCGCAATACATCTTTGCTGGAGACGGTTTTAAGCCGGGCCGTAAAACTCTCTTTGCCAGATCAATCTGCAACTGGACTTACCCTTACAGAAGAAAAGATTGATTTCAGCGCTATTTTTTCACCGCAGGAACTCCTTTCAGTTTTAAAGGAAAGCGATGATGACCTGGAAGCCGAAAAAAAATATATTGAGTACGCCATTGATCAGTGCCTGAAGAAAAAAGACTATAAGGCCCTAGGCGATCTTCTCCAGACCTTAAAAGACTACGAACTCCGTTCAACATTTAACAACTCGCGCTTATCGCGCTTAACACCTTTTTTCTCCTGATTTTCATTGAGCGCTTTGTGCCACAGGCCGTGACAATAGATAGGAAAAACGAAATAATGTTCACTATTTAACATTACACATAACTAGTGATCCCATATGCAAACTCTTGAACTAAGTGAACTCGATGTCGAAATCATCGAGACTGATTTAAACGATTCCGAAAACTCCGACCTTCCCACGCGCGAAGAAACCGGCGAAGCTGATTACGATTTTGAAAACGAAGATCAAAAAAGTTTTGATGAAAAAGAATCAACTCGTTTTAAAGAAGGCGAAAAGCTGACAATGATCCGCGTTCGCTTTCCGGGCAATGCGCGCTCTTTTGCTTTTCTCGTCGGGAAAAGAAAATTTGCTTACGGCCAGAAAGTTGTGGCGATGTCCGACCGCGGGATGACCGTTGGTTATATCAACTCATTTCCTTACGAAGTGACTTTCAATAAACAAATGCTTCCGATCAGATCTATTGCTAAGGCAGCAACAGCGGAAGATATTCAGGCACAAATTGAATTCAGAGACTCTGAAAAAAAAGCAGAAGTTATCTGTTTAAGACTGATTGAAAAATATCAGCTTGATATGGTTTTGACTCATGTTGAATTTACCCAATTTGGGAAAAAGGCCGTTTTCTATTTCAATGCTCCGGCGCGCGTTGATTTCCGCGACCTGGTAAAAGATCTGGTTTACGAATTAAAAATGCGAATAGAACTCCGTCAGATTTCTGTCCGAGACCGCGCGGCCGCACTCGGCTCAGTCGGTGCTTGCGGGCTCCAGACATGCTGTTCATCCTTTTTAAAGAACTACGGCAACGTTTCCATTAAAATGGCGAAGAATCAAAACCTGGCCCTTATTCCGACAAAACTTAACGGCGTCTGCGGTCAGATCAAATGCTGTATCCGTTATGAAGACGATGTTTATACTGACAAGAGAAAAAATCTTCCACGCGAAGGCTCGTTTGTTTCCACATTAAATGGAGACCGCGGCAAAGTTCTTAAACTCAATATCCTCGTCGAACAATTCGAAATGCTCACTGATCAAGGAATAAAAAGAAGATACTCTTCTAATCAATACAAAGGTCGCGATGCAGATCTTGGCAGCGATTACCGATTCCCGGAAAGCTTCGACAATATTATTAACGAAACTCAGACAGTCATTGGATTAACGGCAGAAGAGCAAGTTCGCGCCGACAAATTTCTGGAGCACAATGCTCTTGCGACGGCAGAAAAAGTGCTCAACGAAGAAGATGCTGATTTCTTCCGAAAGAATCAGGACTTCGAAGACATTGAGAATGAGGAAGGCCAAACAGATAGCAAAGACGATAGCAAAGTAGAAAGCAAGGCCGAAAATTCACAAAATAAAACTGAAGTAAAAGGTGAGGCCGCTCAAGCACCTTCACAAAACAATCGCCGTCCTGATCATCGCGATCGTCAAAATCAAAATAATCAAAGACGCGATCAACGTCCTCA
>DAIQAU010000103.1:0-1897 GCA_036781565.1 Bacteriovorax sp. | reverse complement strand
AATCGTCCGCGCCCAGGTCATAACCAGGGGAACAATCGCGGAGGACAAGGTGGAAATCAAACACCACCACCAGCTGCTGAATAACCCCTTACGATTTAAACCAGATAAAAAAAAGGCCCTTAACAAAGGGCCTTTTTTATTAGTTTTTATTAGTCTTTAGAAATCACAGTTTTTAGGAGTCCGTGGAAATGGAATTACATCGCGGATATTGTTCATCCCTGTGATGTACATAATCGCGCGTTCAAAACCCAAACCGAAGCCGGCATGAGGCACAGAACCAAAGCGACGAAGATCGAGATACCACCAAAGTGGTTCTTGCTGCATATTCATCTCATCCATTCTCTTGGTTAATTTTTCGAGGTTATCTTCACGCTGAGACCCTCCGATAATTTCCCCGATACCAGGAACAAGAATATCCATCGCTCGTACAGTTTTTCCATCAGGGTTTTGCTTCATATAAAAGGCCTTAAACTCTTTTGGATAATCCGTTACAATCACCGGCATTTTGAAATGCTCTTCCGCCAGGTAGCGTTCATGTTCAGTCTGAAGCTCACATCCCCATTGTGTAGGGTATTCAAACTTCTTCACTTGAGGATCTACTTTAGAAAGGATTTCCATCGCTTCTGTATAAGTCACGCGATGAAATTTTGAATCGCGAACATGTTTTAAAACTTCCATATGGTTTTTTGCGGCCGTTGACTCTTCTCTGCTCATTAAAAATTCAAGTTCTTTATGAGCATGTTCCAGCGCATACGAGATCAGGTATTTAATGTAATCAGCAGCAAGATCTGCAACTTCATCAAGATCCGCAAAGGCCACTTCAGGTTCAATCATCCAGAACTCAGATAAGTGTCTTGTCGTGTTTGAATTTTCTGAACGGAAAGTCGGACCGAACGTATAAATTGCTCCCAACCCCATCGCGTAGCACTCGCCTTCAAGCTGACCGGTAACGGCCAGAAAAGTTTCCTTTCCAAAATAGTCTTTAGAGAAATCAAAATTTCCTTCTTTAGTCTTTGGAGACTTAGAAGCGTGAGTGGCCAGAGTGGAAACTGTAAACATTTCTCCAGCACCTTCAGCATCCACTCCCGAAATAATCGGTGAGTTCAGATAAAAGAAACCGCGCTTAGAGAAGAATTCGTGAGTCGCCATTGCCAGGTGGTGGCGAACGCGCATAACTGCACCGAAAGTATTTGTTCTGATTCTCAAATGGGCCTGCTCTCTTAAGAATTCAAGAGATGTTGCTTTTTTCTGCAGCGGATAGGTTTCATCAACCTTGCCGATGATCTCAATTGATTTGGCCTGCATTTCAATGCTCTGAACTTTTCCACCGCCTTTAACCAGACGACCTGTAATGGCAACGGCAGAACCAGAGAGAAGTGCGGCCACTTCGGCATAGTTCGGAAGAACATCGTCGACAACGATCTGAAGCGAGTCCTGGCATGAACCATCATTTAAAACGATGAAAGAAAACTTTTTAGAATTTCTTACCGAACGAATCCACCCTTTTACAGTGGCATCTACGTCCATAATGTTTTCAGCAATGATGTTTTTTACAAGTAATCGAGACATATTTTCTCCCTAATTAAAATGCTCTTGATTTAATATCCTGCGCCTGTTCTCTGCGCAGTCTTGCGCCGAACTGAGTGACGAGTTGTGAAGAGGCCATACAGCCAAGCTTCCCGGCTTCCGCCATCGTCTTTCCTGTATTGATTGCGTATAGGAAGGCCCCGGCAAACAAATCACCTGCGCCGTTAGTATCCACAGCTTCAACTGGAGTTGTGACAACAAAGATTTCTTTTTCTCCGTCAAAAACGAAGGCCCCTTTAGGTCCAAGTGTCACTGCAAATTTCTTGGCAATTTTGCGAAGTTCTTTAGCGGCTTCCTGAATGGTTTTAGC
>DAIQAU010000102.1:3269-7748 GCA_036781565.1 Bacteriovorax sp. | reverse complement strand
TCAGTCATCAGTCATCAGTCATCAGTCATCAGTCATCAGTCATCAGTCATCAGTCCAGTTACTCAATAATCGTAATTTTCGTCGGAACCTCAATCAAAGAAAAAATCTCTTCAATTTCCGAGTCCGTCACCGCAATACACCCATTCGTCCAATCATAATCAGGTAAAGCAGTGCGAATCGCTTCATCAGTAAGTCCATCAAGATTTTTAGAAGCGAGCCATTCTTTCATTTCATTGAAATTGTTCGGCAGTCCGTGAAGCATGATATCTCCACCAGGGTTCTGTCCTTTAAGTTTTGCGCGAAGAGAGTCTTTGGCAGACGGGTAAGAGATATGCAGTGCCAGGTGAAATTTTGAGCGATCATTTTTAAGGTCGAGCGTATAAGTTCCTTCCGGAGTTTTATTGTCACCTTCAACGCGCTTTGCACCCACCGGTGTCTGGCCCAACATAATCTTGTAGGTCCTGTAAACCTGGTTCTCCACGGTGATTAATTCCAGTTTTCGCTGGCTCTTTGTGACACGCACTTCTTTGATCTGAACGCGAGCCAGGGCCGATTGTGTTAAGAAAAAGGTCAAAAGAATTGTTGAGATTAAAGTTTTCATAAAGAGCTTTATAAACAAGCCTTCTTCGAGTGAAAAGCGATGAAAAGAACAGGTTGAAAACTTTACAGGAAAGCCTAGCGATTCTATATTTTCAGGATGGAAAATCGAAATAAAATTATCGCGTCAATAAACTCAAAACGAACCGAAATAGACGGTGACATGGCCTTCATGACTCTCGCGCAATATCTGCGTGAAAAAGAGTGTATGACCGGAACTAAAGTCGTCTGCGCTGAAGGGGACTGCGGAGCCTGCACGGTACTGCTTGCCCGCGACGCTGGTGCGGATGGAAAGCTAAATTTCAAATCAGTCAACTCATGCATCATCCCGCTCTATCTGATCGATGGGGCTCACGTTGTGACAGTCGAAGGCTTGAAGACAGAACAGGAGCTGCATCCGGTTCAATCGGCCATGGTTGATTGTAATGGAGCTCAATGCGGCTACTGTACGCCAGGATTTATCTGCGCGATGGCGGGACTTGTAGAAAAAACTAAAAGTGATAATAAAACCATCACTGAGAAAAAAGCGAAAAATTATTTAACCGGAAATCTTTGTCGTTGTACCGGATATCAGCCGATCATCAACGCCGCTATGGCAATTGATATAAGCAAAGCCGTTCTTTTGAAAGATCGATATTACGATGCTGAATGGCTGGAAGAAATCAAGCAGATGAAAAACCACTCACTGATGATGAATCTTGGCGACAAAAAAATCTTTCTTCCTGTGACAAAGGCTGAAGCTCTTAAAGCTAAAAATGAAGATCCGGATTTAAAACTGATTGCGGGGTCAACAGACATCGGCGTAGTGATCAATAAAGGAAAAATGACTACACCAAAAACGATGGCGCTTTATCATATTGATGAACTTAAAACAATTTCACACGATAAAGATTTTCTTACTGTCGGAGCGACTGTCACTCTTTCTGAGTTTGAAGATTATGTTGAAACACTCGTGCCTGAATTAAAAAATATTCTGCATATTTTTGCTTCTCCTCAAATTAAAAATCAGGGAACTCTTGTTGGTAACGTCGTCAATGCTTCTCCGATCGGCGATACAATCCCTTATCTCCTCACTTCAGATGCATTTGTTGTTCTTGAAAGCGTGAATGGCAAGCGCGAAGTCATGATGAAAGATTTTTATGTCGGCTATAAAACACTGAACATGCAAAAAGAGGAAATTGTCACTGCGATTAAAATTCCAATGTTAAAATCGGGAGAGTTGGTAAAACTTTATAAAGCATCCGTCAGACGCGATCTTGATATTTCGGCAGTTACTTTTGCCGGAATTCTGGAAGTGGAAAATAAAAAAATTAAAGCTGCTCGCTTCTCTCTCGGCGGTGTTGCTGCAACCGTCGTTCGTTTGAAAGATGTAGAAGCGAAAGCGGTTGGGGCCGATTTCAAGCGCGAGACGTTTGAAGATTTTGCTAGAATGGTTCCGACTTTGATTAATCCATTGTCGGATCTAAGGGCCAGTAAAGAATATCGACTAAAAGTTTCTCAAAACTTTTTTCTGAAATGTTTTGATGAACTTTCTGTGGAGGTGAAATAATGAGCGTGGGAACAAATGTAAAACACGATTCGGCCGTTTCACATGTTACTGGAGAAAGTGTCTTCATCGACGACAGAGCAAAACTTCAAAATGAAGTACTGGTCGGAGTGATGGGAGCTCCGGTTTCAGCAGGGGTTATTAAAAGCATCAATAGCGAAAAAGCACTGAAAATTCCGGGAGTCCTTGGCATTTATACCGGAAAAGATGTTCCTCACAATAAATGGGGAACGATTGTCGCTGAACAACCAATTCTTGCAGAAAAAAGTATTGGCTACATGGATGAACCCATGGTCATCATCGCGGCGACTTCTTATGAAGCTATTTCTGCTGCAAAAAAAGCGATCGTTGTCGATATTGAAGAAACGAAAGCGTATCTCACTATTGATGAAGCACTGGCAGCAGGAAGAATTCTTTGCGAAGCTCCTGTCTTCAAACGCGGAAATGCCGATGCTGCCATCAGTTCGTCTCCTCATGTTTTAAAGGGAGAGTTTATCTGTGGTGGACAGGAACATTTCTATATGGAATCGCAGGCCAGCATCGTCTATCCACTGGAAAACGGTCAACTTGAAATTCATTCTTCATCTCAGCATCCGACAGAAACTCAGCATGTGGTGGCCCATGCTTTAGGCCTCGATTTTTCTCAGGTTGTCTGTATCGTAAAAAGAATGGGCGGCGGCTTCGGCGGGAAGGAGAGTCAGGCTGCACACTTTGCAGCGATGGCAGCACTTGTCGCACACAAATTGAAAAAACCTGCGCGTCTCGCTCTTACTAAAGATGATGACATGATGATGACTGGAAAACGTCACCCTTTTAAAAATCATTTTGAAGTAGGCTTTGATCACGAAGGTAAAATTCACGGACTTAAAGTACAGCTCGTTGCTAATGGCGGAGCTTATGTGGATCTCACTCCATCGATTCTCGACCGCGCTCTTTTTCACATCGATGGTTGCTATTATTTAGAAAATTGCTTTATAGAAGGAAAAGCTGTTCGTACGAATCAACATTCGAATACTGCCTTCCGCGGTTTTGGTGGTCCTCAAGGAAACATGACGATCGAAAGCATCCTTGAAGACATTGCGAATTTTTTAAAAATTGATTCATTCAAAGTTCGCCGTGTGAATCTTTACGGAAAAGACACAAGAAATGTGACTCCATACGGACAACTCGTCGATAACAACGTTCTTCCGGAATTATTCGATAAACTTCACGATACCAGCAGTTATGAAAAGCTTCACAAAGAAGTTAAGGATTTCAATCAGCAGAAAAACGGAAAGCTTCGCGGTCTATCAATGACCGGCTGTAAATTCGGTATTGCTTTTACCGCGCGACACCTGAATCAGGGAAATGCACTGATCAACGTTCACCTCGATGGAACCGTCCAGGTTTCCACAGGCGCAACCGAAATGGGCCAGGGAGTAAATACTAAAATTCTTCAAATTGCAGCGCACGCTTTTGGCATAAATCCGAAAAAAGTTGTGGTGATGTCAACTTCAACGGAAAAAAATCACAACACTTCTCCGACGGCAGCTTCTTCTGGTGCCGATATCAACGGAGCCGCGGCCCTGCTTGCCTGTGAAAAAATTGTGGCGCGTTTGAAATATGTAGCGCATCTGCATTTCTCGGGAGTCAAACCAACTGACAAAGATGAACTTCCGTCTTTTGATGAGAAAGTGAATACAGATCATATTGTTCTGGAAAACGAAACGGCGAGACACAAAGGCACGGATCAGAAAATCGACTGGGTGGACCTTTTGAAGCTTGCTTATTTCAACCGAATTTCCCTTGGCGATTACGCTTTTTATAAAACTCCAGGATTAGGTTTTGATAAGAAAACACTGACCGGAAAAGCTTTTAACTATTTTACGAATGGTGCCGCTGTTACCCTGGTTGAAATTGATGAATACACAGGTGAAATGAAAATTCTTCGTACTGATATCCTGATGGATCTGGGAAGACCAATCAATCCAGGGATTGATGTCGGACAAGTCTCCGGTGCCTTTGTTCAAGGCGCAGGTTGGGTCACGACAGAAAATCTTTTTTATAATGAAAAAGGAAAACTTCTTTCACATTCACCGACCACTTATAAAATTCCTAACATTCAGGATACACCCCGCGTGTTTAATATAGAGTTGATGGAAAATCATTCAAACACTCAAAATGTTCATCGCTCAAAAGCTGTGGGCGAACCGCCGTTGCTTTTAGGTGCTTCGGCATGGACGGCGGTGAAGAATGCTTTAAGTTACAGAAGCCACAGTGAGCTTCCCCAAATTTCCAGCCCTGCAACCAATGAAGTTATTTTGATGGAGTTGTCTCGTTATGAATGAACTATTCAT
>DAIQAU010000102.1:0-3169 GCA_036781565.1 Bacteriovorax sp. | reverse complement strand
GATTGGCTTAACAAAATTCCCGATCATTATAAGCTGGCGAAAATTTCAACCAGCGATATGAAAGACGTTGTGAAATCTCTTCATCCCAAAACATTTATCGCTTCCATGACGATGGGCCATGCTTACGATATTCCAGTCCTGACTGAAGCGTTGAAAAATTATTCCTTTCCTTATGTTGGAGTCATCGGAAGCGAGAGTAAGGCGCGCATCCTGAAATCAGATTTGAAGAAAGCAGGTGTTGCTGATGAAGTGATTGCCCAACTTCATTGTCCCATTGGAGAACCATTTGGAAACAACAATCCGGTTGAGATTGCTTTCAGCATAATTGCCCAGCTGATTACTCTTCGCGATTCTTCTTTATAATTTCCAGTGCGTGGTTAAGTGAACGTGAAGTTTCCTTGAAGCCTTTATTTTCAAGGTAGGAAACAAGCTTGTCCGCCGGATAAATTCTAATCAGATAAAAAATTAAAACACCTATAGCAAGAGGTCTCATCAAGGTCCAGATCAACTGCACACTTGAACTTTGAGAATGATAAATAAACACAGCCGTCAGTAAAAACGAAACAATAAATAATGGTTGCAGAAGATCTGAGAAAGCATTCAGAAGCTGCGACTGCGATTCTTTATGACGTTTGAGAGTCTTTGTTGTTTTAACATTGAACTTGCTTTGTATTTCTTCAAATTGCGTCTCACTCATTCTGGAAAGTTTCCAGGCCAGAAAAAGACCTGTCGTCAGTTTAATTAAATAAGTGGCAGACACCAGTATCAAAGTCATCTGCAGTGTCAGATGACTTAGAAATTTAAAATCTTTTTGAAAATACTCAACGACATCAAGCAACGTTTTTCCAAACATAAAGTAGAGGAGAAGAAGTGGCTGAATAAAGGCCCAGGCTGCCGAAAGGGCAATCGCCACGAAGAAACCAATTGGATTAAGGCCAAAGAGTGAAAGACCTGTGGAGAAAAAAAGTCCCTGTGAAAGAATGGCCAGCATAGGTGTTAATTTCTTTCCGGCAGGAGATAAACTTTTCAGCAATGAAGAAATGAGAGAAATTTTTAAAGCGATGAGTTTATCTTTTTGAATGGAGCTGGCCCTGCTCATAATCGCAATTTGATTAAGTGAGAGCAACTGACCTGCAAAAGGAATCGATAAGCCGTGCAGAAAACTTCCCAGACCGATCTCGGTTAAAGAAAGAGAAGCGGAATATTTCCCAACGGCCAATACTGAATCTGATTTATCTGACATATATTTTTTAAAAAAAGTTAATTTAACTATTCATTAAATTATTCGATAAGACGAGTGAAAGCAACGATTAAAAGATGGTTACCTAATCAAATGAACAACACAATTACATTTCCCAAACAACCATTGAAGTATGATGTTGTCGCTAATGATGATTTAAAACCTATTCTCAATAAGATCGAACAAAATTTTTCAGAAGGTGAAAAGAGTGTCGCCTTTGGTTCTACTCATTATAAAAACTCACAAGAAAAATGTATTCTTCTTGCTGCCCATTTGTTTAATACAAAATTTCCCAGCTTAAAAATTCTTATCGTCACCTTTAATGTCAAAGGGGGAGTATTCAGCGATTTCCTGCAAGAGTCTTTTTATAAAGACGGTTTTTTTAATTTTGCCTCAAATCTGGCCTTTGCTGATTGGGAGAAAATACTTAGGGAGTCTTACGATATACAGGATTTAATCGATTCCTACGATCTGGTATTTTGGGATTTGCCTGACATTAAAACGATCACTGCACGCCATCTGGAACTTCAAAATTGCTTTTCTAAAATGGACGGTCTTTATCTTATCTCTTTTAAAAGCAATAACTTCGATGAAGAAAACTTCAAGCGTGAGATCATGCACTATTTTAAAGATCATGGTCTGGATATCAGAACTGTTCTTCCTTGGCAGTTTGGCGCGAAAAAAAGAAAACCCAGATCATCACTTTCTCGTCTGTTTTACGGTCTCTTCAGAAGGTAATTCCTTCCTCTAGGCGAAAACTTCCGATAAAGAAAATTCGTCTAAGAATCTCCTATAATTAAAGTTGGTGTCTACTCTCTTTTAGGAGGAGATTTTTGATTTTAATTACGACTTCAGATTATTTACCAAAGCTTGGTGGATTGACGACATTTACGCGCAATCTTGAAGAAGTATTTAATGATTTAAAAATTCCTTATGAAATTTTTCACTGGAATTCACCACAAGATATTTTGAGTTATGATTCTGAACAGCTCAATAAATACGAATTGATTATCAACGTTCATGTCATGTTCTGCTGGCTCATGCCGCACGCTCAGGAAAAGATGATCAATTTTGTGCACGGATCAGAGGTGCTCATGACTTCACCTCATTTATTGAAAAAGATTTTTAAACAATTTCAAAAGAAAAAGTATTTTTCTCTCATGGAGAAATCATTCCTGAATCTTTTTATTTCCCGCGCGACTCGGGATAAAGCTGAAGCTCTTGGCTTCTCTCTTGATCACTCACGAGATGTCATCTTTCACAATTGCGTGCCAATGACCGAAGCACAATTTGAAAAGAACACTCAGGCCTGTTCAAAAGAATTGATTTTTACCTGTATCGCCAGAAATGTTCCTCATAAAAACCTTTCCGGTTCAATTGAATTCTGTGAAAACATTCAGGAGCTTTTTGGGAAGCCTGTGCGATTGATTGTTCCGAAAGGAAATAACCTCATATCCTCAAAAATATGTCTTGAAGAACTCAGCGACGAAGAAAATGAAACTCGAAATGAAGCTTATCGAAAAGCTCATTACAATCTTCTCCTTTCTCTCGATCATTCGAAAAAAGGCTTTTATGAAGGCTTTGGTCTGACTGTTCTTGAGGCCGGACAATTTGGTGTGCCAAGTATTGTCTTCAAAACGGGCGGATTGCCGGAAGCAGTCCATCACGGACAGACGGGATATGTCATTTCATCTACTGATAAATCTGAACTGGAATCTATTCCGACATTTAAGGATGAAGCTCTTTATCAGTTGATTCGTTTTCAATGTTACGCGCACACAATTCAAGATCACTCCCTTTCAGAATATAAATTATTCTTCTCCCGATTCCTGGAGACGAGAGGGGCTGCATGATCCAGAAAATTGCAGTCATGATGAATACCAACAAGCTTGGCGGGGCAGAGAGAAGTCTCTTGCTCCAGCTGTCGAC
>DAIQAU010000101.1:1765-7776 GCA_036781565.1 Bacteriovorax sp. | reverse complement strand
CCGGAGCCATTGTGGCCGGTGCAATTTTGATACATTCTGAGAGTGAAAGAGGAGTATGAAATTTTTTCAATATCTCTGCCTGATTCATTGACAGCAGATGCATTTTTACAAGGCCCTCTTTTTTGAACATGAGGATATTTTGAGGAGAATGAAAATCAAAAGGAGAATCGTCTTCTGACGCTTCAGACAGACAAGACGAAAAAATTTTTTCTATGGAGAAATGATAAGAAAGAACAATTGCAGAAGGCACAAGTTGAAGACGGAGCTGCTCGTCTGCAAAGACCATTTGCAGGCCGGCCGCATCCAATCCTATTTTTTCTTCACTATGAAAAATCTGTCTGAATCGTAGTTCAAAATGCGCGAGCTCTGAAAGAAAAGGAAAATCTTCAGCGAAAGCATGTGTCGCCAGAAAAGCCTCCATCTGATCGCCATAATCATCGAGATCAGAAAAGGAGGACGGAAATTTTTCGAGATAATCACGGGCAAGAAGAAAAAAGTTTTCATCGCCAAGAACCGCGTGAACAGAGCGAAAGGTATTTTTTAAAGCATCAGCTAAGCGAGCCTGATAATCTTCGCGATAAACTTCCAGGGCGCGGGAGGAAGGAAGTCGTGAAAAACTTTTCATCAAAGAGAGAAGCTCTTCAGTGTTTTGACCATTGCGAATACATTCAATAAATTTTTTATTAAAATCCTGTTGCTTCATTTGCAAAATTCCTCCCGCACTTCAGCTAACCGGATAATTTGTTGTTCGAGAACAGGAAAATCTGGAATATCTTCATCCCATTCATAAAGAACGGGAATGTCGCGATTCATTTGAAGCACTTTTTTATAGAGATCAATTAATTCCGGATAAAGAGGTTTTGAGTGCGTATCAAAATAAAAATTTTCTCTTTCACTGAAGCCTGCCATGTGCAGCTGCTGAACTTTATCAAAAGGGATAGTCTTTAAAAATTCGTCAGGTGAAAAACCATGATTGTAAGAATTAACAAAAACATTGTTCAGATCGAGCAGTAAATGGCAATCAGTTCTCTTAAGAAGTTCCCTGATGAATTCCCATTCTGTCATCGTTGAATTTTTGTAATCGAAATAGGCCGAGAGATTTTCAAATCCCATCTTTCTTCCAAAAAAATCCTGAACCTGATGAATGCGTCCGCTGATGTGGGTGAGATTTTCTTCGTTATAGGCAAACGGGAGAAGATTATGAAGATTATTCTCACGAAGACCTGTGAAACAAAGATGATCTGAAATGAGGAAAGGTTCAATCTCATGAAAGAAGTTTTTCAGATCATTTAAATAGGCCCAGTCAAAATCTTCGTAGGAAGCAATTGAAAGTGAAACTCCATGACAGGAAATCTGATAGTCTTTTCTCAGTTTATCCAGGACTGCGCGAGGTCTTCCCTTAGTCCTGAAAAAGTTTTCGCTGATAATTTCAAACCAGCCTGTAAAAAGCTCGGGCGATTGCTCCAGGTAGCTAAAGTGGACATTCCGCAGGCCAACGCCATAAATATTGGTCAAAAGGGCCGCATTAACATTTTCCATAAGATTGAATTTTTTCAGAGGGTTAACCTCTCGACAAGGCGAATGTGGTCAAGAAAATATCCGACAAAAAAACTAAAGTATAATCATGAAGAGCCGATACAGTACTTACATAAAGAAAGTTCATTCTGTTCCTTGAGGGAGGTAGTCTCATGGGTGATAAACACCAGAACAAGAGTAAGCACGGTAAGAAACCGACGAAAAAAGAGCTTAAGGCGCAAAACCATCTTAAGCTGATGCAAGGTAAGCAGGCCCAGGCAAATAATACGAGTAATGTCGTAGACATTAATGCCTACAAAGACAAAAAGGCCGCTTAATCTTTATTTTAATAAAAGACCGGTTTGTGGAGACCGGTCTTTTATTAAATGATTTTCAATTTTTTATGTACGACGATTTCTTCCGGCGATAGCCTGCACTGATAAACTAAAACTTCAACACCGCTGCTCATCACTTCTTTTAACAGACGCGAATATTCCGGATCTATTGTCTGATCTATTTTGAATGTATGCACATCTTCTCTTTGAACAATGAAAAGCATGACTGTGCGTATTCCTTTTTGTTTTAAATCCTGAAGTTCTCTTAAATGTTTTTGACCTCTTTCCGTGACCGCATCAGGAAAAAGACAATGGCCTTGCTCATCTGAGAGTGTGACATTCTTAACTTCGACATAACATTGTTCCTGTTCGCCATTGGATAAAAGAATATCTATTCTGCTCTGGCCGATCTTTGCTTCAGGTTTTAGGTCGCGGTATCCGAGCAATTCAGGAATCGTTCCGTTTTGAATCGCCTCGATTGCCAGCGCATTTGTCATTGAAGTGTTAATGCCAATCCAGGTTTTTCCGTTCGAAATCATCTCGAAGCTGTACTTTAGTTTTCTAGTCGGAGAGTCATGAAAAGAAAGAAGGGCGGGCCAGTTCTCTCCAAGGCAAGTTTTCATACTTCCGGTATTAGCAGTGTGAGCGACGACGATTTCTCCATTGACGTTCACGTCCGCAAAAAAACGTTTATACCTTTTTTGGAAGAGCCCTTTAATGAGTGGATTTTTAAATTTCATAATTCGATTAAATTGGTTGTGAATTAAAGTTTGTTCTCTTAATTGAAATGTATGCTAACATTTTCATAGTGCTTTGTAGAGGACGTAATGACGGCAATAACGAAAACATTAGTTGTTTCAGATAATGAAATATTAAATCAGCTTTATACAATAAATCTGGAAGTTTATCTTGGAACTAAAGTTTCCGTCGCGGATACACCCGTCAAGGCCATGCACAAGATCCAGCACGAGATGAAACAAAGTGGCAATTCGTTTGATCTGATTGTGGCCACGACGATGATCAATGGCCAGGATGCTGCTGCGACTTTACATGAATTTCTCGAGGATAATAATCTTTCCATTCCCATGATCATTGTCGGAAATCCTGAAAAAGAAATTCCCGGCATCATTGTCGTTCCCACCTCATACAATTTACAAAGTTTGCTTCGTTCAGCAGCTCCACTATTAAAAGTGACAGCGAAAGCGATGGCCAATCTGGAAGTTCCTGAATACTACGCGGTTGAAACGGAATTTCTCATGAAGTTAAGAGAAGCACCGTGTCCGGTTTACATTCAGTTGAAAAAAAGTGGTGAAGAAATCAACTTCACGATGATTGCCAAAAAAGGCAGTGATTTAAAAGGCGTGTTGAGAAAATTTCTTGATGAAGGAATCTCGCATCTGTACGTCAACAGACTAGATCGCTTACTTGTCATCAATCAGGTTTCGACCATTATTTGCGATTTCATTAAAAGCACGGCCCAGGCGGGTATTGTGGAGAAGTCTAAAGCACTGCAGGCCGGTTTTGATTTTGCAGCTTCAGAATTTTGCCTTACACCGGAAGTCGCTCAGGATGTGATGGCCGTGGCCGAAGTCTGCACCAAGGCCATGGAGGATATGGCAAAAGATACGCCTGGACTTAAGGCCCTTCTTCAACTGCTCTTGTCGAATAAAGGCGGTTATATTTACACCCATTCCATTCTTGCTTCTTACGTAGCCTCACACATTGTAAAAAATGTTTCGTGGGGTGGAGAAGCGCAGATGGAGAAAATTAATTTTGTTCTTTTCTTCCACGATATTATGCTCACGCCTATCTATGCCAAGCACCCAAATCTGAAATATGAAGAAGATTTGCTTTTCAGTGAAGAACTCAGTGAGAAAGAAAAAGAAGTTATCCTCAATCACGCGCGATTAGCGGCGGAAGTGGTGATCGGTTATAAACGTTCACCTATGGGCGCAGATCTTTTAATTAAACAGCACCACGGTATGACCAACGGAATCGGCTTTGCGATTGATTTCAAGGACGACGTTTCACCATTATCTAAAATTGTTCTGATTGCAGAATCTTTCGTTGAAGAATACATGAAGGGCAAAGATGCTGATTCAAATTATCAGATCAATACCAAGCAAATCATTGCTCAGCTCAAAGAAAAATTCAGCAAAAGTACCTACCGAAAAATTGTCGATACTCTCGAAACAATCAAGTTGTAATTTATTTTTTTAAAGCTTTTTCCAAAGCGCGTAGGGGATCTTTGAAATTTCCAGTGTTGTAGATACGCTTCATGCTTCCCAGAATCTCTTTATAGGCCGTTGGTGAATTTCCAGTTTGCGCCAGCCTTGCAGCAAAGTTGCTCGAAAGAATAAAAATACATGAGATCGTCGTGAGGCCGGATGAATTCAGTCCTTTCGGAAAACCATCTCCGGTAGGATGCTCATGCTGTTCATTGAGAATAAAATCTACATCCGAAAAGCCGCTGAAGAACATTGAAATTTGCGCCGCTTTGTTAGGATGATTTTTAAATTCATTTTGTTCATCTTCAGAAAGCATTTTGAAATTGGGATCATTCAAAGAGCGGATTTTTAACATATCATCATTTGAAAGTCCGATATCCTGAAGAATCGCCGCGAGAATGAGTTTATCCCGAGACATATCTGCATTCCATCCCATATTGTAGAGAGTGCTTTCGCAGAGATAAGCTGTGATAAGACTATGTTCAGCAAACGTCATGTTGTTGCTTTCCATAACAGAGTTGATCAGATCAACGAGACCATCAGTCGTTTTCACAATTTCTCTTACGCTGTCGATAAAATGATTCGTGAGCTTCACCACTTCATCTGAAACACTTAATGTTTTGATAAACTGATGAATGAAAAAAACTGTTTTTAAGTGGAGAAGCAGATATTTTTTTCTTTCAGTTAAGCGAGCTTCATATATTTTGAGCAGATTTTTTATCGAGGTATCCAGAAATTTCAAATGCTCATCTTTTCGCAAATAGAGATATTTAATATTTTTTCGCGAATAATTCTGCATCAACTGATGAGAGTAAGTTTTATTCTTGGAAATGACCTTACCGTATTTTGTCGGAGTCAATTCAAGATACACGTCGTAGGGTAGCTGCTCAAATAGATAGAAATTGCGCAAGCGCATTTTATGAAGATCATCCTTGGTGAATTCCAGAATGGATTCTTCAAACTCTTCTTTTTTGACCCAGTCGAGTGAAGATTGCATGGCCTTCTTGAATTCATCCGGTGCGAGTGGTGTTTCCACCATAAAGCTCGTCTCCGTCGCTTTTAAGATCTCTGGTGTGATATAGGATTTCATAGAGGCCGGAGACCCTACGAAGACAAAGGGACGTTGTCCCAGCGTATCTGTAATGGTTGTGTAAAGCTCAGAAACATTGAGCAGCTTATTGTCGATGACCATCAGTACAAAAGAAAAGGGCCCATCATTGGTCATCATATCCATGAGTTTGTCGGTATCAGTAACTTCGACGAGTTTGATTTTGGGAAAATTCGCCATCGTGAGCTTCTTTAGCGGCCCGTTGAGTTCGTCGTCATGTCCTATAAATAAAACTTTCAAATAATCCTTCGCATATAATGAAAAACGCTTGATAGAATTTTACCTTAAAAAGAATTTTTGGGAGTTTTTTTGCAAGTTTTTTTCTGGAAAAAACAAGTCTGCTTAAGCACAATAGAAGAGTCATTCACCCAAGGATTACCGCCATGAAATTGGACATCGCCAAGGCCCTTATCAACAAGGGGTGCGTAAAACTACAACCACAAAATCCATTTACTTACGCTTCGGGCTTAAAGGGACCGATTTACTGTGATAATCGCCTGATCCTTACTCATGTCGATTTTCGCGATCAGATTATTAAGTCCTTCATAACGACGATCCGACAGCACAAATTGGATTTTGATTTAATCGGTGGAATTGCAACTGCAGGGATTCCTCACGCAGCAATGATTGCTGATCGAATCAAGGCCCCGATGGTTTATGTCCGCCCCAAGGCTAAAGAGCATGGAAAGAAAAATCAGGTGGAGGGTGATTATAAGGCCAATCAGTCTGTCATTCTTGTCGAAGATTTGGTCAATCAGGGATCTTCCCTTGCTGATGCTATGATGGGAGTGAAAGAGGCGGGGCTCATTTCTTCATCTTGTTTAT
>DAIQAU010000101.1:0-1665 GCA_036781565.1 Bacteriovorax sp. | reverse complement strand
GCTGATGCTATGATGGGAGTGAAAGAGGCGGGGCTCATTTCTTCATCTTGTTTATGCATTGTGGATTACCAGATGCAGGAAGCGAGTAAGAGACTAAAAGAGTTGTCTCTAAATCTTTTTTCTCTGACAGATTTTGAACATATCGTCGAAGCGGCCCTCGAGTTACAATTTATCAGCGGGGAAGGTAAAAAACTGCTCAGGGATTGGCACGCTGATCCGAAAGGTTGGTCCGGACGACTTTAATATGACAGATGATAGGATTTCATAATCTTTGTCATGGACAGGTTTTTTAGACAGGCGTATTTTTTAGGAACTTTTTTATCCATTTTTTATGACCATTTCATTGGAGGAACCATATGTCTCTTAAGGCAAAAATCGAAGTTGATGGCAAAACGTTTGAGTATCCTGTTTACGTAGGAACTGAAAACGAAAAAGCGATCGACATTTCAAAACTTCGCGCAGACACAGGATGCATTACAATCGATCACGGATTTTTAAATACTGGTTCATGTGCTTCAGCTGTTACATTTCTGGATGGTGAGCTTGGGATTCTTCGTTACCGTGGATATCCAATTGAACAACTTGCAGAAAAATCTTCATTTATTGAAGTCGCTTATTTATTGAACTGGGGAAAACTTCCAACCGCCGCTGAACTTTCAGCGTTCGAAAAGAAAGTCGCTTCTTACTCTAAACTTCCAGAGTACATCACTAAGATGATCGAAATTATGCCGAAGACAACTCACCCGATGGCGATTGCTTCAGCAGTGACAGTTGCTCTTTCTGGACACTATCCAGAACTGAACAACCCGAATCCAACAATGGAGCAAAAAGATGAAATCTTCGCTCTAATGCTTGGTCAGTTCAAAATCATTACAGCTGCTATTCACAGAAACGGTCAGGGGCAGGCGATGGTTGCTTCTAATCCAGCTCTTTCATACTGCGAAGACTTCATCAACATGATGGGCATGAAAGCAAACAAAGATGTCGCAAAAGCTCTAGACGTTCTATTGATCCTTCACGCTGACCACGAACAAAACTGTTCAACGTCAACAGTAAGAGTTGTTGGTTCTTCTAACGCTTCAATCTTTGCTTCAATTTCAGCTGGGATCGATGCTCTTTGGGGACCTCTACACGGTGGAGCGAACCAAGAGGTTCTGGAAATGCTTGAAGATATCCAAAAGTCTGGCGGCGACGCTCACAAAGCTCTTGCTCGCGCAAAAGATAAAAACGATACATTCAAACTTATGGGCTTCGGACACAGAGTTTATAAAAACTTCGATCCACGCGCTAAAATTATTAAAAAAGCATGTGATTCAGTTCTTGCTCAACTTGGAATTAAAGATCCTCTTCTCGACATTGCAAAAGGTCTTGAGCAAGAAGCTCTTGCTGATGACTACTTCAAGTCAAGAAACCTTTATCCAAACGTAGACTTCTACTCTGGAATCATTTACCGCGCTCTTGGAATCCCGACAAATATGTTCACAGTTATGTTTGCTCTGGGAAGAATGCCAGGGTGGCTAGCTCAGTGGAAAGAGCTTCGTGAAACAAAAGAAACGAAGATCGCTCGTCCACGTCAGATGTATACTGGTTCAACTAACCGCGAGTACACAGACATTGCAAAAAGATAATCCATCACAAAGGGCCTTCGGGCCCTTTGTTCTTTCT
>DAIQAU010000100.1:5098-8010 GCA_036781565.1 Bacteriovorax sp. | reverse complement strand
GAAGTTACCAAAAAAGCAAATCCACAAAACCTCGAAGAACTTCTCAATATGGAATTGGTGGAGCTCGAAGTGGGATACGGACTTGTTCACCTTGTTGATACTGAACAAAACGGTGATCTGCTCGAGCGTATTACCCATATGAGAAAAATCTTTGCTCTTGATTGGGGGGTCATCATTCCTTCAGTTAAAATCAAAGACAACCTGGAATTAAAGCCGGGTGGATACTCTGTAAAAATTAAAGGCATTCAGGTTGCGAAAGGCGAATTGATGTCTGATTACTTCCTCGCGATGGATCCGGGAACAGTTATTGAAAAAATGGAAGGGGTTGAGACGACTGAACCTGTCTTCGGATTGCAGGCCGTCTGGATTTCTGAAGATCAAAAAGAAGATGCTCAATACAATGGCTATACCGTAGTAGATTGCTCGACCATTGTAGCAACTCACTTAACGGAAATTCTGAAATCAAATCTTCACGAGCTGTTTGGCCGTCAGGAACTTGTTCGTGTTGTGGACAATTTTAAAGAGACGAACCCGAAATTGGTGGGCGATTTGATACCTGACATTTTAAATCTGGGAATCATTTTAAAAGTCATGAAAAATTTACTGAGAGAGGGTGTTTCTGTACGTGATCTACGCACAATTTTAGAGACATTATCTGAGTATGGCCCTACAATTAAAGACACAGAAGCGTTGACTGAATTTGTTCGTCAAGCTCTGTATAGAACCATTACTGAGAAGATTAAAAGTGATCAGGGAGATATTCCGTTGTTTACTTTAGATCGTAATATTGAAGAGTCTATTGCTCAAAATATTATTCAAACGGATCAGGGACAACAGCTCTCTCTTGATCCTAAAGTGACTCAAATCATCCTGGCTTCTCTCAATGAAAAAATTGAAGAAGCAACAAATATGGGTGAGAAAATGGTTGTCTTGTGCTCACCAGTTATCCGCTCGCACTTCAAGCGGTTGACTGAAAAATTTATCCCCAACCTTGTGGTAGTAAGCCACAATGAACTTTCGCCAGATGCGAACATTAGATCACTAGGAACGGTGAGGTTGTAATAAATGTACGTTAGAAAATTTGAAGCAGACACAATCGAAGAAGCTCTAAGAGACATCAAGCGCGAACTTGGTCCTGATGCCGTCATTTTAAAGACGCTCACGAACAAGGGACTCAAGGGCGCATTCAAAAAGAAAAAAATCGAAATTACGGCCGCTATTTCAGAGAAGAATTACGTGAAGAAAGCTTCTGTGGATACGATTTTAAACGATAATCAAAAAGATGAATTTTATAACGGTAGTGCAGGATATATAGCTAATATGATCGATCAACATGAACAGAACAGAGAAAGAACATCAACAAACAACCGCGCAGGCGGATATGGTTCTGCTGGATTAAATAGACCAGTGTCTACCGTAAAAAACGCGGCTTCAAATCTGAGAGCTGGACTCGATGATTTTTTAAGTCTTGGCGAAGGAAACAGGGAAGAACGTCATCATTCACGCAATGAATTTAATTTTGATGATGAAATGGAACAAAGCAGACCGATTCCTCAAGCGGCTCCGGTGAGACAACAAGCTCCAGTGCAACAGCAACGTCAGGCTCCTGTTCAGCAAGCTGCTCCAGTAGCACAAGCTCCTCAGGGAAGAATGATCGGCGAAGAAATGTTTGAAAAACAAAAAAATAAAGTTGAAGAGTTAGAGAAAAAACTTTTTGAACTAACCCGCAACTTTGAACGCATTCACAAAAAAGAGCCAATTGGTATTTATCAATTGAGAACAACTCTCAGAAGTCTTGATATCAATGAAAGTTACATTCAGCATCTGATCAAAAAAGGATTGTTTGAATTAACTGAATCAGACGTTGAAAATGCAGATGTTGTTTTTGAATTTGCTTTACGTGAAATGATGACGACAGTTTCAACAGCGATGCCTCTTTTCTCTTCTGTAAGCAATAAGCAGCCGGTGATTACAGTTTTTGTCTCAGAAGCTTCATGCGGTCAGACGGCAATGGTTCAAAAAATTGCAACAACAAAAAAAGATGCAGTCATTATCAGAAATGTGGCCACTATCAATGAGCCAAAAGCTTCATTCGCAGAAAAGATTTTCGGCATGAATGTCATCAAGGCAGCAAGCATTGCAGAAATTGTTTCTGAGTGCAGAAAGGCTACTGAGGATGGCAAATCAGTATTTATCGATTACAAGTGCAACGATGCTGAAAGCAATGATACGAAAAAATTTATCGATGGTTTAAGACGTGCTTTTTCAAAAGTGGAAGTATTGATCACTCTTTCGGCAATTCATACAGAGTTATACAATAGAAAAGTCCTGGGAACATACAGAAGCCTCTCTGATGGTGTTGTAGTTTCTCACCTGGATGCGTGTTTGAATTTCGGTGCGCTCTTTAATATCACACAAGATATCAAAGATCTCCCTTACAAGTTTTTTGGAACAGGTGAAGTTGTTCCGGATGATCTTGAAGCTGCGACTGCCGAAAGAATTCTCGCCGGTATTTTTAAATTTTCGTAGTTAATTATTTTTTTTAAAAGTGAGAGTCCATGAGGGACTCTCGCTGAACAAAAGCAGAATCTAAGGGGAGACAGGAAGTCCATGCTTAGTTTAAAAAAGTCCAATCCAAGTGATTGGCTAGTTTCTCAGAACAAATACCAGTCCAAAAAAACAAGTTCAAAAGCAAAAACCATCTCCATTACCGCTGGAAAAGGCGGAGTAGGAAAGACCTCTGTCGCTGTGAAAATGGCACGCCTTCTGGCAGACACTGGTTATAAAGTTCTTCTTCTCGACTGTGACACAAATCTTTCAAACACAGTTGTGAAACTTGGCCTTCCGATCACCAATTATTTTTATGAACTCGTTTCCGCTCAGAGAGAGTTTGATGACTGTCTTCACAAAGA
>DAIQAU010000100.1:0-4998 GCA_036781565.1 Bacteriovorax sp. | reverse complement strand
GAAGAGACACCTGTCGATCAATTTGATTCAGTTTTATTGGAACAGGAAAATTCTTCCCTGCATAAGAATTTCGTGAAACTCGTAAGAAAATTTACCGAAGAGATAGAGGGCAGAGCTGCGGCCGAAGAGTACGCGCCGTTCGCCAATTCTCGCCATGAACAAGACGTTCGATTCACAATTTAAAAGCAGGGAGAGCATTAGATGTCGACTCTATCTAAAAAATTAAAGAACCTTAAAGATTATCGCTCTACCGTAGAACCGAAAGTAAAAGATGAAATTATTATCGAGTACGCACCACTCGTTAAGTACATTGCACAGAAAATTGCTTCACGTCTTCCATCAAATATAGAACTGGATGATTTGATTTCATGTGGTGTTATCGGTTTGATGGATGCCATTGAAAAATTTGATCCGAATCGCGATAACAAATTCAAGACATATGCAGAATTTCGTATTCGCGGAGCTATCCTCGATGAACTTCGTGCCCAGGACTGGGTTCCTCGTTCTATCCGTGAAAAAGCTAAGACTGTTGAAAGAGCTTACTCAAAACTTGAAGCAAGCCTGGGCCGTCCTGCCACTGACGAAGAAATGTGTTCTGAACTGGGAATGAACCAGGAAGAATTCCATGATCTTCTGAACAAAGCTAAATCAATTTCTCTTCTCAATATCGATGACTCTGCCAGCTTCAACAAAGGGGATAAGAAACTTATCTCTGAAGTCATGGAAGATCACAGAGCGCTTAACCCTTACACAACTGTAAGCCAGAAAGATTCTCGTGAAAAAATCAAAGAAGGGATCATGACTCTTCCTGAGAAGCAAAGACTCGTTCTTTCTCTGTATTACTATGAAGATTTAAACCTGAAGGAAATCGGCTCGGTTCTGGATGTAACTGAATCGCGCGTTTCTCAGCTGCACACGCAGGCTATTTTAAAACTGAGAGCAAAACTAAGAACATTGTTTGAATCAGTTGAAGATCTTGCTTCATAAGAAAAAGAATGGAAAGAAGACAACCTGAACACTCATATCATGAAGATTTTGAAAAAAGCCTGAGTACCCTCGAGGACATTCAGCTTCTTTCAGAATTTTCACTTTCTCCATTGATCGGCAGAGCGTACTACTATTTGTCCGAGATGAAGAGAAAAGCAGATGAGAAAGTGGACGGACCTGTTAAAAACTACGACCAGGTGGCCAAAGTTCTCGATGAAAAGCTGGAAAGTATTTTCACGGAATTCTTTTCCAACAAATCCAAATTCAAAGGCTTTGATTACTACAAATCCACATCTAAAATTGACCTGAAGAAGTGGAACCTTATTCTGGAACTTGTTCCGGAAGTTTTATCTGTCGTTACACTGTTTAATTATCACGGTAATGTTGACGTTCGCCTGGACGATAGCAGACTCCTGGTGTCGGGTATGATTCTGGAAGAAGGGCATTTGCAGATGAACCGCAAGTTCATTTATGTGGTGACCAGAAAACTTCTAAGACAAAAAGTTCTTTTAACATTTAATCTCGAGAAAACAACGAGACCTGGTCTGTTTCGCCTGGATCTGAAAGTGGACATCTCTCATGATGAAGCACTCATTTATAAAGTGAAGTTCAATGTGGGACCAAAAGAAAATTATTGTGTTGGATTTTCAAATATCTTTTGTCATTATCGCGCCCTTTTAGAAGACGTTAAAGAAGTAGGTGAACACAACGTAATTGAAGTGGGAAATGATCTCGCAGTCAGATCATTTATGGGAGTACCAGACTTGTCTCGTCTGGAATCCGCCAACAAAGAAATATTGCACTTTCCCTTTCTATTCCGACCTGTTTCAATCATACTACCAGTGAAAGGTAATCTTTCGTCAGATACTTTCACGCGCGGATTGGCAGGGGAACAGGATGTTTCTACATATTATCGAACAATCGATTTTTTTTCGTTATTTAATCAATAATCTTTTCTCTTTTTCAGCTAAAATATTCAGGACAGTTATTATCTCTCAGGAGCAGGTATGCGATTTACTCTAGGACGAGTTGTGCATTTTTATTACGTGGCCGTTTTGGTGGCCATGACAGGTTTATTTCTTTATGGCGCTAAATTCTATTGGGATTCCGGCCTGCTGAATATTGAGTACGTAAGCAATCTTTACGATGGAACAAGTAAAGTTAAAGCTGTAAAAGATCGCAACGATATTGATGAAATTAAAAAATTCGTCGACGGAGACCGCATTAAAGATGCCCATAAGATTTTTACCCGTCTGGAAGAAGATGTTCATGATTTAAAGGCCATCAAACCTGTTGGTGAGAAAAGTACGTTTGATGACAACTTAAAAAAAGTTAAAACGCAATTGAGCAACTTTCAGTCTGCTCCAGAGCTGACAACTATTCTCAATAACATCACTTCTAAAGTCACAACATTTGAAAATTTTGTCACAGAAAAGAAATGGCCGACACTGACAAAGATGTCGATGAATTTAAGAATTAAAACTTCACCAGGCCGGTTAATGCAAGGTGGATTATACAATTTCGAGAAAACGCAAAACCTCGCCCTTTCCGTTAATAACGATATCGAAGCGATGACGAACTTTACAGAATCGTCGGGACTTCCAGCTGATATTAAAGGGGCCATACTCAACAGAATTAAAACAATCAAATCTGAATCAGTAAATCTTGACAGCTACATTGAAGATCACAAAGCTTTCAACAGAACTTATAAAGACTTCGCAACTGATTATCAGACATGGTTCAAAATGGTTGAACCTGAAATCGCGTTGAAGAAAATTCAATTTGAAAAAAGCTCGCAAACAATTCTTTATTCATTGATCATTATATTTGCAAGCTTCGGAACTTCAATCGCACTTGGCTTTGTTCTTTACAACTGGTCAAGCAAAAGAGCTTCACAGAAAACAGAAAAGCTTATTCTTGATACAATTAAAGACGGTCTTCTTCCTCTTGAAGGCAAGAGAGCTGTGAAATTCTCATCTGAGTTTGAAGCTGAACTAGATAAATACCATGACTACGTTCATAAACGCATGACCTTTGGTTCGATCTTCCAGGAAGCGATGCCATTTGCTTCTATTCTTCTTGATTCGAATTTGAATCTCGTCTGGGGAAATCCACATTTCTATAAAGAGTGGTCACTCCAGAACTTCGATGAAGAAGGTGGAGATTTAACATGGGACTTCCTGCAAAGATTCACAGACCTTGAAGATAACAGTGCACTTTTATCAGCTCTAAGAATGAGTACTCCTGGCATTTATAATATCCAGGTAAGAAGTGGTTCCGGAGCAACTCCTGCGCGTCCGTATGAAATGCATGTTTCACCGGTTGATTATGCCGGACAGAAACGCATTATGATTATTTTCTATCCAACTTCTGAAGTTCAGGAAAAAATCAACGCTCAAAGAACGGCGATTATTTCTCCGATGTTGTCTCTGATTGAAGCTCAAACGAATGAATCGATCACAACTGATAAAAAAGCAGCTCTTCGTTCACAAATTGAGAAAGCAGGTGGAATTGAGCTTTATACCAATTTCAATCACTATGTAGAAAAATGTGAAACATCGAGAGATGACTTATCCAGTGAAATTGAAAGACTGGAATCGGCCCTCAATGAACAGAGAAATATTGTTACAGATATGAGAAAATCACTTGTGGCTTCTTTTGAAACGCAAAGAACTCAGGTGGCGAAATACAATCAGTTTAAATCAGCTGTTTCTTCTGTACTGGATGCCCGCGATCAACTTGAAGAACAATTCAGATTTGTCATTAACTCTTCAAGAGAATTTTACAAAGATCAGAACAAAATTTTCTCGACTGCTGAGAATGCTGAAAAAACAGTCGACGAATACATCAGAAGCCTCAAGACAATAACTTCTCTGAAAGGCGAATTCAAAGAGCTTAAGGGCAATGTGGACGAATTCAAGTCGAGAATTGTTCAAGTCCTTGATCAACTGCTTATTTTCCAGAACCATGAAGACGATACGCTGAGAGTGGATCAATTCCTGGGAAAAATTAAACTGGAAATGAAAGGGTTTGAAAAAGTACTCAACAACTTTAATGAAGTCGTGACTCAATTGGATGTCACCGTGACAAAAATGGATATGATTGTGGAAGGCCGTGAGAAAATCGATTTAGAGTCGATCAGAACGCGTCTGGATGCCATCAGAAACAATCTGGACAACGCAAACTTCTCAGCTTCCAAGCTGACGAATATTTCGCATTCAAAAGATGAGGAATTAGTCGCAGTTTTAAAAACGCTTGTGTTGAACCTTAAATCGGAAATGAAACGCATAGATGATATGTGCAAGCTTTCAGGACTAACAGAAGAACATCTGAAAGTTATTTCTCCTGAACAGTGAAAAGCTATTATTCAAGATTTTTGTTTCTGACTCTTTTACTGACAACAAGTTGTTCTCATCAGCTTCCTGATTTTGCTGTGAATTTATCATCGCGTTTGCCTGTCGAAGGAAAAGCTGAAGCCTTGGGAGAATATTCGCTCGGTTGCCTCAAGGGAGCTGTCACATTTAATGGAAAAGAAAAAGGCCTTCTGCTTTCTCAAAAAAAGCGAGGCCGCTATTGGGGACATCCTGATTTGATCAATCTGCTGACAAATGCAGGAAGCGAATTCGCTAAAAATCACAAACAAATCATTGTCGGAGATATGTCACAATCGCGCGGAGGACCTACGATCACAGGTCATCACTCGCATCAAAACGGTCTCGATGTGGACATCTGGTTTAAAATTCCAACTGATAAGGATGAGTTAAGTTTTACCACGCTGGAAACGGAAGAAATGAAGCCAGTGACTAGTTTGGACAATGAGCAGAAACATTTAATTCGTTTTTTTGCCAATGATGCAGGTGTTGAAAGAATCTTCATTAATCCTCATTTTAAAAAGCAACTTTGCAATGACAACGGGCCTTTTCGTCTGACTTCAGAACAACAACATAAAATGCGCGCATGGTGGGGACATGACGATCATATTCATGTCCGTATGAAGTGCCCTTCCGACAG
>DAIQAU010000099.1:4507-8077 GCA_036781565.1 Bacteriovorax sp. | reverse complement strand
GATTTCTGACAAGTTGCTGTGACGAGACCACCGCACATTCCTACGCAGTGTAAAGAACCCCCAAGTCCCGCTAAAAGCGAGACCCAGGGGAGAAATGCTAATTCGCTAGTAAACCAATTACTCAACCTTGTTTCCTTGAGGCTCTTTACCGCCAGGAGTATGAATATTGTGAAGAGTCTGAACGTAAGAAACAACCTGGTAAATCTCATCGTTGCTGAGAGTTGCTGACCAAGTCGGCATACCTTTATCAGGAACACCGTTGAACACGATAGGATAGTTAGATTCTGGAGTTCCTTTTGTGTTGATCCAGTATTCATCAGTCAGGTTCGGTCCGATATCACCGGCACCTTTTTCTTTGTGACAAGGAACACAGTTTGTTGCAAAAACCGCTTCACCTTTTTTCACGCCGTCGTCTTTAACAATCGCATCGTACTTTGCAGCATCGAAGGCGCCGTTAGCAGCATTGAATTTTTCTTGAAGCGTCTGGATTTGGGCCCAGTCCGTTTTAAACTCATCACGAAGGCTTGGCGCTCCCATGATTTGATAAAGAATAAAATAGAAAATACCAAAAGCGATTCCGATGTAGAAAAGGAACTTCCACCATGATGGAAGTGGATTATCTAATTCATGAATCCCGTCGTAATTATGATCCATAAGGATCTTTTTTTCGCCTTCTTCTAAGTGAAGGTCGTGATTGTTATTATCGCTCATGCTTAACTCCGTCTTCTAATACGATTTGTGATGATTCTTCGTAATACTTTTTATTCGACTTCTTATATGTCCAGTAAGTGTAGGCAGCAAAGCACACCAGGAAAATAATCAACGCTATAATCGGATAGATTGGTTGATCCCAGTTACTTAATACTTCTTTGTGCATATCTGACTCCTTACTTTACACTTCCGTAGTCAACACCGATTCTTTGCAGGTAAGCGATAAGGGCAACAAGTTCTTTATCACCAACTTCAGCAGGAACACCAGACTTCATTAGGTCTTCAGTGATCAATTTTGCTTGAGCGCCTGCAGTTGCAACACCGTTAGCAATTTCTTCGTCAGTATAAGGAACGCCAAGAGTTTTCATGGCCTTCATTTTTGCCTGAAGAGTTCCAGTGACAAGAGTGTTTTCAACAAGCCATTTATAGTTTGGCATAATCGATTGTGGAGTTACGTCGCGAGGGTTAATCATGTGACGGTAGTGCCACATGTTTGGATATTTTCCACCAACACGCGCGAGATCCGGACCTGTTCTCTTAGATCCCCATTGGAACGGGTGATCGTAGATGAACTCACCAGCTTCAGAATTTTTTCCGTAGCGAAGTGCTTCGTGGGCCATTGGACGAACTTGTTGAGAGTGGCACAGGTAACATCCTTCGCGAACGTAAACGTCACGTCCAAGAAGTTCAAGCGGAGTGTACGGTTTTACTGTCGGGATTTTTGTAACGTAGTTAGTTGAAAGAATCGAAGGAACGATTTCAATTGCTGAACCAACAAGAATTGCAAGAAGAGAAAGAACAGAGAAAACCATTGGAAGACCTTCAAGTTTTCTGTGTTGATCTGCACCTTTTTCAATGCTTGATTCATCAAGAGCGTAAGCTTCATAAACTTGTTCTTTGCCGACAGAACCTTTTTTCATTGTCATGTAAAGGTTGTAGGCCATCATTAAGAACGAGATAAGAACGAAAGTACCACCGAAAGCGCGTACCCAGTACATTGGAATAATTTTTACAACTGTTTCAATGAAGTTAGGGTAAACTAGTTTTCCAGTTGCTGGATCGATCGCTCTCCACATTAGTGATTGAGTGATTCCAGCTGTGACCATTGATACGTAGTAAAGAACCAGACCGATTGTCGCTGTCCAGAACTGAGCATTGGCAAGTTTCTTAGAATACATTTCTGTATTCCAGAGTTTTTGCACAAGATAGTAAAGAATACCGGCAGTGATCAGGTAGTTCCAACCGATAGTTCCGGCGTGAACGTGTCCAGGAATCCAGTCAGTAAAGTGACCGATTGAGTTTACTGATTTAATTGAAAGCAGCGGGCCTTCGAAAGTCGACATACCGTAGAAAGTAAGCGCAAGGGCCATGAACTTCAAGATTGGTTCTGTACGAACTTTGTTCCAGACTCCACGAAGAGTCATAAGACCGTTGATCATACCACCCCATGACGGAGCAACTAGAGCAACTGAGAAAACCATCCCGAGCGTTTGTGCCCATTCAGGAAGAGATGTGTAAAGAAGATGGTGAGGACCTGCCCAGATATAAATGAAAACAAGTGACCAGAAGTGGATAATAGAAAGTCTATATGAATAAACTGGTCTATTAGCAGCTTTTGGAACGAAGTAATACATCAAACCAAGAAAGGGAGTTGTCAGGAAGAACGCAACAGCGTTGTGACCATACCACCATTGAACGAGAGCATCCTGTACACCAGAATACACTGAATAAGATTTTGTCATTGTGACTGGAAGAGATAAACCGTTAACGATGTGAAGAACGGCAACCGTAACAATCGTCGCGATATAAAACCAAATCGCAACGTAAATGTGGCGTTCACGGCGTCTGATCAATGTACCGAAAAAGTTTACGGCAAAAACAACCCAGATAGTTGTGATGGCGTAAGTAATCGGCCATTCAAGTTCAGCATACTCTTTACCGCGAGTCATACCTAGCGGAAGAGTGATGGCCGCAGCGACGATGATCAGCTGCCAGCCCCAGAAGTGAATTCTGGAAAGGACATCATTGAACATTCTTGCTTTAAGAAGTCTTTGATGTGAGTAGTAGATCCCCGCAAAGATCGCGTTCCCGCAAAACGCAAAAATGGCAGCGTTCGTGTGCAGTGGTCTCAAACGGCCGAACGTAATCCATTGAAGACCAAAATTCATTTTCCAGGTGGCAAGCTGGAACGCAATAGTAACCCCCACGAGCATTGCAACTGCTCCCCAGATGATGGTGGCGATAACAAACATTCTTACGATCTGGTCATCGTAAGAATAGGTCTCAAGGCGACCTGTCCGATTGACATTAGCTGAACTCATTTTCTTTCCTTGTTAGAGATCATTAATCCTTGTTTGGATCGAGTTTATCTTCTGTTATTTCTTTTGTTGTTTTCTTAATTTCTTTTTGGTCCAAGAGCATTCTCATCGCGGGAGTTTCCAGGTCGTCATACTGGCCTTTCATTGTCATCCAGATGAAGCCAGCGATAAAGCAAAGCGCAAGCAATATGGCGAGCGGTATAACGATAGGTAACACTTCCATTTATTTAATTTCCTTTTTAGCTAATATTCTGTTCAGTTTTTTTGTTCCTATCAAGGTGGAAATGAGCACCGTCAACGAAGAAACCGGCATAATGATCGCGGCTGTCAGCGGAGATATAAATCCCGCGAAAGCTGCGTAGACTGAAAGAAGATTGTACAAAGCAGAAAGAATCAGATTGCGTTTGATGACCTTCATCGTTTCTTTGGAAATAGTGATAAGATCGGGTATGTGAGAGATTCCTGCCGTGGTTAAGTAAATATCAGCAGCTCGCAGTGAAATATCAAGCGATCCTAAAACGGCCACGCTCACATAAGAGCG
>DAIQAU010000099.1:0-4407 GCA_036781565.1 Bacteriovorax sp. | reverse complement strand
GAATACTTTTCCAGACTCGTAATGATTGAGTACACAGACATTTGCGGCTGTTTCAGGACATTGAAAGTATCCACTTTCAACATTCCGTAAGTCACAGTTCCGGTTTTATCAAGAAAGACAGTATCGATATGAGAAAGCTTCTCGATGACTTCATTATTCTTAACAATCATTCCTTTGCGGGACGATCGTGAAAGAGTTCTCGTCAAGGTCATCGGAGTGGCGAGGGCCATGGCACAAGGACAAGTAACGATCAAAAGAGTCAAGGCCTTATCGAGGGCCGCATGGGCCGTCCCGTGAGAATACATATAAGCAAACAATGCGCCTGAAAGAATCAGGACAGCAGCTGTGAAATACTTCGCAATCATATTAGTCAAATCGACAATATGCGATTTTTGAAGCCAGCCACTTTCAACGGCCTTCAAAATTTTACCAATGCGCGATTCTTCTTTTGTTTTCTCAACGGAAATCAAAATCTCATTTGTCAGATTGATTGTTCCCGAGAAAACTTCAGAGCCGGCCTTGACGTTTTCCGGTCTTGATTCACCGGTGAGAAGTGAACTGTTGATTAATGATTCACCTTCAAGGATTTTACCGTCAGCGGGAATCATTTCATTACTGCCGACCTTGATGACATCGCCCGCGCGAAGAAATTGCGGGTGGATTTCAATAAAACTGTTTCCTTCTTTTTTCAGAACGCTGTTGCCTTCGTAAAAAAAGTTGAGATCGTTGGCCGTTAAGCCGTCATTTTGAATTTTATTAAGGAAGTATCTCGATAGAAGAAGCAGGAAAACCAGTGCTGTCAAAGAATCGAAATAATTGTCCGGCACGCCGGTCATCAGGTTATAGATACCCATGATAACGCCCATGATGAGCGACATGGCGATAGGAACATCAATGGAGAGTGTTTTATTTTTTAGTGCGTTCCATGCTGTTTGATAGAACGGAGTCGCCGAATAAAAGAAGACCGGCATGGCAAAGACAACAGAGATCACATTAAAAATTTTCGAAAGATTTTCGGGAGCTCCAGCGTAGTTCGAAACTGCATAGAGCATAATGTTTCCGGCACCCGCGCCGGCAATACCTATCTTCAAAAGCATTTTGCGATCTTCTTTTTTGCGGAAATCGTGCGTGCTTTGATTTCTTTTTAAAGGGTGAGGTTTATAACCAAGGTTGTTCAATTCGCGAGCGACGTTTGAAAAGCGTCCTTCAGACTTAACGCTGATAGTGGCAACGGATTTTTGCATATCCAGTCTGGCCGTTTCAACATCCGACAAAAACTCAGGAAGTTTTTCAATGAGCCAAAGACAGGCGAGGCAATGAATGCCTTCCAGATAAAATTCCATCGTTCTTTGCTTTTTTAAATTCAAGTATGAATACTCCGCCACAAACTCTGGAGCATCCATGTAAGCAAAGCGCTGGTGCTTTGTTTCGACTGGAGAGCGGCGCTTGAAAATATCTGAGGATTTTTTGATTTCGTAGTACTGATTCAACCCTTTCATGTTGATGACATTAAAAACTGTTAAACATCCGTTGCAGCAGAAAGGTTCTTTGTGGTCTGAATCGAGGTCGCTAAAAATAGGAATCAGGATATCTTCATCGCAATGAGTGCAGCGATTCATGAAACTTCCTCCTTAATGAGGCGAGTGAGATCTGATTCTTCTTCTTCATGAATGAGTTCTTTGATTGTACTTTTGTCCAGGAAACAAAGAGTCGTTTCGGCCTGAACTTGTGCGGTTAATTTTGAAGGTGCGTTCGACATCATTTCAGACAGGCCGATGAGAGAGCCTGGCTTAAGAATTTTTTTGATTTTTTTGTTCTTCATGAGCTGAACACAACCTTCAAGAATCAAGTAGGCCACAATGGGAACCTGACCTTCATAAAAAAGAGGCGCTGTTGAAGTAAACTTCTTCTGAGGAGAAAGCTTCTTTATCTCAGAAATAACATTATTCTCTAATTTGATGGGATTTATCTTGCTCATGCTCCAGATCTTAAAATAGGAGCCCCAGTTGGACTATAATCTATATCAGCTTTTGAAAAAATTTTGAGCAGTTAATAAACTTTTAATTATTAATATTTAATAATTAATATTTGCCCAGTTTAACAACTCTTCTTCATCAGTGATGTAAATAGTTTTTCCTTCCTGTTCGATAATACCCGCTTCTTTGAACTCAGACATAAAACGAATAAGAGTTTCATTCGCAGTTCCGATCATAGTCGCCATCTCTTCGCGTGTAAGCTTGAGATCAATTTTCCAGCGTCCAGAAGTATCTTTTGCACCGTGAGTAGCTTTCAGTGAAAGAATGAGTTCAGCGAGACGTTCGCGAACATTTTTTTGGTGAAGTGAAGAGAGTTTTTTCTCAGCCTGGCCCATATCGCGGGAAAGCTTGTTGATGATATTGAGAGCGACTGTTGGATTTTTTTCAATCACTTTCAAAATAAATTTTTTATCAATGAAGCACACTTCTGTGTCTTCCATGGCAGTGGCCGTCGCTGTGTAGTTATCGTCTGTGAAAAGAGATCTGTGACCAAGAATATCACCGCCGTGAGCGATGCGGACGATGGTTTCTTTTCCATCGGGACCAGTCTTAGTCAATTTGATATTTCCTTTGCTGATACAATACAAACCGAATGGGTGATTGCCTTGAACAAAAAGAGTCTGGCCTTTCTTGTATGTGTTGTTAATTTTGTGATGAGAAATTTCTTCTAACTCAGGCATATCCATGTCACAAAAAATTCCCTCAGCGCGGGAAACACAATTATCGCAAGAAGTATTGGCTGCTTTTTTCATTCGGCTCTCACTAGTATCGTTAAGGTTTACCTAGTCTAACATTTAACAGTCAAAAAAACATGACCTGGATCACATTTTAGATTTTTAGCTATTTATAGAATTCTCGATGTAAATCATAGGTTATTCAGATAAAAAAGAGAAGTACTCTTTTTCAGGTCGTCACAATCTTGAATCTTAAGAAATCTGCAGCAAGTGAAGCAGAAAAGGGATGGTTAGGTTACTAAAATGTTCTCAGCACCTTTTTAACTGCCTCCCTTGCAACTTTTTGGGGCGTCCCCATTATATGATTCTATGGGAATAAAAAGAATCATTGTCGAAAATTGGATGACGCGAAAACTGCCGGAGAAAGGGTATTGGAGCCCACTGTTTCTGGTGACTCTGTTAATTGCAGGGACGGCGCTTTTTTTAAATGATGTCTTTCATCTGGGGCAGCTGATGCCGGCCAGTTATGAAACAGTTGTCATAAAAAAAGAATATTATCGATTGTGGAGTGCTCTTTTTGCTCACGCAGATCTTGAACACATCATGAGCAACCTGTTTATGTTTGTGCCCTTTGCTTATCTGCTGGCCCATTATTTCAGTCTTTGGCTTTTTCCTCTGATCGGTTTTTTACTGGGAGGACTGATTAATCTCGTCGTCGTTCATTATCTCGGCGGCCATATCACTATCATTGGTGTTTCAGGAGTCGTTTACTGGATGGGTGCTACGTGGATGTCGCTTTCTTTTTTCATTGACCGGCGCGAATCGATTCTCTCCCGATTCATCAAACTAAGCGGTGTTTCACTCGTTCTCTTTTTCCCGACAACCTTTCTTCCGGAAGTCAGTTATCTCAGTCATTTTCTAGGCTATATCTTCGGCGTTTTGACTGGAGCTGTGGTGTATCTTGTTTTTAAAAAACGATTTCTTGCAGCGGAAGTTATTCATGAAATTGATGAAGAACGAGAGTATTTCGACTGGGAAAACTTTGATGTAAATAAACTTCGCTTCGAAGAATTGCATGACGAAGAATTGCCTACGATAAATAAATGGATTGAACGCGATCACATCGCTCGCTCTTTTTTTCCCCGCCCTGAAGCGCGTCTGGTGATGGTTTACGCTGACAAAGCTCCGCTGGGATTTTTACAACTGTCTCTCAACAATGAAGGCCAGCTACGCCTGGAGCCTTTTATTGCGGATAGGAGATTACTGAGCAGAGGACTTGGTTCAACCATTCTTAAAAAATTTACTGACGAAGTAGATCATCACAACGGATTCATGGCCGAGGTGAGCCCTTCAAACGGGGCTGCTATCCGCGCCTTTAAAAAAGCAGGATTTATTCGCTCCAGCACTATGTTTGCGACAGGTGGTCCGTTTGTTCTCATGACCAAAGTGAAATATTCCTAAAAGCTATGGAACCCTCTATGCAGTTTAATTCCTCAGCATTCAGTATGAAGAGGAGGTGTTATGACTGTTCAAGGTGTTCGAGTCACAGAATGGATGAAAATTAAAAGAAGAGTTCATTGTTTTGTGGCCAATCTTCTGTCGACAAAGCATCACAATATTGAAGCGCATGAACTGGATGATCAGACCCACAAAATGACAGAAGAAGAATTGCTGGATGAAGCGAGCATGGAGAGTTT
>DAIQAU010000098.1:3858-8346 GCA_036781565.1 Bacteriovorax sp. | reverse complement strand
GAGACGGCTCCTTATGATAAATTTATTCTCGAAAAAGATAAAACCTACATCGGACGCGATCCTGCCAAATGTCAGATTGTATTGAATGATTCTGAAGTTTCTTCTGTTCATGCTGTCATCACAAAAAACAATATTATGGTGACACTTGAAGATTTGAATTCCTCTAACGGAACAATTCTGAACGGGGACAGAATCAACAAAGCAACTTTAAGTCATAACGATGAGTTCGTTATTGGCGGAGTTACCTTCACTGTAAAATTCCGTTCTGATTTCTTAAAAGAAGAAAATCAGACTCTCATGGCCGTCGATGAAGACCAAACAGTCGAAGTCGAAGAAGTCGTCGAAATTCCCGCAGAAGAGGGAGAAAGTTTCGATGCACTCGGCGGAGTCGTAAGCGGTGAACCTGAAGAAAAATCAATAATCAAACGCATCTGGAAAGATGAGCAGAAAAGAAAGAAGGCCATTATCGGTTTAGTTGTTCTGGTTGGTTTGTGGATTATGCTCGACGATGGTCAGGACAATAATGCCAATCAGGCGACCAAGAAAACAAAAAAAGCTGCGCCTAAGGTAAATGATAAACCAATAGTGACGAAATCCGGCAAAGTTTTGTCGGAAGAAGAAAAACGCGCTCTTTCTGCCCGTTATGAAATTGGTAAAAACCATTTTAACAACGGACGCTACAGAGAAGCACTTGATGAATTAAATAAAATTGCAGCCGTTGATCCTAATTTCAATTCAAATCTTCAGTCATTGATTGCGTTCTCTAAAGAAGGAATTGCGCGCATTGAGCGACTTGAAAAAGAGAAGCAAGAAAAGATAGCAGCGGAAGAAAAGAAGCAAAAAATAAAAGATCTTCTTGAAAAAGCGCGCAGCTATACCAAAGACAGAAGAATTGAATTAGCGACTGAAACATTTAACGAAATTGCTAAAATCGATCCTGAAAATATGGAAGTTCCAAAGTTAAAAATGGAACTGGAAGACTGGCAGAAAGAAAAAGCGAGAAAAGAACTTGAAGTAGCTTCGGCGAAAAAAGCCCGCGAAGACAAAGTTGAAAAATTGAAGCCGGGGAAAACTCTCTTCCTGCAAAAAGAATGGTTCAAGGCCGTCGGCAAGCTTGAAGACTTTTTAAAAGTTAAAGATATGGATGAAGATCTGATCAAAGAAGCTTCGGACATGTTAAAGACTTCCCGCGAAGAAATCAACACTGCGGTCGCACCGTTGCAGGGTAAAGCAAAATCACTCATGGAAGGTCAGGACTTGAAAGGGGCTTATGAAGTCTATCAACAGATTCTCAAAGTCGAGCCTTCAAATGCTGAGGCGTTGAACATGGTCGTTGAAATAAAAGACCAGCTCGCTGTTAAAGCGAGAAAGATTTATCGCGAAGCGATTATTTCTGAATCTTTGAGCTTGTTCCAGGATGCCAAAGAAAAGTTCCAGGAAGTGCAGCAGATATCTCCGGTCGACAGTGATTACTATAAAAAAGCGACAGATAAACTTAAAGACTATCTGGAATAAATTATGATTGAACTTAAAAGCTACGGCATGCTTTCACATCAAGGTCCGCATTTGAATCTCAATGAGGATCTTGCTGACGTTGATCTCGCCAATAACTTATTTATGGTCGTCGATGGTTTTGGTGGATCGAACATCGGAGATCGCGCAGCTGGAATCATCCGCGATACCGTGAAAAGATCCTATACAAAAATTTCGGTGGACCCTGATTCAACATTGCAGTTTTTTTATAGTGCCCGCTATCTGATTGAAGGAAATGCCTTAATCAACGCTCTCCATGTAGCTCACCAGAAAGTGACCCAGGATAATGAAGCTAAAAATATGAACAATAGAGGAGGCGGCTCAGTTTTGGGGGCGGCCCTTGCTGAAAATGTTCTCACTTTGGTTTCAACCGGGAATTGCAGTGCCTGGCTTTACCGCAAAGGCCATTTGAGCAACGAGGTGTTGCCAGATTCGTTGCGGAGCTTGAGCCGCGATCGTTTCTCTTCATTTCTTCACACTGCCCCTATGAGCGGAATAGGTCTTTTTGAAGACCTTCATTATCAGGTCCGCGAACTGAAAATCTCTGCAGGAGATCTCGTTTTGCTTTTCACAGACGGCATTTACTCCCGTCTCGAAGAAGGTGAGATCAAATACACCGTTGAAAAGAATTTGAAAAAAGAAATGGATATTATCAAAGAATTAATGAAACTCGCCAATGAGCGGGGAAATCTGGATAATCAAACCGCACTTCTTCTTCAATTTTAATACGTGAGTGTAATTGTCGGTCTTCGCTTAAAAATTGCATTGATTAAGACACTCTTTTAGTTGAGAATAGTTACAAGAGGAAATGGAAGATGACTTCACGAGTTTTAGTAGCTGACGACAGTTTGACTATTCAGAAAGTAATTGGGATTACGCTGGCTAACAGCGGATATGAATTAGTTGAATGTCTTAACGAAGCTGAGTTGTTCAGAAAAATTCAGTCGAATCATTTTGACTTGATCCTTCTCGATTTTAATCTTTCCGATTCACGTTCCGGATATGATCTGGCTAAACAAATTAATCAATCGATGCCAGGTGCAGCTATTATTGTTATGCTCGGTACATTTGATACTGTCGATGAATCTCAATTCGAAGCCTGTGGTATTTCAGATAAAATCGTAAAGCCATTTGAAAGCACGAAATTCATAAAAAAATGCCGCGATCTTCTCGATGGCAAGCGCGATTTACCAGCTCCTAAAAAACCTGCTAATCCTGAAGAAGTTTTCAGCAAAGTTGATGATATCGACATGTGGAAAGTTGATGCTCCAGTGATTCAGGCAAAAGATGATGTTGATGAAGGTGCATCGGCAGTCGAAGAAATTGTAAATACTCAAACTGCAGCCCTTGATCCTTTAAGCAGCGAAATTTCAGGATGGGGTTTCACTCCCACTCAAAGTCTTGAAGATAAATATCAAAAAGCCTTTCCTCCAGTTATTGAGGAAGCGGCTGAAGACATCAATATTCTCGACAGACTTCAATCATCTTCTCAGTTCATTCAAAACGTGGAGCTGGAAGAAGATGAAGATGAAACAGATCCAAATTTTTCAGTTCCTGAAGATTTGAATCGCGACCTTCTTAGTGAAATAGATGAAGATATTTCACCGGAAGCTTTCTGGGCAGTAGATGAAGTCGTTCCGGTAAAAGCAGAAGAAGAAAAATACATTGAAGAAACAAACCTAGATGAAGTTACTGCAGATTTGACTGAGACAGTTCAAAACTTCAAAGAGAGTGAAGCAAGAAATCAGGATCAATTTCACACAGAGCCTGAAGCGACACTGGAACTTCAAAACTACGATGTTTCAAATTCACAAGTTCCCTCAAGCCTGAACACTGATGAAATTGTCGAGAAGCTAAAAGTTTCTTTGCGTCCGATGATTGAAGAAATGGTTAAGGAATTCTGCCGTCAAAGCGCAGAGAAAGTTGCCTGGGAAGTGATCCCTGATCTCGCGGAAAATCTGATCCGCAAAGAAATCAAAGAAATTTCTGATTCAGTTCAACACTAGTTTAAGATCGTTAAAGAACTGGAAAGGAACATTTTTATTTTACCGTCGATTTCAACGAGCGCTTCACCGTTTTCACCGATACCTCTGAAAGTTCCAATGTAATCTTTTTCATCTTCATAAATAAAAACTTCTTTATTCATATGATGACAATATCTTTGAAAATCATCGACCAGCTCGACATTAGAAAAATAACGGCCGTGGAGAAACTCTTCATAGAGTTCTTTGGAAATTTGCTGCTGATCTTCTTCACTGAGGATAAGTGAATCATCAACGTTGCCAAGACCATGTTTGTAGTCGTTCCCGTTTTTTACACTCAATTGCCCAAGGTTAACACCCAGACCGGAAATGACTGTATTTTCATCAATGTACTGACAAAGAATTCCACCGCATTTTTTTCCATCGGCAGTCAGCAGATCATTAGGCCATTTCAGGAACAATTCTTTTTTAAACTTTTTATGAAAGTATTTTATCGCAATCAAACCAATTTCAATCGGCGTTAGTGTCGGACGTGGATTGGGTTTTAAGGTAAAAGACATTGCGAGACTGTTCGGATAAGTATCCCACACGTTGCCTTTGCGACCGATTCCACCGGTTTGTTCAGAACAAGAAATGAGAATATCGTGTTCCTTCGCTTGAAGGCGCTCTAAATTTTCTTTAAGAAAAATTTGCGTCGACCCAATGGTGTTAAAGTGCTGGTGATACATTTGTAAAATCTCAAGAGTCAGTTTATTATCACTACATATTTACAGCCCCCAAAGTAGCTCAAAGGAAAACCAATGTCATCTCTTGAAAACCTGATTGAAAGAAGCCATCCAAGACCAATTAAATATACGCTGAATCCAAATCCTTATGCGAAAGGTTCAGTGATCGTTGAATGCGGAAATACAAAAGTTTATGTCACCGTGACAGTGGAAGAAAGCGTTCCGCCATTTTTAAAAGGAAAAGGCGA
>DAIQAU010000098.1:0-3758 GCA_036781565.1 Bacteriovorax sp. | reverse complement strand
ATGTCACCGTGACAGTGGAAGAAAGCGTTCCGCCATTTTTAAAAGGAAAAGGCGAAGGATGGCTGACTGCTGAATATTCTATGCTTCCCTCTGCGACACATTCCCGTAATAAACGCGAACGCAATGGCGCAAGCGGAAGAACCCAGGAGATTCAGCGTTTGATCGGCCGGTCGCTTCGTTCGATCATTGACTTAAAAAAACTCGGTGAACGCACAATACAAATTGACTGTGATGTCATGGTTGCCGATGGCGGCACCAGAACAACTTCAATCTCGGGCGCGTATGTTGCTCTTGAGATCGCTATTAAAAAGTTGATGTCTGAAGGTTTACTTTTTCAAAGCCCGCTTACTGAACAACTGGGAGCAATCAGCGTTGGTATCAACAAGGCCGGCAAAGTTATTGGCGATCTCAATTACGATGAAGACTCAAGCTGCGAAACTGATATGAACGTTGTTATGACGAAGTCAGGAAAATTTGTGGAAGTTCAGGGAACTGCAGAAGGCCACCCTTTTTCTCACGAGCAATTAATGGCACTTCTTCAATGTGCAAAAGACTGTATGGATGTTGTTTTCGCAAAACAATCTGAGGCTTTAAAATGATTGAACTGGTTCTCGCTTCATCCAATGCTCACAAAGCACAGGAATTTTCTGAATTATTTGATTCGAGAATTGTGACGGTCAAACCGGCAGCTAAAAAATTAGATGTTGTTGAAGACGGTGAATCTTATTTTGCCAATGCTTTATTGAAGGCCAGGGCTTATTACGATGAATTTAAAACACCTGTGCTCGCAGACGACTCAGGTCTTACTGTTGAGGCCCTTCCGGGCGAGCTTGGCATTTATTCTGCCCGTTTTGGCGGGGAAGGGCTGAGTGATAAAGAGCGCGCAGAATTGCTGCTTAAAAAGATGCAGGGGAAAGAGTCGCGCGGCGCTTTTTTCACCTGTGTTCTGTGTGCCTATCTAAACGAAAAAGAAATTTTTTATTTTGAAGGACGCATGAATGGGGTGATCGCGCATAGCTATCGCGGCGATGGCGGCTTCGGCTACGATCCCGTTTTTATTCCCACCGATGCAGGTGGGGACCTGACTGTGGCCGAACTTGGCGAATGGAAAAACAAGAACTCACACAGGGCCCTGGCCGTTCAGTTTGCCCAAAAGTTTTTCTCACAAAGAAGCTAAAATTCATTGCCAGAGTGTCATTATTTTAATATAAAAGTCACCTATCTTTTAGATCTCGTGATGTCGGAGCGTAGCGCAGTTGGTAGCGCATCTGCTTTGGGAGCAGAGGGTCGGAGGTTCAAATCCTCTCGCTCCGACCACTTTTCAAAATCCCTATCTTTCATATTTAAATTTCATCTTCAAACTCAAATTAAAATGCACCACTCTCGTTGTATGGTTAAGCATGATGCGAATAAATTTGATTCTCATTCTTTGTTTATTCTTTTCTTGCAGCGACGGAAGTTCTGTTAATTCTACCAACGGGTATTCCAATTTTCAGGCAGAAACACCAAAGCCTAATACGGTTGATGCTCTGTCTTCCTATATGTGGTACCTCGTTAACACCGGCCAGAGTATTTTCAATTCCTATCACGGAACTCCCGGGGCAGATGCTCATCTCGGCACCGCTCATGATGTTGTCACTGGCCGGGGTGTGACCGTTGTTGTTTCAGACGGACGTATTGATTTTTCCCACCCCGATTTGGCAACGAATGCGGATCTTTCCCGCTCGAGAAATTATGTCCATACATCACCACCTTATCTTGGAAATCCCAATACAAGTGACGATACTGATTCGCATGGAACGGCGACATCGGGATTAATCGGAGCTGAAAAAAATAACGGCATTGGAACTTATGGTGTGGCCCCCAATGCTACGCTTGTCGGATTTAATTTTATCAGCAGTGATCAGACGCTTGCTAAATACATCGATCAAATGTCACTCACGGGCGGCGAAGTTTTTAATTACAGCTATGGAACGAGCACCTGCTTCGTCAATCCGGTTGAAGGTTTGAATGATCTGCGCTCGAATACAGTTTCAAAAAAAAATGTGTACGTTATTTCGGGCGGAAATGATTTTTTAGATACGCTTGAAAGTTGTGGTGGATCCTCGAATGAAATTTATACGGGTAACGGGAATCTTGATCAGATTCAAAGTTATCCCTATGTGATCATGGTTGGTGCGACCACTTCTTCCGGTAAAATTGCAAGCTACTCAACTCCAAGTTCCAATAATTGGATTGCAGCACCGGGGGGAGATTCAAAGGCTGGAATGATTCTTGACGACCTCGTTGGTTGCAGCCGGGGCTGGGGACAATTAAATTCTTCAGGTCCGTTTGATAACAATGAAAATGGGCTTAATCCTTTTTGCTCTTACACAGCTTCCTTTATGGGAACTTCGTTTTCCGGACCAATCGTAAGCGGAGCAATCGCTCTTTTAAAAGAGGCAAATCCCGATTTAGGTTGGCGACAGATAAAATATATTCTCGCTAAAACGGCAAAAAAAATTAATCCAAGCGAAGGCGATAAAGGACATCCGTTAGGCGATGATCTCGCCGGCCACACCTATAGTTTTGGCTGGAGAACAAATGCGGCAGGTTTTAATTTTCATAATCTTTACGGTTTCGGCCAGCTCGATATTGAAAGTGCGGTTAATCTGGCAAAAAATATTAATTTTAATTTATATGAATTAGTTAACTCCGATGAACCGGACGATTCCCCCGGATATAACAGTGGCGAATTGAACCTGTTAATTCCTGATAAATCAGCAGCAGGTGTCACCTCAACCCTTATCGTAAACAGACACAATATTGCTCTCGAACACGTAATGGTTACAGTTACCATTGATCATCCTTACATTGGTGATGTCGGCATTGAACTTACTTCACCAGCAGGAACAAAAAGCAAATTGATGATGATCAACAACAATATTCTTCCTCAGAATTTTGTGAACGTGACATTGGGTTCGAATGCTTTTTACGGCGAAAGGTCTGCTGGCAACTGGACGTTGAAAGTCATTGATGGTGCTGCTGAAGATGTCGGTAAATTGATTTCCTGGAAATTATCTTTCCTGGGCAATCGAGGCGCATCCCTTGCAGATACAACTCCGCCGGCCGCAGTTTCCGCGCTTGCGATGAGTGGAAATACTCTGAGTTTTTCACCACCCGCTGATGCAGATATAGCCCGTTACGAAGTATGCATTACGACGGAAACCAGTCCAGTGTGCAAAGAAGGTGATTTTCGCAATCTGAAGAATAATACGAGTACGACGATCACTTCATTCAGCAGCGGTGGAATGAAAAGAACCATTCTTTCTGGTTCAAGTTATACCGCTTTTGTGAGAGCAGTCGACACATCCGAAAATGTCTCAGTCGTGCAGACCGTTTCATGGACAGCACCGTGAAAAAAATTATTGGTCTATTCCTTATTGCCCTGGCGGTTTTCCTTTATTGGCAGTGGAAAAAACCGCGGCCTCTGGATATGGCAATTAATAAAAATGAACTCGTGGAAATCATCGCGCCTGAAGTGCCGATGATCGTTCAAAAACATGATGAAACGGCCAAGCCTCATCTCGCAAAGAAAAAAAAATGGGAACTTCCGCTAGGCTACTATCCTCAGAAAAAAGTGAATTTTAAAAAATCTCATTTGTGGCTGTTGAAAGGAATTACCGCGACAATAAGGAAACGCGAGGGCATCAAGGAAGTGGCGCGGCTCAATCAATATTATATTTATAAAACACCGCGCACTGAACTTGAGAACATTG
>DAIQAU010000097.1:0-8487 GCA_036781565.1 Bacteriovorax sp. | reverse complement strand
TTTTGGAAATGTTTTTTAACGGCGTTTTTACGCCCGTAGAAGGCGTCTTGAAATCAAAGCTGACATAATCGACGAGATCAAAGATTTCATCAACAACGCGGGTCCCTGCTGCTTCTAAATTGATATAATACCCTCTTTCCTTCAAGGCCTTAACCAATGAAAGGACATGGGGAACATGCGACGGATGGAGAGGATCTCCCCCGGTCACAGAAACATTCTTGATGGTCCCGTTAAAACCTTCAGCGTGAACCTGAGCGAGAACGCTTTCGAGATCCTGAGCTGATTCCGGTGAAAAATCCCAAGTGTCTTTGGAGTCGCAATTGAGACAGCCGATATTGCATCCCTGATAGCGGACGAAAATCTGCGGACGACCGACAAAAACGCCTTCGCCTTCAGTTGCACGATAAATAGAATTTATAAGATGTTTGGCCATAAAATTTCCCGGTCCTTACCTCTTACGCCCAACCGGGGTTTACGTCAATTTGGTCTGTATTAAATTCCCAGTAATTGACTGGACTTCTCCAGCTAGAACCTCTTTTCTCTTCCGCCAAGTCGAAGCATAATAGATTTATGAACTATCAGGATCTTTACCGCGACACTATTGAAAAACTCAAACGGGGCGAACGTCCGCTCATAAAACTCGACCAGGAGTTGATTCAGCACCTGCGCGAAGTCTGGAGTCAGTCCATTGATGAAACGGTTGACGAGGATTCATTAAAGAAAATTCTCTGTATTCTGGATAACACCCAGAATATGAGCCGCGAATTCAATGAACATTTTTTTGTGACGTTGGAAAAACTTCGCGTGCACACCAGATACGATGACCTGCTCATTTACACTCTCGCCGCCTCTCAAAAACATGTCATAGGTGAGGCACTCAAATCCGGAGTCATGATTCCAGGTGTGTACTTTGATCATTTGAAAAAAAATCTGGAGACTAAAAATCCGGAAGTTCTTGAGTGGACACTCAGAACAATTGAAAGCCTGGGCCCGATGTCATTGCGCTTGCAAAAGGAAGTGCGAACTCTTAAACCTTCTCTGTTAAAACTTTTCAACGAACATCAAAAAGCAGCTTTTTCAATCGTCGATTTTCTGGAAAAAGAATGGGAGCGGATGAAATTATGATGAAAGATAAAGATGCTGAGATTAGAAAATTCCTGCAGGAAAAATTTGATCCGCAATCTCAATTTGATAAATTAAAGACGTACAAAAACGCCGCGAATCAGCCGCTGTTTCATGAAGATTTTCATGAGCAATACAAAGTTAATATTCTTCCAGACGCCTCCATTGGACCGGCCAAATTTATTCCCGATCCACTAAGACCTAATGTCTTCAGGGCCAATCCCGTCACGATCAGAGCGATGAGAAAAGATCTTTTCATGGGTGGCGCTGGCTTCGAAGATCTCGAAGTGCTGTACGTTTGTGCCTCATGTAAGCATGAGATTGATTTACAATTTTGGCAGTTCTGTCCTTACTGCGAAGCCCCTATAAAGCTCGAGAGCAAATAAGAGCGAAGTTTTTTCTAAGTATTCAGCAGCTTTGATAAAGAAAGAATATGAAAGATGTTAAGCTTTGTTAGATTTTCGTAATTTACTAGATTACTCCAGTATCTGTAATGTGTTTTCAACGAAATTTATAGTTAATGCTTGCCGCTGCAAAACTATTGAGGGTTTTACGCAGTAGATTTTTTAAGGAGTAAGAATGAAGAGAGAAAACGCATACCTCACTGACAAGCAAATTGCTACGCTCAAAGACAAGCTTCTCGCCGAGAAAGAACGCATCGCTAACAAAAAAATGGAAGAAGAAAAATACCAGCTCGATAAAAACGAGCTTTCTGATCCTCTTGATGAAGCAAGTGTAAACACACAAACTTCTCACGATATCAGATTCATTAATCGCGAAAACTTTTACCTGAAAAAAATCAACAAATCGCTCGATGCTATCAATCGCGGGACTTATGGTCTTTGTGAAGAATGCGATGCTGAAATCGGCTTTGAAAGATTGAATGCACGTCTGACTGCTGAACTTTGCATTGGCTGCAAAGAAGAAGCTGAAATGGCAGAAAACAATAACTACTTTGAGAAAAAATCTAAATCTCTAGGTAGAGCGCTTCACGAAACATCTCGCTAATTTTTAACACCAACACAACGCTAGTTCTTTTAAAGGCCCGTTTGCAAAAACGGGCCTTTTTTATTTCCAGGCTTATTTCAAGGAAATGTATTCACCCACCGGGTGATGATATTGATTGAATTCGATATAGCGAATAGCATTTTTACCCGCAAAATTTTCTTCCAGCTGCGAAGCGACCTCTGCCTCTTTCATCTCATACTCTTTCATCAAAACAACTTTGAGGACTTTATCAGACACTGGAACGACTTCTTTTATGACTGAAGACCACTTCGCTCCCTGCAGCTCAGATATAAACTCTTTTGAATTTACTCCAAGAATAAACTCACCGCTTTTATGTCCGTCACACAACTGACCCTCGAGGCTTTTTTCAGTGATGACTCCCACACTTCGGGCCAGCAGCTTTCCCTTTTCGAAGCGGGTCCATACACAAAAGTTTCCGCTATCGGTCTGCACACGGGCCACAAGACTTGCTCCGTAACCTCCGCAATGAAGTGAAAGATCCATTTCTGAAATCTTTTGATGGCCACGATCGCCCAACATGACCTCAATCTCCGCTTCTATTTGCGCACGAGTGCCGTTATAAACGGTTTTATCGTTAAAGCTTGCCACTTTCAGCGGATCCTTTGAATCATACCAACATGACCCGTCTGAGAGCGTACCGATTTGGGCCCGAACTCCTGCACTTAAACAGAAAAGAACTATACCCGCGGCGACTTTCCAAAATTTATGATTGGCCATAAGCTACCCATACTAAAAAAGTGATTATCCTTGACCATGCCTATCGGTCATTTACAAACAAAGTTTACTTTTTTAGACGGTTAATACTATTAAGGGCTTAGGAATGAGGGAACTGATCCATCACGTGGTAGAAGAATTTTATAAGAAGGTCATCGACGATGTCATGATCGGCTATCATTTTGCGAAGTTTCGCGACCCCGAAGTACTCGCTCATCATCTCGAACGCCTTACAACCTTTTGGGAAATGCAATTGACTGGAACAACCCAGGCGAAACTCGACCGCCCCTTTCACCTGCTCTTTACTCACCTGCAACTCAATATCCATCGCGGCGAACTCGGCCGATGGATCATGCTGTTTCATCAGACACTCGATCATCTTGAAAGTGAAACCGCACACCCGAATATCAAATTAATGAATGATTTGTGGAAACAGCGAATCGCTCTTTTTGAAGAAAGATTTAAAGCTCATCCGCAAATGTTTAATAAAAACTGATTTAGTGGTGAGCTGGTGCCGCGTGAGCTTCACCGTGGGCTTCACCATGACCTTGGGCCTTTTTCGGCCTTCTCTGGACGCTGCGATTAGGATTTTGAGCGTTGAAAGTACTGATCACATAATCTTCTAAAACGGGTTCACCTTCAACTCTGTCAAAAAGCCAATTGCGGGAATAATACTGATTCAGACGTTTCGCTTCACTTTTTGCTTCTTCTTCAGTTTCAAAAGCAATCGCAAAAAAAACCAGTCTATTGTAGCGGAATGTTTTCGAGTCGAGCTTATTTACTCCAGGCGAGTAATCAGAAAACTTAATGGCATCTTCGCCTTTTTCATTGGTAACTGAGGCTTCATGCGACAGCGCGAGAAATTCCTCGGCCGTATATTTAGGACCTGTGTTCTCCTGCTTTTTTGAACAAGAGAGACACGCGACTAATGTGATAAGCAAAAACCATTTCATCATCTTCTGTTAGTCACCTTGTGATTAGAAGTTGAACGACCGCCTGCTTTTTTCGCAGGAGATTTTTTCGCAGAAGGTTTTTCAGTGCGCTTATATCTTGGAGTTGAAGATGTCTTGATTGTTTTAAGGTGTTTTTTATCTGCCTTAACTTTTTTGCGAGGACCGACTTTTGCTTTAAGCTCTTCAAGCTGCTTTTTCTTCTTCTCAATTTTCGTTTTGATTTTAGGAGCAGCTTTAGCTTTAAGAGCATTAAATTTGCTTTCATCAAATGAAGTCAACTTGAGCGCCGATTGATTGCGGATGGCCTCGTTAATTCTCGTAACAATATTGGCATCTTTTGGTGTGACGAGGTTATAGACAAATCCTTCTGCCTGCATTCTTCCTACTCGACCGCAACGGTGAATATAATAAACAGCTTCGAAAGGAAGATCGTAATTCATGACCCAGACGAGATCGTCGATGTGCATTCCACGGGCAGTGATGTCGGTTGAAATAAGAATTCCGCCCTCTTTCAGGAAGCGATCGTAATTTTTCTTTCTGTCTTTAGCTTCCATTTCTCCATGTAGAGAATGAACTTTAATTTTTGGAAACTTTTCGTTCATGAGAAGAGCAAGAGCATCGACTGTTTCATGCTTGTTGACGAAGATAATTCCTCTTCCCTTCGCTTGATTTTTAATGAACGCTTCCGTCATCTGATTTTTTTCTTTATCAGTGACGTAAATATTAAATGTGCGGACTGATTGAGTCAGTTTGTTTTTATCTGCCATATTGTATTCAGCAAACTCGACGTCTGCAAAAACTGTTTTACAGAATTCAAGAAGGCTTTCTGAAGAAGTCGCGCTGAAAAGACCAATGTGAACAAGACTCGCATCAGTTGATCCATAGATATTGACGAGATCTTTTCTAAACCCCATATCGAGAAGCTGATCAGCTTCATCCATGATCAGATATTTTGTATTTTTAAGATTCAATTCTTTTTTCTTAAGAGCTGAACTCAGGCGACCAGGTGTTGCAATCAAGACGTCAAAATGATCGCGGGCAAGAAGATGGTTGGTCTTTGCTCCTTCACCGCCGGCAAGAAGACGAATGCGCATTTTCGCGTGGTGAGAAATAGACTTGAAGACCTTGAACAATTGAGTTCCAAGTTCTCTTGTCGGTGCAAGAATAACAGCGCGAGGTCTACCCGCGTTTTCTTTTGTGGGAGCAATAGGAAAATCCTCTTCGTCGAATTTTAACAATTCGCAGACAGGAAGAGCAAAGGCCAGGGTTTTTCCTGAACCGGTTTTGGCAATAACATTGACTGATTTGCCCTTTAGAAATTCCGGAATAACTTGTTCCTGAATATGGGTTGGCTTGGTCAGTTTATTTTCAGTTAAAAAAGAATGGATAGAAGAATGTGAAAGAATTTTTTCAAAGCTCATTAAGATCTCGCAATAGACTAAAGGTGATATTTCACCCTCAGTCTATCACGAAAGATTTGCAATTAGAAGAATAAGCGTAAATCAATTGAGTGGAGTGCAGAAAGCTTAGTATCACCATCCATTGATTTCATTGGTGCCTTCATCGAATACTCAAGAGACATCAACCAAAGTTTCACTCTTGGAGAGATTGTGAAGTACTGTTTATCAACCATACCGCGTAGTTGAAGCCCTAAACGGTCACCCCAAACGTAGGCCCCAAGATCAGTTCCGGCGTAGACTCCGTCTGCGAATCCATACCCTTTGCGTTTATGAACACCCAAAAACGGGTTGACCATCAAGGCCGAGAATCTGTAGTTAGCGTCCGCATGAAGTCTCATGAGAGGGTCGTAGCCGTAAGATAAGTCTTTTGCTTCAGCGTCTTTTTCTTTCAATTTAGAGAGTTTGATTTCTTCAACTGAAGCTGACACGCGGTAATTATCGTTCTTGTAGCCCAGTCTGAAATCTGTCTGAAGTGTGGTTTCAGTATTTTTCTTTTTAGGAAGTTCAATCTTCGTTCCGCGCGCGATCATATCTGCGTTTACACGTTGAAAAATATCTGTGCGGTTCAGACCGTAAAGGTTCCAGTTCCCCATGAAGTGTTCGCCGTAAGTATAGTCATTGAAGAACCCTACTTTCGCATCGACTTTTGCAAACAATCTCATGTCTGGAAGATTATCATTTTGTGGATAAAAATATTGGCCTTTTAAGCTGTTACAGCCGGCCTTTTCCAGAGGATCTGTTAAAACGTTACAAAGATCTCCTCCCCCCGGACCAGTTGGAAGAAGAAGGTCATCTCCTCCGACATAAGCACTGAACTTGGAAACAATCTCGTTTTTAAGAGCAACAGGGATATCGACGTTAATGAGATCAAGAAGCATATTTGCAGTTAATTTCTCTGATTGAACACCGATGTTCGCCCCGGCATTCACAAAAGCGCGAACGTTAGGTTGAACTTTTAAATTCCAGGCAGAAAAACTAAAAAGGGGAAAACCAAAGGCCGCGCGAACTTTAACGGTCTGTTCAGTTTTATCGTATTTTGCAAGAACAGTTTGCGCATTGGTAATTTTGTCACCAATTGTTGCTCCCGCATAATTAGTGGCATCTTTTACATCTGATACAAAGTCCGTCGCATTCTTATTTAAAGTTACTCCCATATCCAGGAAGAAATCGTGGCCGATTGGATTCAGCATCTCTTCTGTTTTTAATTTGTCATCAATCAACTTGAAACGATCGACAACGTCGTATGAAAAAGCCTGTGAGGAGAGCGTGAGCATGGACATCATGGCCAATGCTTTCATTTGTTTCATAAATCCTTCCTTTCCTTGGAGTAAATAGAGAATTAAAAGTGAGCTTCTTCCATCGTAAATGATGACGGAAAATTGTAAAGAGTTTTAAGACTCACAAATTTGTGCAGGAATAATTTGCCATCAACTCATGCGGTTTAAATTGCCCTTTTTCTTTTTTTTGATCACAATAGGTGAATGACCCCTGAACTAGTGTACATTCTTGACGTCAAATCGCCGGATCAATCTCCGAGAAAGTTAGTCGTTCACGACTTTCTTCTGGCAGGGCTTGATCCCCGCAACGATCTCGTATTAATGGATTCGTTGATCTCGCCGAAGCATTTTCATTTTAAAAGCAAGAACGGTTTGCTGAGCCTGCATTTCCTGGGTGAAACCGGATCAACTTCTTTGAACAATCTTCCGCTAGAACACGACAAACATTATCTGTTGGACTCGGGAGACACTCTGAAATGTGGCCGCATTCAGATACGCATCCGCCAGGATCTCGAGCAATTGAGGCCTGTTTCTGAGAAAAAACATTCTGCTCAGCTCGCTCATCAAAAAGAATTTCTCAATGAGAATTTTAACGAGACTCATCTGGCAGCGGCCCCGACAATAGCGGAGTTTCCGGAGAAATCAGAACCTGCTCCTGTAAAAAACTCTCCCCCGAAAAAAAAAGAAAAGACTCCCCTTCAATTTTCGGGCGCACTAAAACTCATTCCCTATAAAATTTATTCTTTTGTCTTTGATGTTGCCTTCACTTATTTTATTTTGACTTTCGTGATTCCTTCTTCGGGTGTTCTGGAGAAAGCGCAGGCAGTTCTTTACCCAATGACTGAGTTTTTTAATAAGACTCTCGTTGCCAAATATCCTGAAATCTCTCAATACAAAATCCTGTCTTTTCTGGAATTCTTTATTGTCTTTCACATTCTCATGATCACGAGCGCACTCATAATCGCCAACACCCCTGGTGCTTTTTTGCTCGGTCTTTGCCCTTCCGGAAAAAGCCGCCTGGGCAATAGATTCTCAGCTTACTTATATGCATTGATGAATGTCTTACTCTTGCCTCTTGTGCTTTTTGATATCCCACTTTACAGGGGGAGAAACGCCAAAGAATGGTTGACCTTTAATACGAGAGACCTGGCCTTTTCTCCGATCAGAAAACTTTTCAGAACAACATTAGTTCCTTCTTTGATTCTATTTTTCATTCTTTCTCCGATGTTTTTAAAATTTCCCTTTGCCACAGTGGTTGTTGAAGAAAAATTGGTCACACCTAAGTTTAAAGATGTTCACGTCCGTCTGGTTTCATCTCTTTCTTCCGTCTTTGGAACAGAATTAAAATCGGAACTCAATTCACAGTACTCTCTTCTTCCGCTTTTTGCTCCAGGAAGAACTGGAATGACGTTGTTTGATCATGTCACCGGAAAATCACTGATCGTTGAAGAAGAATGGCGAATGAAAACTCAGGAAGCTCTTTTTAAACTTCGCTATGGAAATCCTCTATCCAGTTTGTATTTGCCCAATGAAGAGATGAGCAATGAGCTGCTTAAAACGCGTGCCTTCTCAGGAATTATGATATCACCTCTTCATTTTGCTCACGGCTTTACTCAATTCGGCTTATTTCTCGGTAATGGCTTACTTTTTAAAAGTGAGTTTTTAAAAAATTTCACCAAAGCAGACTCCTTTACGGTCACAGCTTTCGATGAAAAAAATCCTTTTCTCTTAATGACTTCTTCAAGTGAACAAATGCTTTTTTGGTTTACCCCAAAAGAGATCATCGCTTTCAGAATAACCGCCCCTAAACAAACAAAACTCCTCGAGCATTTCACTCGGGATATCCTGGCAGGCATGAGGTTTACTCAGGCCTATGCAGATAAGCTCAAAACGCCGGAAATCCTTGAAACAATGGAAGCTTTTGAGAAGGGA
>DAIQAU010000096.1:0-8564 GCA_036781565.1 Bacteriovorax sp. | reverse complement strand
CCCTACCTCACTGATCAACCCAGCTTTAAAAAAGATGTGATTTACGGCTCACCAGCAGAAGTTGAATGGAAAATTGTCAAGAGTGAAGCAGAACTGGAGAAAGAGCGGGAAGAACAATTAGCGGAATCCAATAAACGAAAACTCAATGTGATTTAAAAAAAAAGGCCGCTTAAAGCGGCCTTCTTATTTTTTCCTGAAATTATTTTTTCTTTTTTCTCATTTTCATGATGATGAATCCTACTGCGGCCACTGCGACAATGATAAGAATTGATTCAGTCGTAGAATCGCCTCCACCTTGACCACCTTTTTTCTGAACAGCAATATTTGGATTCGTATTAGTGTCACCAACCAACGTTGTACTTTCAGCAAGGTCTTCACCTTTCTTTTCTTTCCATTGAGAATTGCCTGCGGCCTTGTTGTCAAAAACTCTTAAAGTCGCAACAACCTTTTCGAAAATATCCTGATAAGCATCGTAATGATCTTTAGCAACAGAGAAAGTTACAGCGATACCGAGGTTATCTTTTACTGTGGCAAGATATCTAGTGTAAAAGCCTGGCACTTCTGAAGCGAGGTGAAGTGAATCTACCCAACGTTGATCATTGATCGTTTTAATCGTGACCGATTTTGGTTCAGAAATCTGTGTTTTTCCACCAGGTAATGTAAACGTCTTAGGCGCCTTTAAATAGGCCTGGTATTGATCGAGTGAATCTTGCTCACCTCTGTATTTAGCAGCAAGAATAATAATGGCTTCTTTCTTTCTATCCTTGTCTTCGCTCTGACAAACCCACTCAGAACCTTCCAGTGCACATTCCCACCCTGTCGGTAATTCAAACTCTGAGAACTGGCTTGAAAAGGTTTTAGCGTGAATTAAGGCCGGCATAGCAAGCGTTAACACCGTTGTAAAAAGCAAAGTCTTGAAACTTTTCATTTTGTTTTACTCACATGAAGTGCTGTTAATAAAATATATTTTAAATTCTACACTAAACTAGTAATTTCACAAAAGGAGAAACTAATACCCTCGGGCAGCGAACCCGGGCTTGATTTCAATTTCCTTGTATTTTTTCACTAGTTTAATAACCGCCCAATCCGCTCCGACATCGTAGGCGACGCCACTAGCGACCAGCACGTTACCGCCAAAATAATCTGTCTGGTAGATATCAAACTTCATTCCCTTCTCAACATCGGTCGATAGCCCCTGGTCGATTTTAATGAAGTTCCCTCTGGCAGAGACTTTAAGAACAGAAGCGTCTATATGGTACTCTTTAAAACTTTCAATCTTAACTGATTCCGCTGTCAAACCTTGGGTACTCCAGGATAAACCGATGGATCCGGAACTTCCTTTATCCGTAGATGTTCCTTTCACGACCGTCGATCCTCTAAGAGTCAGCATCACACTATCAAAAGCGTAATTTAGACCTAGATAAGGGGCGACCCATTCGCGGTTAAGCGAATTAAACATACTCGTAGGCCCTCTGGCGAGATTCGGCTTTTGATCGAGCTGGCTGCGCTTTAAAGAATAAATACCTTCCACACCACCAACAAGGGCAAGCTGTGAAAATTGATAAAGTCCTTCCCCGCGATATTGAATTTCACCGGACAAGTCATTGGGAGGAGAGACATATAAGGCCTGCCCGTCAAACTTCCAGGGAGAGGCATTATGAGTTACAAAAAGTCCCGCACCGTATTCAGTTCCATCATCGCCAAGAATAACAACATCCGCAGGAACGGCCGCGGCCGTTGGATAGGACGTATTTGAATACAAAGTCTGTCGATAATAGACACCGACAGCATAATGAGTATTGTTCACAGGTGGAAATGAATACTTTGCTTCAACACCTGCAGATTCAGGTCCTGAATTGCTGACGGCAAACTGTTGGTTCATACCGGAAACATTTCTGTAACGAAACAAAAGTGAAGTTTCAAGATTGGCCGCTAGTCCATAGGAAATTTTCAAATCCGTATTGAGCATTTTAAAACTGTCGCCTTCGTTCAACGGCTTCTCTACGCCTTCCTCATCAAAGATAGAGGTCGTTGTGAAATAGCTGGCGTTGACTCCGACTGAATAGGCCTTGGGATTAAGCAGTTCTGCTCCACCTCGATAAACAGCACGAGCGTACACGCTCTGAGACAGAGCGAGCACGGATAAAAAAGAAATCAGAAATTTTGACATAATTGGTTCACGAAAAAAAAATGATTCCGGCCATCGAAATCGTAAAGGTTATTTTTTGCTACCCATTGCTGGGGATGCTTCTCAAAGAGAATAAAACTGGCCCCATTCATAACAAAAGGTGAAGAGAATTCAATTTTTGCCTGTTCGATTGCCCCTTCCAGCAGATCTGAGAAATCAAATCTTCCAATGGGAAGAAGAGGATTTAAAGCATTCTTGCTTTTCTTAAAACGCGCTCCGGATTCTTTTAAAAAATAATAAAGAGACTCTTGAGCATGAAGGAGATCGGGAGAAACTTTAGGAGTGAGAGCGAGCACACCTTTTTTCCCCATAGAGAAAGTAATGCCGTTAAACTCAATTTGAGAAATCTGATCGAGTCCCATCAAATAGCTGTCGAGCAGATCTGAAAGTTCTTCAGTGAAGTCATTCATTTCTTCATTGTTGGCAAAATCGATACTGAAAGGAGGAATGAGAGTCAGCTGAAGCTTTTCATTTTTCTGGTATTTCGAATCAAAGCGCTTCCTGAAGCTTTCAATCTTCGAATGATGGACAGAGCCTGGATCAAACGTTAATCCGATAAAAAATTCCACAGGCCCACTCCTTGGTTAGTGTCTTACTTATAGCTTAAAAAGAATATGAACCGGTGACAAGAAAAAATGAATAACCGAAGATGGAGATAGATTAGGCGACTTTTTTAGCGGACCAGTTTTTTGTTTGTCCTTCTGCCTCTTTTAAAGGGAGAACAATGTGATTGCACCAGAGCTGATTGACGACTTCGTGACTAAATCCTCCCCCACATTCCAGGGCCAGAAGTCTGATGGATTCCAGTCCAAGTCCTTCAAGAGACCGAGCATTTCGATCATCTTTATGCTTCAAAACTGTATTCTTCGTTTCGATCAAAAGCATTCCCTTTTCAATAATGAGATCGATTTGTGCATGAGTTGTCCCTGCCTCGCTCATATTTTTTATTAAATTATTCATGATGCGATAGAAAGCAGTTAAAGAAACCAGGAGTGTGCTGTTTTCATCTCTTAATTTAAGAGTATAAGGAATCTGTTTTTGACCAAGGTACGTCTCCAGAAGACCGTTTACCGCCGGCAAAACTTCCTTAAGGCCAATGTACTGTGAATTCTCATCGAGGTTTTTATGCTTCAGCTGATAATGATCTTTCAGCATCATCTGCAGCGTTTTGATTTCCTTTTCGAGAGCAGGAATTTCATGAGGGTCTATCCCTCTATTTCCCGCTTTTTTATTTGAAAGAAATAGAAGAAGTCCATGAGTAAGATTAATGAGATCGTGAAAGAACAACCGTTCCGTAAGCTCACGAGTTGAATTTTTTTTAATCGGAAGAGACATGCAGTAATCCTCAACTTTTAAAAGAGAACTACTGCACGTTTAGAGTTTTATTTTACAGGAATGTAAACTGCTCTTGCGCCTAGTTCCTCTTCAATACGAAGAAGCTGGTTGTATTTTTCCATGCGGTCAGAGCGGCTGGCAGAACCAGTCTTAATGTGACCAGCACCTGTTGCCACTGCAAGATCCGCAATGAAAGAATCCCCTGTTTCGCCCGAGCGGTGAGAAATGATGGCCTTATAATTATTTTTAAAGCCCAGATCCATCGCTTCGAACGTTTCCGTTAAAGAACCAATCTGATTCACTTTAACGAGAATGGCATTGGCCTCACCTGCTTTAATTCCTGCTTCAAAAATCTTTTTGTTAGTTACGAATAAATCGTCTCCAACAAGAATAACTTTTGAACCCAGCTCACGAGTAAGTTCCTGCCAGCCCTGGTGATCGCCTTCATCCAGTCCGTCTTCAATTGAATATATCGGATACTTCGCACACAAATCTGAATAGTATTTAACCATTTCAGAAGTAGTTAAGCTTTTCCCTTGCATATTGTATTTGCCATCTTTGTAAAATTCAGAAGCTGCGGCATCAAGAGAAAGGGAAATGTCCAATCCCGGTGTATAACCTGCATTTTTAATCGCCTTTAATATGCTTTCAATCGCTTCTTCATGTGAATTTAAATTTGGAGCAAATCCTCCTTCATCTCCCACGTTTGTAGAATGGTTGGCATCGTGAAGAACCTTTTTCAGTGCGTGGAAAACTTCAACTCCAGCGCGAAGGTTTTCTGCAAAAGATTTTTTTAAATGAGGAACAATCATGAATTCCTGAATATCGAGATTGTTAGAAGCATGAGCTCCACCATTAATGATGTTCATCAGCGGTGTCGGCATGATGAGTTTCTTCTCTGGATTAGGAGCGTGAAGTCTTTCAAAAAGATATTGAACAAGAGTCATCTTTGAATCGAGAGCTCCGGCGCGGCAAGCGGCCATCGAGACACCTAGAATTGCATTAGCTCCCAGATTTGATTTATTTTCAGTTCCGTCGAGTTCGAGCATGATCATGTCGATTTGTTTTTGATCAGTCACTTCAGTGCCAATAAGCTTTGGTGCAATCTTTTCTTTTACGTTTGCCACTGCTTTAAGAACTGACTTCCCCATGTAATAAGATTTATCGCCATCTCGAAGTTCAAGCGCCTCTTTTGAGCCTGTAGAAGCTCCTGACGGAACCGCTGCTCTTCCCATAGATCCAGATTCAGTGAAAACATCTACTTCAACTGTAGGGTTCCCGCGTGAATCGAGAATTTGTCTGGCCTTGATTTCTGTAATCTTTGACATGCTTTAATCCTTTGGTGATTTTTGGTATGATTCCCTGAAGGGTCCGTATAATTCTGAACGTTTTTTTAAAATCCAATTATTGTTTTTCGATGAATAAAAATAAAATTCATCACTGCCTGGAAATTTTTCGGTCTGATCCTCACCTTTCATCAAATGAACCACTCTTTGAGCGACGTGAGCATCGGGTGAAATTGTTTTCAACTTGAGCAGAGTTTCAAGGCGGTCGCGTACAAGTGGATAATGAGTGCAGCCAAGAATGGCAAAAGCATATCCCTTATCTTTAAGAAAGCTCATTTCGTCTTCAAAATCTTTTTGAAATTTATCAGAATCGAGCTGAGTCTTTTGACTGTAATAAAATTCTTCAATCAGACGGGCCAGATTTTTTAAACTGTAGTGATCAATCTGAGATTTGGGGTCGAGTCTTTCCTTTAATCGTTTGAAGCGTTCTGATTTACCTGTGGATTCAGTTGTCAGAACCATCATTTTCTTTTCACGTTCTGACAGACCTTCCGGCATTTTGTAATAGGCATTGAGATAAGGCTCTACGCCGACAAAAGGTATTTCCTTGAATTTTTCGCGAAGTAAATCAATACTGGCGGCCGTGGCCGTATTGCAGGCAACGACGATGATCTGAACGCCCTGGCGCAAGAGTTCTTGCGTAATGGCGATGGCGCGCTCTGTGATAAATTCATCCGTTTTCGGTCCGTAGGGAGCATGGGCATCATCGCTGACGTAGTAGTACGTAGCTTCCGGTAAAGCTTTAAAAAGTTCACCGAGGACACTGAAGCCGCCAATTCCCGAATCAAAGACCCCGATCTTCATCATTTTTTGGCCAAAATTTTTGTCAGCGCTTTCCATATCAGGCAATATCTTAGACAAAGAAATGATCAAAGTTAAGGATAAAAATGCCCTTCTTCTCAAAGTTTTTTTCAAAAATTACCGGAGTTCTTTCCAGAGAAAAAAAAGGAACACCGCTCGAACAATTTGTTCATAAAAATGAACTGGAATTTCCGCGCTGGATATCCTTTGCCGCCAACAAAAATTCATTCGAAGGAAGTTTTCTTACCCGCGAAATTGAAGTGCATACAAATCACGACGCAACTCTTGTCCGGATCGCTCTTTTACCGGAAGAAAGAATCTGGTCACAGCTCTGGGTGAATCAAAATTCATACGGCAGCGGAGTGTTCAGAAACGGTCCTCAAGTGAGTTCTTTTGATGATCTCATTGACCAATTGATAGAAAAAAAAATCCATACCTATCAAAGAAAATTACAGGTTCTGGACAACAAGACATTTACGACCAATGAAGTAAGTACGGAAGATAAAGCGCTTGAGTGGATGAAAGTCAGTTTCATGATGCTGGAAAAGGCCATTGTAAAAAGCCTAACAGATGCCGAGTTGCTCTTTCAGACTTTGCTGTTCATGGGAGAAAATCCTAAAACCGGCCTTGACGAAATCCGCTTAATTGCTTTCAATCTCGATATTAAATTTGAATTTCTTCCCAACAATCTGCTTCGCGTCCGCATCTACAACGACAAAAATGAAGAATTTGGCACTTCAAAAAAAGCAGCACTGGAAGGTGATTTCAACTTTCGAAAAAGAGAAATGCTGGATGAACTGACGAAACTTCTTTCCGCCGTTTCTTCTGGGCTTAAAATTTAATTATTTTTTCGTCGCTATCGGTTTTTTCTTATGACCATTCATGCTGGAACAGATTTCACAGGATAAACCATCGCAGCCGCGGGCGGTACAATGTTCGCGACCATAGAAAATAATCTGCAGATGAAGTTTATTCCATTTATTTTCGGGAAAAACTTTTTTCAAATCAGCTTCAGTTTGCTCCACATTTTTTCCGTTAGTCAGTCCCCACCTTTGAGCGAGCCTGTGTATATGTGTGTCTACCGGAAACGCTGGCACACCAAACACCTGGGCCATTACCACAGACGCAGTTTTATGCCCTACACCTGGCAAAGCTTCAAGATCTTCAAATGAAGCAGGAACTTCTCCTTTATGTTGGTCGAGAAGAATTTGGGAAAGCTCGTGAATGGCCCTGGCCTTTCTGGGAGCAAGCCCACAGGGGCGAATAATATTTTCTATTTCTTCCACAGTCAGCTTAACCATCTTTTTGGGTGAATCGGCCTTTTTAAAAAGAAGCGGAGTTATGCGATTGACTCTCTCATCAGTACATTGGGCAGAAAGAAGCACAGCTATTAAAAGTGTGTAGGCATCTTTATGGTCCAGTGGAATCGGTGTCTCAGGGTAAAGTTCTTCCAGCTTTTCCATGATAAAAATTGCTTTTTCTTTTTTCAGTGAACTCATAGTAGATATACTTACTCGGGTAATTGGTTTGTTTAGGGAATAAAATATCCACCTGCTTGATGTCAAGGCCAGGCAGCTTTACAATTTTACTAAGATAACTAATTTCCCAGGGTGGTTATGTTTCGTAATCTTATTTTGACTTTCCTCATTTTACTGAATGTATCTGCATTTGCAAATCCAAACAGCGCCAATGAAAATTTAAAAAAGACAATTAAGAAAGTGGCCCCGGCCGTCGCTTCAGCCGGAACAATTGATTACAAATCAGGTTGTGCGAGTTGTACTCAAATCGGTCAGCAGGCCAAGACCGCAACACTTTATTCAAAAGAAAATAATCAAAAAATAGATTTATCAGTCCTCTCCGAAGAAGAAGCAAAATCTCTTTTTGATGAAATTGCAGCGAGAGATGATATTCCATTCGGCTACCCGATGGATGGATGCTACGCCCGCGCTCATAAAATGGTACGCCTGATGGAAGATCAGGGAGTCATCGCAGGTAAAGCTTTTGTCGAAGGACAACTCTACGTCGACACAAAATTTGGTGAAGTTGGCTGGGGTTACCATGTCGCCCCTGTTGTTCTGGTTAAAGTCGGTGGAAAAGTTATTCCTTATATTTTTGATCCATCTCTTTTTGATAAACCAGTTTCCTTCGATACCTGGAAAGGAAAAATGCTGGCCAAGAAAAAAGCTGTTTTTGAGCATGAATTCTACACGAACCGTTATGCGTACGATCCTGATGACAAAAATTCAAAATACTCTGACTATCAGGATGAACATCTACAGGATATGAATTACACAAACAGAAATTTTTCACGTATGCTATTTATGTATAACGAACAAATGAAGGATAAAAGAAAATGAAAAAACTCATTCTCGTTTTAGCAACTCTCCTCGTTTCGACTCCTCCAATGGCAGAAACAAACATGAAAAACGAAATTACTGACTCATTTACTGATAAAGTGAAGATGATCAATGAGAATGATCAGGAAATGGTTGTTCAATTCACCCGCCATGCTGCTCTTTATAAACTTCCAAAAAATAATCCACGGTACCAGGAAGTGAAAACTAAACTGGAAAAATTGAAAAAAGAAGAAAAGAAGGTTAAAGTTGTGGCGATTATTCCGATGATGGAAATCAAGGATGTCACTGAATAATAACTGCCTGAATCGGCCTAAAGGACGGCACTGTGAAAATCGATGTAGTTCAAGATGCTAAAGACCACACTTACACTCTTACTGTTAAACTCGACCAGTTTAAAAACTTAAGAGAGTACGAAACAATTCATAACCTGATCAATGCCATTTCACTGGACTTTGATCTCGATCCAGAAATCACCATCGAAGATTTAAAAAATATCGTTGCTGAGGCCAAAAAAGAAGAGGCTGAACTGATCACCTG
>DAIQAU010000095.1:6027-8719 GCA_036781565.1 Bacteriovorax sp. | reverse complement strand
GAAAGTATGTGTACTGAAAATATGCCGACTAAGGCAGATATTCCATACGCACCTTCAATGATTGACCTGGCCCGCAATAACGTAGGTTGGTTACAAAAAGCAGCATCAGTTCTTGAAGCAATGAAATAGAAAAAATCAAATTCACTTTTCATTTACAAGGCCGCCCTTTTGGGTGGCCTTTTTAATTAATGCACAAAAAAGATCGGACAATCTTATTTCCGAGACTCCAAACAAGAAATTTTTTCTTTTGACTCATAAGCCTCATCCTGAGGTATCATAGGATAATTGCCATTTGTGCGTAATTTTTGGAGAAAAAATGAAACGTCTTCTTTTGCCTTTTTTATTGCTCGGTCTGTTTCAATCGACCATTGTTCCGTCTGTTTTAAGTATTAATGCTGTTGAGGCTAAAGAGGCCAGTGCGAAAAACACGCGTGATCCACGTCGCGAAAAACTGATTGGCAATATTTTAAAAAATGCACTGGAAACTTATCATTACCGCGCTTTAAAAATTAATGATGAAGTTTCTCAGAAAGCTTTTCTCCAATACTTAAAAAAGATTGATGGATCAAAGCAATTTCTGACGAAGCAAGATATTAAAGATCTTGAAGCTTTCCAATTCCAGATGGACGATGAAATGGTCACTGGGGATTACGTCCTGATTGAAAAAGCTCTCGATATGTTGAAAAAGAGAACCGCACTCGCAGAATCTTTGAGAAAAGAAACTTTCAAAAAGCAATTTGATTTCAACGGAAACGAGCAGGTAGAAGTAGATCCTGAAAAAAGAGACTGGGCTAAAGACGAAAACACGCTGAAAGAAAACTGGAAACTGGTTTTCAAACAAGCGACATTGAACAAGTACCTTTCACTGATTGATGAACAGTCAGATAAACCTAAAAACGCAAAGAAGCCGATAAAGACGCAAAAGAAACTTCCTCCTGTTAAGAAACTAACAGATGCGGAAATGAGAGCGAAAGCTCATGATTCAGTTTCAAAGAGATTCCAGAAAATTTTTGATCGTCTTGCAAAGGAAGATCGCGATGATCAACTGGACAATTTCTACAACGCTGTGACAGCAGTGTTTGACCCACACACAACTTATCTACCGGCAAAAAAGAAAGAAGATTTTGACATCGATATCACAGGTAAACTGGAAGGTATTGGTGCTGTTCTTCAGGAAGATGGCTCATACATAAAAGTTGTTCAAATCGTTCCGGGCGGACCGGCGTGGAGACAAAAAGAACTTGAAGCGGACGATGTCATTCTTGGGGTAGCTCAAGGGGCAGGGGAATCAGTTGACTTGACTGATATGAAAGTAGACGACGCTGTCAGATACATTCGCGGAAAAAAAGGAACTGAAGTTCGTTTAACTGTTAAGAAAGTAGACGGAACTAGAAAAATCATTTCAATCGTTCGCGACGAAATTGAAGTAGCAGCTTCATTCGCTAAATCTTCTGTTCTTCAATACAAAGATACCGATGCAAAAGTTGGTTATATCCAGTTGCCGAAATTTTACCGCGACTTTGAATCTTCTCAAATCAACTGTACTGACGATGTTAAAAAAGAATTAGAGAGATTGAAAAAAGCAAACGTTGATGCCGTTATTCTCGATTTGAGAAACAATGGTGGCGGAGCTCTGGAAGACGCGCGTTTGATGTCAGGTCTTTTCCTTGGAAAAGGCCCGGTTGTTCAAGTTAAAGATCACACAGGAAAAATCGAAGTTCTTGAAAACGATGATCCAAATGTTTTCTATGACGGACCGTTGATCGTTCTTATCAACAGATTCTCAGCTTCAGCTTCAGAAATTCTGGCAGGAGCAATGCAGGACTACGGCAGAGCTGTCATCATCGGTGGTGATTTCTCTCACGGTAAGGGGACAGTCCAGGCCGTCCTTAATTTAAATCAAGGTCCGCTTCTTTCAATGTTTGGCCCGACAATGGGTGCTTTGAAAGTAACAATTCAGAAATTTTATCGCGTCACAGGTGCTTCTACTCAATATAAAGGCGTGACGAGTGATGTGATCCTTCCTGACCTGTTCAGCTACGTGGAAAGCAGAGAAAAAGATCTTGAATACTCACTTCCATGGGATCAGATCAAAGCACAGCCTTTTAGTAAATGGAATAAATTTTCATACAATATTCCTCAGCTAAAAGAGAAGAGTTCTGCCCGTGTAAAAACTAATCCACGTTTCAATAAGATCATCAGAAATCTGGACTATCTGAACAAGAAAAAGAAAGACACACTCGTTTCTTTGAATTTGAAACAGGTTCAGGCCGAAGATGTTCAGAACAAGAAAATGGCCGAAGAATTGAAAATGGATGAAGAAAATAAAAATCTTCTGGTTACGAGCTTTGAAGACTCTCTGAAAGCGCATGAAAACATCCGCGCTGGAGATATGAAAAAATGGCAGAAAGATTTTGAACAAAGAAAAGAAGAATGGGTTAAGTCGCTCAGACAAGATGTCGTACTTGAAGAGTCGGTTATGGTTGCCAACGATATCGTAAAGACATTAAAACCTAAGAAAACTGCATCTGCTAAGTAATAGTGATCTATAGCTTATGATTGATAACTCCGAACTGGAAAGAATTCTTACGAAGCTTGAAAATCTGGAAGACGAAGAGCTGGCGGTTAAACTCTTAAGCGAGTTTAACCGAACATCTTCTGAACTAGGCAAGCTTCTCTTAAATCGCGATCC
>DAIQAU010000095.1:3324-5927 GCA_036781565.1 Bacteriovorax sp. | reverse complement strand
GCGAGTTTAACCGAACATCTTCTGAACTAGGCAAGCTTCTCTTAAATCGCGATCCTTCTTTAAATCATGGTGAATGGAAAGATCTATGTGATGATGCCCGCGACAGACTAGAAGCCATAGTCAAAAGAATCGATGCAATTTAATCCGGAGTTCTTATGGTCGACAAGTCAGGCGGTGGAAAAAAATCTTCGAATCCATCAAGAAATGATAAGTTTGTAACCAGAAAAGAGCCCGGCCTCTCACTCGATGAAGGAACAGTTCCCAAAATGAGGACTCGTTCAGAAATGGCGGCCGCGCTCACCAACATGGCCTTTGAGGAAGAAGAAGTTTTGTCTTTTAAACTTGCTTCATTCCCCAAAAGATTCATCGCTTTTGTTATCGATATGGCCGTTGCGGCAGTATTAGGAATTGTGGTTTATTTCACTACACCCATCTTAAGAAGTTTAGTTCAATTGTTTCTCGACAAGTATAAACTGCAATTCTGGTTGCCTGAACCGATTGTCATGCAATTGATCTTTACGGCAGATGCGATAGTTATGATCTTTCTTTTTATTTGTTTACCGGTGGCCTTTTACAATCATAGCTACGGCAAAAAGATAGTCGGTCTGAAAATTCGGGGTACACAAAAGTACACAATCAGTCTGGTTCAGGCCATTCAGCGTGAAATTGTCTACAAACCATTGGGTATTTTGATAGTCGTTGGTATCTTTATTCCTTTTTTCAATAAAAAACATCAAGCACTTCAGGATTTTCTTGCTGAAACGCTTGTCATTGAAAAAGAATAAATCTTTTATTCTACAATTAGTTTTTGAATAAAGTCGGCCTGTGATGAAACTGCATCCAGGGCAACTTCTTTTTCAATAAAGCCTTTTTGGTAAAGGTACATGATGTGCTGGTCGAAAGTCTGACCACCATTTGTCGATTTACCAGTTCCCTGGACAATGACGTGCGGTATGCGATTGAGATCATCTTTACCTGAGATACAGTCTCGTATCCCGGGTGAAGTCACCATAATTTCCTGAGCAATGACTGTTTTGCCATTTTTACCGGGAAGCATTCTCTGGCCAATAATAGCATATAAGTTTTCGGCCAGACGTTTGCGAACTTCAGGTTGTTCATGCGCCGGAAACATCGAAATAATTCGGCCGATAGTCGTTACAGTATTTGTCGTGTGGAGAGTAGAAAAGACAACGTGGCCTGTCTCTGCCGCTTTTAAAGCGATATTGGCGGCAACTGGATCGCGCATTTCTCCAATGGAAATGACATCCGGATCTTGTCTTAATGCTGAACGAAGTCCACTTGTAAAATCTTCTGTATCTCTTCCAACTTCGCGTTGAGAAATGCGGGACATTTTTTGGGGATGCAAGTACTCAATCGGATCTTCGATCGTGATGATGTGAGAGCTGCGATTTTCATTTATATGGTTAATCATGGCAGCGAGAGTCGTGCTCTTACCAGAACCAGTTGCACCCGTAATAAGGATCATTCCGCGCTTTTGAAGCGCAATTTTCGCCACGGCTTTAGACATGTCGAGATTAGCGAGACTGGGAATTTCGGTGTTGATTATTCTAAGAACCAGACCATATTGATTGAAATAACGAAATATGTTAAATCTGACACGGCAAAGACCTTCAATGCTGAAAGCTCCGTCTAATTCCGCTTTGGAATTTAACGAGGCCAGTTGATCTTTATCTGTCACAATGATTTTGATGATGTCGTTAATATCGTCCAGGGTGAAGGTTTTGGTCTGAACAGGAACAAGATCACCGCGAATACGCAAGCACGGCATTTCATTGGTTCTGATGTGGATATCGCTTGCTTTGTGTTGAATGGCGACATTAACAAGTGATGATAAATTTTTTAAACTAAAACCCATTATGAAATTCCGTAGTTTCCAAGACGATCGATCCTAGTTTATTATTAATTGATAATGGAAAAAAATAAAGTTCTAATTATTCGCTTCTCGAGCTTTGGTGACATCGTTCAGTGTTCTTCTGTTGTTGAATTAATCCGTCAGAGATTTTCAACGTCGGAATTGCATTGGGTAACGAGAAAAGATTTCGAGAATCTGGTGAAATTAAATACCGGAGTCAATAAGGTCTGGGCCCTCGATAAAAAAAGTGGATTTTCCGGTCTCATCCAGCTTGCGTTAGAATTGAGAAGACAGAATTTCACCCACGTCTACGATGCCCACAACAATCTTCGCTCGCGTATTTTAAAAATATTTTTACTGTCTAATTTTTTCCTTCCACGCCTGGTGACCCGATCGAAAGACAGATGGAAAAGAATTTTATTGTTCAAATTCCGCATTAACAGATTTCCAAAGCCTTTTATTGGAATAGCCTCGTATCTGGAACCACTGAAAAAGTGGGGGATGATCAAGAGAGATTCACCACAATTGGTCAGCTGGAAGTTTTCAGAAGATACTGAAGCAAAAATTAATAATCTTCTCAAAGAGACTGCGGGCACTTCTAAAGTGATAGCACTTGTTCCATCTGCTGCATGGGAAATGAAGCGCTGGCCGCTGGATCACTGGAAAAAATTAATAAAGATTCTTCCGGAAAATAAATTTGTGGTTCTTGGCGGTAAAGAAGATCTCTTTT
>DAIQAU010000095.1:0-3224 GCA_036781565.1 Bacteriovorax sp. | reverse complement strand
AAGATTCTTCCGGAAAATAAATTTGTGGTTCTTGGCGGTAAAGAAGATCTCTTTTGCCAGGAGCTGGCCGATATCGATCCTTCTCGCGTGTTTAATCTCGCAGGAAAACTATCCTTGATCGAAAGCTGTCATCTTGTTCAGAAATCAGCACTCGTTATTTCGGCCGATACAGGACTGCTTCATGTGGCCGATGTTCTGGGAGTTAAAGCTCTCTCTTTAATGGGACCTACGGCCTTTGGTTTTACGATCAGCTCTTTGATTAAAACAATGGAAGTTGATCTGCCTTGCCGGCCATGCACGAAAGATGGACGAGGCAAATGTTCTCAAAGTGTTTATCAGCTCTGTATGGTAGATATAACCCCGGCCAGTGTGGCCGAGGCTGCAGTCGAAATTATTCGCGAATAGTTTTTCTCATTTCCCAGAGAAGGTGACTCATATAAGGACGACGAGTTTCTCTCGTTGCCACCATCAGAAGTTTCATGATTTTTAAAGTTGTCGGATTAGAGTAGAGAAGGATTAAAAGTTCCTGAATATAATTTGTCGATAACGTGATGTAGTTGTCCGTGCCGATTCCCAGCTGGACACCTTTTTTCTCCCACCATGAAAACGGGTGGTCTTTATAGTCCGGAAAACAATTTGTAAGTTTCAAGTTTGAAGAAGGAAGAGCAACGAGTGAAACCTTTTTATTGATCATACGATTTAAAACATCGTGCTGATAATGTTCAATTTCTCTCGCAGTATGAAATTTTGTTTTCAGGAATTTGACGTTTTCTGCTTCAGACAAAGGTAGACCTTGAACAATCTTGTCCCTGATTTCTTCATCTCTCCATTCCATGTCCATGATTTCCGCGTATTCAGAGCTTTCAGGTTTTAGAGAAATGCCCGCCTTGTTCATATCCATGATACGTTGATAGAGTCGGTGAAAATAATAATTAGGATTGATTCCCAGACTCAGGCCGTGTTCGAGCGTATCGATGTGCCAGATGTTGAGAGCATTATCGACGGCCTGAACACCAAGTCTTAGAATTTTCCAGGTTTCGCCGTGGTGAGAACGTATTCTGAAACCCTGGAACTGGAGTCGTCGCAGACCGGGTTTCATTTCCATAAAATGTTTTTTGCGGTAAAGCTCTCTTTCGTCACCGACTGTATCTACTTCGCTTAAAACGTCGCTTAAAAATGGATATTTTTTAATGACATCGAGAATGGAAATAACCTGATCTTCAAAATGTTCCTGCTTCGATTCATAATTATTCTGATCAAAGAATGTCGGCTCTTTTCTGAATGAAGGGGAGAGAATGAAATTAAAAAACGGTTTCTCAGATTTAAATTTCATGAAGCCTTCGTAGAGACCAAGCACAACGTCGTCTTCAGTCAATTTATCGAGTCCCGGAATTTGCTCATCGGCCAGTCCTGTCGAACGGGAGAGAGTAAACTTCAATCTGATTTTACCAACGTTGTATTTGTTATAAAGCTCTGAGGCCATGTGGTAAGCTGCGTCCACATGCGTTTGTTTGTCAGTGAGAATCAGTTTCGGCAGATAAAGAATTTTCAAATACGTTTTGAAAAGTTCACCGTCTTTTAAACGAATCAATTTATCGACATCTTCTACTGAATTGATCGGCAGAGAATCCTGGCCATAGACCTGGGTAATTTTCTCTTCATAAATTTTCTTGTCAGCACCCTCCAGTAATTTTTTTAGGCGAGGGTAAATGAACTCTGCACTCAAAGAACCGGTAAGGTGAATGTGTTCTTCATGGTATGGCAGGGGAAACTCTTTAAAGAATTCAAAAAATGCTTCGGAAAACGGATGGCCAAGCAGCGTAGAAATATCCACTTCGTTACTTTGAAATCCATTGAGCAACTTCCTGAACTCGGCCAGAGATTTCTCTACGGTTTGATTTTTTTTCAGAGTGGGATAAAAGCTTAAAAGCTCCAGCGTATCATTGATGGTAATTCCATTTGTCTCGCTGATAATATCGATTAAAGCGAGTTTAATATCTTTTATGGCCTTGTCTTTTTTAAACATAGTATTTCCTTATTTGCGATTTTCCAGAATGACTTCATAGGCTTCCTGAATGCGGTTGAAGCGATCGAAAGCTTTGCGCTCGAGCATCTTTGGAAGTTTTTGAGAGACAATTTTGTCCGGATGTTTTTGAAGAGCGAGCTTTTTGTAATGTTTCTTGATTTCTTCTACAGAAGACCCGGCGCCAATCCCTAAAACCTGAAAAGCTGTTTCAATATCTTTTCTGTTCTTCAATTTTGGCAGTGGTGAAAGCATGTTTGCATAATTTAAAGCGAGAGTGAGTTCTTCAAGTAATTGCGAACTGCTTTTCGCCCAAAGATTTGCTTCTTTTCGTGCGATGGTTTCGGTTGCTTCCTTCACCGTTTCTTCGGAGTACTGACTGATGACAAGCGTATCAGCAAAAACTCTTTCTTCTTTTAATTCTTTCTTTTGAGAAATAGTCATCAGAATTTTTATTTGCAGGGCCAGGGCCAGTTCCATGGATGGGATGGATAACTTCGCGGCCACTTTATCCAGGATGAAGAATTTTTTTTCTCTGATTTCTTCGACTAGTAAAAAAAATAAAAGGAGAGTAACGAGAAAGTTTTTTAAGGCGATATTTGAAGCGCGATGTTCATCTGATAGATAGCGGACATAGTTTCTTTTTTCACAAAGAAGTATGAATGCATTCACTTTGGTATCGGCCATGGTGTAGCCGTAATTTTTTGTAATATCCTGCTGGATATCTTTTAAAAAAGCTCCGCCGCCCCATTTTGTTTCTTCATATATTTTTTTAATTTCCGCAGTAGGGACGACTGTTTGATCATACTCGCGCCCTGTTCGCTGACCCCATTGATTTGTCTGGACTTCGCCGGCCAGACCATATTGGGCACGCAATCGTTCTTTTTGTCTGCGGATCATTTGATCGATGTCATTTTCAGGAACGTATCCAGGAAGTTTTTTTCTGATGAATCCCATAAAGACAGGACCCAGTATGCGAAAGCATACAGCGATAAAGACGAATGCAAAAAGCAGTCTTAAGATTATATCTTTATTAAAAGTCATAAACTATAGTATCATTAGACGAAGGAAAAAACACCAAATCGGCGAGACACATGTTTAACTGGACAATAAAAGAAATCGAACTACCTTTAAAATTTACCTGGAATATTTCACGAAATAGCTCAGATATTAAACGCAATTTTATTATCGAATTAAAAAA
>DAIQAU010000094.1:0-8801 GCA_036781565.1 Bacteriovorax sp. | reverse complement strand
CGCTCTGAAGACGCTTTACGAGACATTAGAAAGCAGTGGAGAAGAAATCATAATCAATTCGCAGGACATCCTGGAGCACCTGAAGACAACGATCTTCCGGTCTATGGGACAATGGCAAGCCAGTTCAATGATGTTGGCGTCAATGCCCTTTTCTTCGATATTGTTCAGACCCTGAAATTAAAAACTGAAAATCTTGATTCCATCAAGAGAGACAAAGCTCCTTCTGAAAAGAAAAGAATTATTGCACCTGAACGTTCTCTTTACTTGAGAGATATTGCTGGAACAGTACGTGAGTACAATCGCAAGGCAGTCGAAAATGCAGAAAAGTTAAAAGATTATGAAGCACTTTTGATTGCATCGAATCTGTTAAAAGGAAATAAAGATCTTGTAGAAAAACTCGCTGAAGTAAAAGCTTCTCTACCCGAAGAAGTCTTTGCAGAGCTTAAAGTTTTTGAAGACACCGTTGCACAATATAATTCAGGTACTTTTTCTTATTTCGTTCGCGGAAAAGAAATTAAAGTTAAAACAAAATACGAATCGCTTTCTCACAACTTGATTTCCAAAGTTGCATATCCAACTTTTCACTCAATCACTGAGAAATATAGATTCATTAAAAATGCAAACCTCCCTGGGCATTTCCCGTTTGCCGCCGGGATTTTCCCTTTCAAACGCGCAGATGAAGATCCAAAAAGAATGTTTGCCGGAGAAGGTGGTCCATTAAGAACCAATAAACGTTTTCACTATTTATCGAAAGATGATAAGGCAAAACGTCTTTCAACTGCATTCGATTCCGTCACATTATACGGAGAAGATCCGGATAAACGTCCGGATATTTTCGGAAAAATTGGTGAAGCCGGTGTTTCTATTGCAACTCTAGATGATATGGAAGATTTATATCGCGGCTTCAGTCTGGTTGATCCTTATACTTCGGTTTCAATGACTATTAACGGACCAGCACCGATCATCCTTGCTCTTTTTATGAACACTGCTATGAAACAAGCACTTCCAGGCAATGATTTCTGGAATGAAGAGAAGCGTATTGAAGTCATGAGACAAGTGCGCGGAACAGTCCAGGCCGATATCTTAAAAGAAGACCAGGCTCAAAACACATGCATTTTCTCGCTGGAATTTGCATTGAAAATGATGGGCGACATTCAGGAATATTTCTGCAGAAATGCGATTAAAAATTACTACTCAGTTTCTATCTCCGGTTACCACATTGCTGAAGCAGGGGCGAACCCTATTTCACAAATGGCCTTTACGCTTTCAAATGGATTCACATTTGTTGAGTATTACCTGAGCCGTGGAATGAAGATCGATGATTTCTGCCAAAACCTCTCATACTTTTTCTCAAATGGTCTAGATCCAGAGTATACAGTCATGGGACGTGTTGCTCGCAAAATCTGGGCAGTCACATTGAGAGATAAATACGGCGCTAACGAGAAATCGCAGCAGTTTAAATACCACGTTCAAACGTCGGGACGTTCACTGCATGCACAGGAAATTGATTTTAACGATATCAGAACAACTTTACAGGCTTTCCTGGCCCTTTCTGATAATTGTAACTCACTTCATACCAACGCTTATGATGAAGCTATCACTACACCAACTGAAGAGTCGGTGAGACGTGCAATGGCTATTCAAATGATTATTAACCGCGAATTTGGTATGAATAAAACTGATAATCCGATTCAGGGAGCGTACGTCGTTGAAGAGCTTTCTGCTATCGTTGAAGAGCAAGTTCTCAGAGAGTTTGAAAATATCTCAGACAAGGGCGGTGTTCTTGGTGCTATGGAATCGATGTATCAACGTTCTAAAATCCAGGAAGAATCTCTTTATTACGAAACGCTTAAAGATTCAGGAGAATTCCCGATTATCGGCGTAAACACTTACATTGCTCCAAATATTAAAGAACAGATGACGAAAGAGATCGAAATTTCTCGTTGTACTGATGATGAGAAAATGGATCAGATCAATCGTTTAAACAAATTTAAAGAGAGAAACAGCGACAAATCTGAAGCTGCCTTAAAGCGTTTGAAAGAAGTGGCCCTTGCCAATGGAAACATTTTCGAAGAACTTCTTAAAACAGTAAACTATGCTTCTCTAGGACAAATTACAAACTTGCTTTACGAAGTAGGTGGTAAGTACAGAAGGAATATGTAATGAGTAAAATCTACACTCGCACAGGAGACAACGGAACAACGGCGTTGATCGGTGGATCTCGGATCAAAAAAAGCGATCCGCGCATCCATCTCTACGGCGAGGTAGATGAACTCAATTCACAAATTGGAATGGGCATTGCCTTCCTGGACGCCGTCTATGACAAAACGTTATTGCACGAAATCCAATCTGCGCTTTTTGATTTAGGAAGTAATCTCGCTTGTGAAAAAGAGAAGAGAGCGCAGTTTAGACTTCCCCAATTAAAAGAAAGTCTAATTTCTAGGCTTGAAAAAGAAATAGATCTCATGGATTCAAAATTGGAGCCCCTTAAAACTTTTGTTCTCCCAGGGGGAACTCGCGAGGCATCTGCATTTCACATTTGTAGAACTGTTTGCAGAAGAATTGAAAGACAGATGGTCGATTTTGAAACTCAGCACCCTGGTGAAATCCCATCGAGTGCACAGATTTTTATCAATAGGTTATCAGATTTTTTCTTCATGCTTTCGCGCCATTTGAACGCTGTTAAAAATGTTGAAGAAATAAAATGGATTCCTGCCAAAGATTAATTTATTTTTTGCCTTTTTTTCCTACATCAAGCTTCAGCATTTTAGTTTTGCCTGAGCTTTCTTCAGCTTCGATCAAGTTTTCGTCACTTCTACCAGACCAATTGGCCTGCTGAAGTTTTTTCTTTTTCAACTCTTTGTTGAGAATGACAGATTTTCTTTCGGCTAATTTGTTAACGGCATCCTTAACCGCAACGTCTCCTCTGACAATGGAATTGGTCTGGCTCAAAGTTCCTAACACCAAAGTCTCATCTTCATTCACCAGTGTTTTACCAATCGCAAGACGCTCTTTGCTTGTAAGGCTTTTTTCATCAATCGTGACCCATGTGTTTCCGAGTTTTAGCCGGTCGTTCAGCTTAACGACCGTCTTGGCAATCTGGCTGTTATTGAGAAATGAACCATTTGTAGAGCCAAGGTCCGTATACATAAGCTGTCCGGCCGAAGTGACCTCAAAGGAACCATGCTTACCGCTCATCTGCTTGTCTTCAATTTTAAGATCGCAACTACTTGACCTGCCTACGGTTGTTTTTCCAAGTAGCGGAAGCTCAACAGTTTGATTTTCAGTTTTAAAGATCAACACGACTGGCATAAAAAACCTCAATGAAATGTACTTTCAATAACCTTTATTTTACCATAACGCAGCTAAAGTTACAGAGAGGAAGTTCTGTGCTATAATAGACTGAAATTATAAATTATTAATGAGGCTCCCCATGGAAAATATCGTAACAGTGACAGACAAGGCGCTTGAACACATCAGAGAGATCTATTCGAAAGAACAGAAAGGTCTTGATACTGGATTAAGACTTGGTGTTATCGGTGGTGGTTGTTCCGGCCTTTCCTATAAAATTGAATTCTCTGAAAAAAAAGAAAAAGACAATATTCTTGATTTTGGAGATATAAAAATTTTCATCGATCCAAAATCTTCGATTTACCTCAAGGGTGTCGAGTTGGATTTCAAAGACGGTTTAAACGGAAAAGGATTTGTTTTCAATAATCCAAACGCTGCCAACACTTGCGGTTGTGGCGAATCTTTCTCAGTTTAATAATGGACATACAATCTCTGCGCTTTAAATGCACACAGAAGCATCTGGCTCAGTGGTCACTTATTAAGGTCACAGGTTCTGATCGTGAACATTTTTTTCAAGGTCAGGTCACTAATGATCTTTCGTTGTTAAAAATGAATGAAGGACATTGCACGGCCCGGTTGAACCGCACTGGGAAATTGCAGTCCTACTTTTTCATTGCCAAAAAAGAAAATCATTTATTGATTCTCTGTCAGGATGAACTTACTCAAGGAATTAAAGCTGACTTTGAAAAATATATCATCATGGATGATGTTGAACTCGAAGTTTTGCCTTTCAAACCATGGTTGGTTTTCAATTCATTTTTACAAGATGTTCAGCAAATCGAATTTAATTTTCTTTTTTTCGGACTTAATGCCAGCTTGCTTCTTGAAGAACAGACAGGCATCGAAAAATCCAATGAAAAAGAATTGGAAGAAATCCGCATTCTCAATGGCTGGCCTTTATGGGGTCAGGATATAGGCGAGAAAGATTTCATCAATGATACTTTTTTAAATCAAATCGCAATTTCCTATAAAAAAGGATGTTTTCTAGGGCAGGAAACTGTCGCGAAAATAGAAAACAATCGTGGTGCCGCTTATTACCCGATGCTTTTACAAACTGACACTGAAAATGATTTTCAGACCTTCCTGAATCAGGATTTTGATTGCGAATCACGAAAAGGCGGGACACTTCGCTATCAAGTCGGAACGTATCTGCAAGTCACGCTCTTCCGTGACTTCAGAGTTCTTGGTAAAAAATTATCTATAAATTTTAATGAAAAAATTTGTAACGTCACCGTTAATGATTTGCCGCTGTTTAAAGGCCAGGGCCGCAACGAAATAGGACGCGAGCTTTATCATCTTGGCGTAGATCTATTCCAACAAAATAAGACAGCAGAGGCCATGGAGGCCTTAAAAAAAGCAATCGCTTTTGATCCAGCCTTCGCTGATCCGTATGAGTCTTTAGGAGTCATTTTAGGCCGCGAAGAGAAATTCAACGAAGCGATTGATTGGATGGATAAGCTGCTTTCCGTAAATCCACAATCAGTGATGGCGCATACAAATAAATCCCTTTTTCTGATGAAGCTGGGGAAAATTGAGGAAGCTGAGGCTGAAAAGAGCCTTGCTACCGTAAAGTCTTTCGCCATGTTTGGCAGCGAGGCTAAACTTAAAAAGCAGCTTGAAGAAGAACAAAAGAAAAAAGAAGAAGATCTATTACGTAGAGAAAAAATGTTTCAACAGGTGTTAGAAATAGACCCGGAAGATACAATTGCTCTCTATGGAATGGCCGATATTTATTTTTTTAGAAAAGAATTTCAATCTTCAGTCACCAATCTCGAAAAAGTAGTGAAGGTAGATACCAAATACTCGAACGCCTATTTATTATTGGGTAAAGCTTATGAAGCTTTAAACCAAAGTATTAAAGCGAAAGAAATATATAAGGAAGGAATTGCAGTCGCCTCTAAACAAGGCGACATGATGCCTGCAAACGAAATGCAGTCGCGATTAAACCAACTTGTAATGAGCACGAGTCTTAACTAATTCGTCTTTCAGATTCAAAATATCAAGGTGTCGTTTAGCATCAAGAGCTTTTAATTCTTGAAGCGCGCTCTCGGCTTCTTTTTTATAAAGGCCGATCTTCTCATAAATCATGTTAATGAGCTGGTGTCCTTCTTTCGTAACTCGCTTATTTTTAAATGCGTGAGCCAGGTCTGGTTTGCAGTACTCCAGCATATAGTACTCTTCGAGAAAGCGGGCTTTGATCTTAGCTTTTTCATCTTTATCGAAATTTAGGACTTTGTTTTTTACTGCAATATCAAGACTAAAATAAAGTTCTAATGCCCAATAAAAAGTAAAGACAGCATGATAGATACCACGAATCGGTCTAAGTGCTTTTCTCCAAGGCGAGTAATAGATTTTATCATCGTCTTCATTAATCAAATCATGGTGATTTAAAAAAGTGTTCAAGAAGTGATGGCCATTTTCATGAAGCAAATCATCCATTAAATCGATCTGGTCGCGATCAAACATATTGATCGAAGAATACCCTGGGAGAGATTGCATTGAGTAACTGACAATGCCTTTTTCATTAACAGGAACAATCGTATGAGTAAAACTTTTGAAAGTCGTGTGAAGGTGGGGAGCGGCTTTTTTAATGTTGGCCAGCGCCTTAGAAATGTTTTCTTTAAAAACAGCAATCTTCTTTATTCCATCGTCACAATTGGGAAGCACAAATAGTTTAAGCTCATCAATGCTAAGAGCTGCAGGTGACGGTTCAATTTTCAATTTAACTGGACTGTCATTTACTTCAATGGAAAGTACATTTTCTTCCTGAGAAATAAATCGCACAGGCACAGAAGGAAAAGTTTCAGGTGATGCTTTAAGATTCACGAAGCGATGATCATCGCCCAAATATATTCTTTTTTCAAAATCACCCAGCTCAGGAACTGTGTGATACATAAGAGCATCATCAAATTCCTGCTGATATAGGCTCAAATGAAGGACATAAAAAGAAATAATCTGATTTTCCATCAGAGGTACGAGGTTGTTTGAAGCCTCAATAACTGGTGAGCCTTCATTGAGGTAATTTAAAAAACTTTCTGCGAAATCAGAATCATTCCAAAAAGAGAAGAGTTCATCTTCAACTTCAGTAAGCTCATCAGAATCAATATCCTCTTCGTTGAGAAGTTCTTCGTGAAGCTGTATCAGGTAAACGATATTGTCGACCAGATTGAGCCAATAAAACTTAAGCGGTGAATATTGATCAAAGCTTTCATCTTGAAGGATGTCACTCAACTGTTCAAGAAAATCGCCATCCACAACATCTGTTGTAAACCCGCGCTTAAAATCCTCGCGCAAATCCTCAATGAAATCACGGTAACTTCTTTCCACATTTTTCTTCAACTTATTGTGAAAATCTTTGGAAAATAACTGATCTTTCATAAAGAACCCTTGCTTTAAAAAATATCGGGGAATGTAAGATGGATTAAAATGGCTGGGAAGGTGGGGATCGAACCCACGACCAATAGATTAACAGTCTACTGCGCTACCACTGCGCCACTTCCCAATATTGATCGAAAATAGTCTTCAAGTTATAAAAATTAAAGGACTAAATGTCTAGAGCTTTTTTAAAAATATTAAACTAACCCTTGCTAACGTGTCGAAAATTCATAAAGTAAACAAGCCTTACTGTTGAGAGAATCACTCAAGTTTTATCCTGAGACGCCGATAAGCCAAATACTATGGCAGCTCAAAATTTTCTTATAATGAACCTCTTACGCTTGATTACACCCGAAGAAATTGGTGACATCGCGACTAAGCATAATGGTGGGAAATTTTTATCACTGACAGACTTAGTGAATGAGAGAGTTGAGCAAAATGTATTCCGCGATTTTTCAAATGCTGATGCTTTAGATGATTTTCACGATCAAAACAGTAAGGCCAAAATTCTGCCCTTCAAAAAAAATGCTGGTCCCGCTTTAGATTCGTCTCAAGTTGAGGACTCTGCATCCGAAGAAGTGATCTCTCTTGCGGCCATGGCCGATTCTGAAATTGCAACACATAAAATTGAAAGCGTTGATGAAGAAAGCGCTAAAGAAGTTGTCCATCAGGAAAATGAAAACATGTCTTCTTTCATCTTGATTGAAAAAGAAAGATTAAAAAGGTCTCAGAAATCGTTGAAGCAAAAAGAAATCATTGATCTCTATCAAAAAAATTCCAGCGTGGATGTTGAACAGATCAAGGGAAGCAATACAAATCTTTCACAGGCTCGAGAAGCAGGTGTACTGGTGAATAAGAAGCAATATTAAATGAAAAACTGGTTATATCTACCATTCCTCGTTCTCATGGCCGTCACTTATACGAGACTGGTGGATAATTATAATTCAGAAGAGAATTTAAGAATGAGCAGAGGACCTGCTTCTGTCCTATCCGTAGAAAGTAAAGCTGAATATAACACTTTAAAAAAATCAGATGAGAATTGCGAAGACATCGCTGCCCGATTCAATCCCCACCTGAACAAGAATTGCTTATAAATCCAAACCTACAATCGATTTAATATCATCAACTTCATCTCCCATAACTTCCAGACTCGCCAATTGATAAACACAAGCATCAATTGTAGTTAAGGCAGCAGGACGATAGTTACCCGAATTTTTTACGCCTCCAAATGGCAGCTTCGCTGAAGCCCCAACTGTAGATCGATTAAAGTTTACTAATCCGGAATCAATTTCATCGACACACAATTGGAATAAATCGTGATCGCGAGTAAAAACCGAAGCCGCAAGACCGTATTCAGTTGCATTAGTTATTTTAATGGCTTCATCAATAGTATCGTACGGAATAAATGTTACGTTCGGTCCGAAAATTTCGCTGTGAAGAAACATACTATCGTTATTCCATCTCTCGCTTAAGTGAATTGATGGAGAAACGTAGTGACCTTTCTTACCTTTATCTAGCTGTTTTCCGCGCATGATTTCCTGAATACCTTCGCGTTTTGCCATTCCCATGAACAGTAGGTACGCATCAACTGCGCCCTGATCTACAAGAGGACCCATAAATGGTTCACGCGCGTATTCAACCGGGTGATCAATAATAATTTTTTTCGCCAGGTTATGAAATTTTTCAATGAATTGCTCATGAATATTTCTTTGGATCGCCACAATAGAAGTTGAAGTGCAACGCTGTCCAGTCGTTAAAAAACAAGCTTTCAAAAGCTCTTGTTGAGCGTGTTCAAGATTTGCATCGCCGTGAAGAATTGTTGTGTTTTTTCCACCTAATTCCAATGAAACAAGTTTTCCAAGATCATGATGAGTGGTGTCGAGAATTTTCATTCCCACTTCTTTAGAACCGGTAAAGAAAACGCCTTTAACCGCTTTTTCTTTAAGCAGTCTGCGCGCTACCTCTCCGTTACCTTGAATCATGTTTACGACACCAGCAGGAAAGCCAGCAGCATGGAAACATTCAATCAACAGCTGAGCTGAATAACATGTTTTTTCAGATGGTTTGAAGATAAC
>DAIQAU010000093.1:6587-8897 GCA_036781565.1 Bacteriovorax sp. | reverse complement strand
CCAATTGACAGCGCTTCTGGAGTTTATAAATTCGCAGTGCCGGCGAGTGCAGATCCACTCGTTCTGGAAGTTGTCAATGTTCAGTCTGATTCACGTTGTAAACCTAAATCAGGCAGTACAACTCAATCTTACTACGGGACAATTCCAAGCAGCTGTAGCTCAACCCCTTATCTCGACATTCCTGTGAATGGATCTACTTATCCAACAGAATGCGTGGCCTTCGACATTCTTTATTCAACAGATGAAACCTGGTCATTACAATAAAAATAAAAAGGCCCTCGAAAGAGGGCCTTCTTATTTGTGCTCTTAATTTTTAAAAACTACTTGCACTCTTTCTCTTCAGTTTTTTCACCAAGAGATTTTCCACCGAAAGAAATTTTAACAGTCTTCTTAGCAAGAACACCTTTTCTAACGATCTTTGCTGCTTTTTCGCCTTCTTTTAAACAAGCTTCTTCAGTTGTCGCTTTACCTTTTTCTTCTGTTGGATTTTTTCCATCGTAAGGTTTTAGCGCTTCTGATTCTTTACCTGCACAAGCTGTGCGATTGATAGAGATCATACAATCAGCAAAGGCAGCAGTTGATAACATTGTGGAAACAGCTAATAAACAAAATAATTTCATGATTTCCCCCCTGAAATTTTTATAATTTTAAGATTTCATCCTAAACGTTTCCAATTTTTTGTCGATATCTATAAATATTAAAACAATTTTCCGGAGCAATCATGTCGGTTAAAAAATTTTTTAAACGTAAATGGACACTCTCTTCGATGGTGACGACGACAGCAGTTCTCGCTGCCGTAGTAACAACATCTGCAGGGATTTTTGCTCTTTACGAAATGACTTTGATTACAAAAAATACTTCGGAACTCACAGATGAATGGATTCCCAAAATTAGTAAAGTGGGAGAAATTTCCACGAACATTGCAAAATTCAGAACAGCTGAATGGGAAGCCATGGACGATAAAACTGCTGAAGAGAAAAAAGCTTCAGAAGACAGAATGGATGAAAGCAGCGGGAACGTCACCATTTACAATAAATCTTTTGCAAAATTAATTGGCGATGAAGATACGCAAAGATCATTTGATAAATTCTCAGAGCACTGGGATAAATACGTTGAAGAACACGACAAATTTTATTCTTTCTGGAAAGAAGGAAAAATGTCTGAAGCTGCAGCCGTGCTTAATGGTTCTCAAAAAATCTACAGCGAAATGTTCGATGAAATGAAAAGTATTTCTGATATTTCATTTGAAGGAAGTTTAGCCGCGAAAGAATCAAGCGATAAGATAAGCGTCCGCGCCCGTTGGACGGTTGGCTCTATCGCTCTCGCCTGCTTAATTCTTTCATCGATTCTCGCCTGGTTCATCGCCCGCTATATTTCGAGACGAATTGAAAACGTTGTCAATAAACTTACAGATGGTTCAGCAATTCTAACCGGATCCATCGTTGAAATTTCCGGCTCAAGCACGAATCTTTCTGAGTCGGTTACTGAACAAGTCTCTGCTCTTCACGAAACAGTTGCTTCCATCACTGAAATCAACACTAAAGTAGAGCAAAATAACCAGACAGCTGAACAAACCAAACAAGCATCGGCACATAGTATGAAAGCTGCCGAACAAGGTCTGCGCAATATGGATGAGGTTATGTCTTCTATTGATCATATCGCCGGAGGAATGAAAGACCTCGTGGGAAAAATCGAAGACAGTCACAAAGAAATTGCAGAGATCAACCAGATCATTTCGGCCATTTCTGAAAAAACCAAAGTTATTAATGATATCGTTTTTCAAACAAGACTTCTCTCTTTTAACGCTTCAGTAGAAGCGGCACGCGCCGGTGAACACGGGAAAGGTTTTGCTGTCGTTGCTGAAGAAGTCGGAAAACTCGCCCAGATGTCGGGTGCTTCTGCTGATGAAATCGGCGTGCTGCTTGAAAGTTCTACAAAGAAAGTTCAGGAAATTGTTGAGCGAGCTAAAGAACAGACTAATATTGTAGTCGAAACCAATAAAAAACAAATCAACAGCGGACATCAAACTGCAAAAAAATGCAGCGATACTCTCCAGGAAATTAGAGAAAATATCAATCTGGTCAATGAACTGATTACTAAAATTGCTTCGGCTTCAGAAGAGCAGGCCCATGGTCTGAAAGAAATTTCAGGAGCGATGTCGCAATTAAATGATTCAACCAGCTACAATTCGAATATTGCTTCTGTGACTTCAAAAGAAGCGCAACGACTGGATCAGCAGGCAAAAGAACAAACTGTATTGATTGAAGATTTAACGAAATTAATCAAGCCTGCTGCTTAAAGCAGGCTCAA
>DAIQAU010000093.1:0-6487 GCA_036781565.1 Bacteriovorax sp. | reverse complement strand
TCTTTGCAGAATGGTTGAGCAACAACTGGTCCGTTATTCTCACTTACTTTCGATTGAAATTTTTCCTTCAAATCTGCTCGGAGGATATTAATTTTTTCCACACCGATCCCTTGATAAAGATCCAGCGGTTTTAAAATCAGTTCCTGGTGATTTTCTTTTTTCATCAGATCGGCAAATTTCAAAAATTCATCCACGCTGCTTCCCACATAAGTAGCAAGAGAAGAAGGTTGCGCATAAGCATGAAGTTTTTCATTAAATTTCAAAATACCGTCCGGAGAATTTACAACGCGAATTCCTTTTTCCTGATAGAAACGGAGCATCCACAGATATCTCAGGTAACGTGTATCAAAAGGGGGATCAATTCTCATGTGAATGACGTCATCGCGCTCAACAGTCATCAGCTCAGATTTTTGCAGTTCAAACTTCTTGAGGTAACAGCCGTCTTCATAAAACTCGGCTGCGAAATCATAAACCTGAAATTCAGGGTTCATTTTATTGCTGAGGTAGAAATCCTTTTCAAAAAGAAGCCTGACCTCTACACCTCTGGCCTTCATCGTGGCCGCCATCATAAGAGATGTATCTTTTTTCGGATTTAATTTTTCCAGCGGATCAATAAAAAGAATGTGCTTCATGAAAGACCTCTATCTGAAGAGGTACAGTGAAAAATCTGAGACCTCTGATTGATTTTCGTATTCCCGATATTTCTTGGAAATGAACTCAAAATACCCTTTCAAGTCTAACCCAAGTTTTTTCTGTAGTCCCTCCAGATCATCAGATTTTTTTTCATATGTAAGGAAGGCCGCAAAACTCGCATTATTCCACTGACGTTCGAGCGGAAAACAGGCCTTAGGGGCAATATTCTGATCCTGGCACTTTTTCATTACTTCAGGACGGAACCTCTTATCCATAAACTCATCCAGAATAACCTGCGCTTCTTCTTTTGTTTTAGGCAGCAACTTTTGATAAAGATCCTGGAGTTCTGAGGTGAGATTAACCACTGTTTTCCGCAGAACTTTGTTCTCTATTTCTTCCTTCTGTTGAATGCGCAGATAGTCCAGCTGATTCGTATCCTTGAAATAGATTTCCATCATCTCTTTAGCGAAATAATTGGCCAGGTTTTCGTTCATTTCCACCTGATTATTGACGAAGAAAATGGTGTGAAACAATTCATGAAAAATAAGTTCAGCCAGTTCGTAATCACTATAATGAAAAAAAGAGGAAAGAATTGTATCTGTAAAATACCCAAGCGTTGAATAAGCGTACACTGGACGAACCCAGGTGACATAACTTTCTTCTTCCTTAGATTTGGCAAAATCTCGGGCGGAAGCAAGGTTAAAAAATCCCAGATAAGGAAAGCATCCCATTACCGGAAAGCAGGTGTCGACAGGCTTAATCTCGTTAAAAGCAGAAGCAACGACGAGGTAAGTAACGGCCTTGCCTTGTAGCATGGTCGTTTGCGAATAAATGGGAGTTTCTTTTTTCCCCCAGTAGCGGTAAAAATATTTTTTCAGCTCCTGAATTTTTCGGATTTTTTCTTTTTGATCTTTCGGCACGCGCACATTTTTCAACATTTCTTCATTGTTCTTTGCACGCGTCTGCAAAGACAACTGCCCTACACTTTGCTCATAAATATAATCGAGCTTGGCGCAGCCGATGAGGCTGATGAAAAAAGCAACAATGAGGCTCTTTTTCAGAAAATCCATGCAAAACCGACGAGGTATTTCAGGTTATCCCTGGCCTTGTTAAATTCAAATGCAGGAAACAGCGTCCGCACTGATCCTTTTAACGAGAATCTCTCGGTCAATTTTATTTGTAAACTAAAAGAGCCAAACACAGAATTATAGCGCTGCTTGGTTTCTGTCTGATTATAAACAGTTTGAACTTTTGTTGCTGTGTTTTCGACGGTGATATCGCCGCCCGAAGTAATAAATTCTCTCGCATAACCTGCGCTGATAACCGGTATGATGCGCGAACCACGCCCGGCAAGCATTTGTTTTAAACCAACGCCGTAAACATTTGTTCTCACTCTCGTCTGCTGAGAAACGAGATCATAGCCAGTCGCTACATTTATGCGATCGTTTTGACTGGTCACATCCTGATTATTTGAAACGTTAAAATCGAGGGCCGTCAGGTCAAAGAGATAACTGGAAAATCCAATAGTATAATTTCTGCTGATGACACTGTTTTGCCTGTTAATCCCAAAAATTTGCCTATCGTAACCATAATCGAAATCTAATTCATAAATTCCGGCCATCGAACATATTGGTAATAAGGATAATAAAAGAAAGAAGATTTTTGTTTTCACGAGCACCTCAGCTGACTTTATTTTATCAACTGAGAGAGAGAGATGAGAGGGGGAAGAAATTCCCCCTCTCTAATGTTGTTTAATTACTTGCCTTGAAGAGAAGGTGCTGTTCTTCCTAGATCGGCAACCAGTTCACCCTGACATGAAAGGGCCGTGGCCGACGTGATTTTCACATCTACCCAGTGCCATTTGTAGTTTTTCTCTTCAGTCTCAGGTCTAAAGTGGACAATTCTGTTACAGTTTGTACGCCCTTTCCACTTCTTCACACCGCCCATGTTTCCTTCATCATCAACCAGAACACGATAAGTTTTTCCCACCATTGTCTGGTGAATTTTATCCTGAATCTTCAGCTGATGAGCCTGAATTTCACGAAGACGTCTTCCTCTGGTTTCATCATCAAGTGAATCATCCATCTTCGCGGCACGAGTCTTGTTTCGTTTCGAATAAACATATGAATAAATAAAGTCGAACTGAGCTTTATCCAGAAGATCGATCGTCTCCTGATGTTCTTCTTCAGTTTCATTCACGAAGCCCGCGATGATATCAGTTGAAAGAACGATTTCAGGCTGGGCTTTGCGGAGTTTTTCCAGCAATCCTAAATAATGTTCAGGTGTATATTCTCTGTGCATTCTTTCAAGAACAGTTGCAGAACCAGATTGAACCGGAAGATGCAGATGCTTTGAAAGTTTTTTTGAAGTGCCGTGGACCGCAATCAGGTCATCGCTTACATCATAAGGATGAGATGTTGTGTATCGGATGATTTCCAGTCCGTCGATTTTATCAAGCTCTGTAATGAGCTGAGCAAGCGACTCGCCATTTTCTTTTCCGTAGGAATTAACGTTCTGGCCAAGCAATGTCACTTCCTGAACGCCCTGATACTTCACCAGCTTTGTGACGTCCTCGACAACTTCGGCCAGTTTGCGGGATCTTTCCTTACCGCGAGTATAAGGAACGATACAATATGTGCAATATTTGTTGCAGCCTTTGATGATATTGACGAAGGCCTGAGGCGAATCCCCTGTTACTTTCGTTTCAATCGAGAAGTTCTCGCTTCTGTCCCATGAATTGATCGTAAACTTATTGTCGCCGGCATAGACCCTGAAGACCATGTCGTTGATTGTGTCGATGACGTCCGTTCCAAAAGCAAAATCGAGGTGCCTGTATTTTTTAACAAGCTCCTTTCCTTCTGTTTGGGCCACGCAACCGCCAACACCGACCACAAGACCGTTTTTTTTCTTCTTGGCATGCTTCATTTCCCCTAACTGGGAATAGAACTTGTTGTTTGAAAGATCTCGGACAGCACATGTATTGAAGAGAACCAGGTCTGCTTCATCCAATTCTTCTGTTTTTGAAAAGTTCAAATCGGCCAGATGGGATACGATTCTGTCCGAATCGTGATAGTTCATCTGACAGCCGAAGGTTTTCATCCACACTTTGCGCGGAGGAAAGACCAGATCGCCCATCACTACAGTTTTTTCGCCTGTAAGCGGATCAATAATAGATTGTTCGCGAGGACCATTGCCTCTTGTACCAAGACCGGTTGCCATAAGTTTACCCTGTTAAAAAGCCTTATCAGCTACGTTAAAATGAATGTGGCATGGAAGGTAACAGTTTGAGGGTTGCTTGTAAATGTAATGGTGACTTTGGGGCAAGAATTACAGGAAAAGAGTGGTGAAAATCAGATTTTTTGGACTTCTTTCGGGTCTTGGTACAAATAAAAAAGGGACCCGAAGGTCCCTTTTTTAACTAGGTCGCTTAAAAAATTAAGCTTTCTTAGCAGCTTTTTTAGTAGCTTTTTTTGCTACTTTTTTTGTAGCTTTTTTAGCTACTTTTTTTGTAGCTTTTTTCGCAGCTACTTTCTTTGTTGCTTTCTTTGCTACTTTCTTAGCAGCTTTCTTTGTTGCTTTCTTAACAGCCATAAAATCCTCCAAAAGTTTTTATTCTTTTTTTAAGAATAAACATTTTTTTATTTTCGTGCAAACAAAAAATTACATGTTTGATTCATTTTTCGTATTTTTTTTTCATAAGCTTTAATTTTTTTTTCATCAATTGCACTCAAAAGCACTCTTTCAAGCATCTTCTCTCCTCTGTATGAATCGATGAAATGCACTATTCATGCATGTTTCATTCGTTTTCCACATTCAGAAAATTTCTTAAAATATTTTTTTAAAAAAGTTCTCGAGGACCTCTTGATGAAGACCTCGAGATGAAAAAAAAGTTGGTTGAAGGGTAAAAAAATGCCTAATTCGGGAAGCTGAAGGCGATTTTCTGGTGAACTTCATCGAATGAAACAACAACAACACCACCTTTTTCGAGCTTTCCAAAAAGAATTTCGTGAGAAAGTGGCTTCTTAATTTCTGTATCGATGATTCTGGCGAGCGGTCTGGCGCCCATTTGAGGATCAAAACCGATCTTGGCAAGATGTTTGCGGGCACTATCGTCGACTTTAAGCTCTACGTTCTTCTCTGCAAGCCTTGTTTCAAGCTGAATAAGGAATTTATCGACGATCTTGAGGATCTGATTATCGCCGAGCTTGTTGAAATGGACGATGGCATCGAGACGATTGCGAAATTCAGGCGTAAAAAAGTTCTTGATGGCCTGATCGCGCTTAAAACTTTGAGCTCCGGCCTCTTTGTTGATCCCGATTGAACCCGATTCCATCTCTTTTGCGCCTGCATTGGATGTCATAATTATGACAACATTTCTAAAATCAGTAGATCTGCCATGAGAATCTGTCAAAGTTCCGTGATCCATGATCTGCAAAAGAATATTGAAGACATCGGGATGGGCCTTTTCAATTTCATCCAGAAGAAGAACAGCATGCGGGTGCTTCTTCATTACATCCGTCAAAAGTCCGCCACCTTCGTGTCCAACATAACCTGGAGGAGCACCGATCAGTTTTGCGACGGAATGCTTTTCCATGTATTCAGACATATCAAATCTTTCAAGATGAACGCCGAGCTCGCGCGCCAGTTGCCTTGCGAGTTCAGTTTTACCAACACCCGTCGGGCCCGTGAACAAGAAAGAGCCGATAGGCTTCTGCTCATGACCAAGACCTGAACGTGAAAGCAAGATAGCATCCGACACTTTTTCGACGGCATCATCCTGGCCGAAAATAAGCAACTTCAGATTCGACTTAAGATTTTTAAGTTTTTCCTTTTCGTCACTATGAACAGACATTTTAGGAATTTTTGCCATTGCCGCAACAATTGTTTCAACGTCTTTCTTCGTTACATTTGTATGGCGTTTCTGTTCGGGAAGGATTCGGATCATCGCGCCGACCTCATCCAATATATCGATGGACTTATCGGGATTCTTGCGGTCAGTGATGTGCTTGTTGCCCAGATCGACGATGAGCTTAATGATCGCATTAGAAAATTTCACATTGTGATGTTCTTCAAACTTACTTCGAAGCCCGATCAGTATTTTGTATGTATCTTCAAGTGTCGGTTCATTGACATCTACTTTCTGCATGCGGCGGCTGAAGGCCGCATCTTTTTCAATATGCTTTCGGTATTCTTCGTAAGTCGTACTGCCGATACATCTCAATCGTCCCGAACTAAGCGCTGGCTTCAAAAGATTGGAGGCATCCATCGATCCTCCGGAAGTTGCACCGGCGCCCATGATTGTGTGGATTTCATCTATAAAGAGTATCGCCTCTCCTTTTCCATCATCATTATAGGCAGTCAATTCTTTCATCACGGCCTTGAGTCTTTGTTCAAAATCACCGCGATACTTTGTGCCGGCAAGAAGACTGGCCAGATCGAGACTGAAGACCGTCGCTTTTTTTAACACGTCAGGAACTTCACCTTTCACAATTCTGTAAGCAAGTCCTTCAGCAATGGCCGTTTTACCGACTCCGGCCTCGCCGACTAAAAGCGGATTATTTTTTCTTCTTCTTGAAAGAATTTGAGCGACTCTTTCTATCTCTTCAGTTCGTCCGATGATCGGATCAATTCTGTTCAGCTCGACTTCACGATTTAAATTTAAACAATATTCCTCTAAAGCACTCTGCTTTGCCTGTTGTTTTTCGCCAAGCTCTTCTCGAATCTGATCATTAACACTCGGTTCGCTGTTTACCGGCCTGTCAACTCCATGAGCGATCATTTTAACAACGTCGAATTTTTCGACTCCGTGTGATTGAAGCAGATAATTGACGAAACTTTCCTGCTCATTGAAAAG
>DAIQAU010000092.1:5248-8901 GCA_036781565.1 Bacteriovorax sp. | reverse complement strand
TTAATCACTCAGGATAAATCAATTTCGCGCGTGTTTATTTTTACTTCGAAAATTCATGCACGACTTTATAAAAGAATGGGGATACCGGCAGATAAAATTAAAGACATTGATAAACGTGATGTTCTGATTGAAATGACCCGCTCTGAATTAGAGCGGGTCATGAAAGAAAAATCAATTCTGGAAAATGCCGGCGCTTATTTGCCTGCTCTTTTTAAAATCTCATCCATGATGGCAAACATCTGGTCTGGTGGAAGTACGCCTTCAATCTTCACACCGTTGATGAGGTAACTTGGAGTTGAACGAACATTAAATGGATCAGCAGCTCTGATTAGCTCAACAACTTTATCTTTAGTTTTTGGATCAGCTACACAAGTTTCAAGTTTATGGTCCTTGATGTATTGATCAACGAATCCCGCTTCAAATTTATCCTGATTCGCGAAGATTTCATCGTGAGCTTTGGCGAACTCCTCTTTAGGCATACAAGCAGCGGCGTATGCAGCTTTACATGCGTATTGGTGAAGTGGTCTTTCCATGCTTGGGTTACAGCTGTTGTCGAGCGGATAAAAGAAATATTGGATATCAATTTTTCCTTCGTAACGAGCGGCAATTTGAGGAATGACTTGCGAAAGAGCGCGGCAAGCTGGACATTCAAAATCTGAAAAGATCACCATTTTAATTGGAGCGTCTGCAGCTGTGGCAATTTTAAAATCTGATGCAACTTTTGGCGATCCCAGATCAGGAAGAGAGTAAAATTGCTTGATCAAATCGCCCGCTACTTCATTCTGCGCTTGCGCTTTTGAAGCAACAGTATTTCGCAGACCGAATCCCACCACGATAAAGACAACAGCAAAAGAAACGAGATAACCTGGCGCAGGTTTCCAGTTATGGCTTTTTCTGAAGAAGAGAAGGAAAGCAAGACCTGAAACTATGTAGTAAAGAGTACAGAAAGGACAAAGTCCTTTAAGAACCAAAAGTGAGAACAAGAAAAGTAAAATACAGCCAATGAAATTCACTCCCAATGTGAAGAACATCGTTCTTTCGTAATCTTCATTTTTAAAGATCACCCCAATCATCATAAGAGCACCAATGATGGCACCGAAAGCTGCAATCGGAACACCAGCAAGGTTTCCAACAACCGAGAGAGTTGTTTTGTCGCAGTTAAAAAAACTGTTCACATTACAAAGCGATTTGCTTTCAAGTCCAGTCGGGAATCTCAAATCAAAATAATGTTGAGTAAGATAAAGTGAAAACCCGAGCATGAGAGCACCGAGCACTAACACGATCATGGTCGTGTTGATTTTTTTGTCGTTGTAAACTGACGAATGGTACATTTTTAACTCCGTTTACCGTTTAGGGGATATATAAATTCCAATTTCGATCTGTCGTTTTATTACGCCGATAACTGAAGAGTTGTGACTCTTCAAAAGTACAAAGTTCAGAAATTTCAATTTTAATGCCAGGATAGAAAGAGGCAAGTTGTCTTTTGACAACAATGTCCATATCAAAATAAATTTTTCCCTCGCGACTACTGAAAGCATCGCCATCTTGCGGAAAATTGTTTTTAAAATCTTCCTGCACTTCATAATGACGGCTACTGATGTGTGGCCCTACAAAAGCGTAGAATGGCTTGAGAGCGGCTATCTTCCCGTCCTTTAAAATTTGATTGTGAAGTCCTCTCCAGCCCGCGTGAACAAAAGCGTGGCCGTTTTCCCCAAGAATGAGCACTGGCAAACAGTCCGCTGTTAAAATTGCCATTGGCATTTTGCTGCTGCCAACTATTCCGTCGCCTTCAATCTCCTGGCAGTTCGTTTCGTCATGAACAATATCAGAATGAGTCTGCTTTACTTTGAGTAAAGCAAAAGAAGGTCGCGATTGATAAATACAGAACTTACCACGCGGAAGTTGTTTTTCAAAAACACAGTTGGCATCGGCCATGATGGTTACACCGGCGTTACTATTTTCCTTGATAGCTCGAGGACGTCTTGAAATAGTTTAGGCGGTGGAACTTCAAAACGCAATTTTTCGCCGGTAATAGGGTGAACTAAACCCAGAACTTTTGCATGGAGAAATGGATACGGATAATCACCGATCAATTCTTTAAGCTGTGGGCCTAATTTCATAAACTGTTCATTAGGTGAGCCGTAAGTTGAATCGCAGATAATCGGCATTTTTAAGAGATCAGAAGTATGCACACGAATCTGGTGAGTGCGCCCAGTCTCGAGCGTAAATTCCATGTGAAGATGTCTGTCGAACATTTCCAGAACTTTGTAATGAGTGATGGCCTTTTTTCCGCGAGAAGAGCTGGCCTTCATTTTTAAACGATTGTGCGGATCCCTTCCGATCATACTTTCAAGCGTTCCGTAAGTTTGACAACGGCCTCTCATGATGAGGGCTTCATATCTTCTTTCAATATCATGAGTTGAAAACAGGAGAACTAGTCCTTCATGACAAGCTTGAGTTTTGGCAATGACCATGACGCCGCTCGTGCCTTTGTCCAGTCGATGAACAATTCCTGGACGCTTTTCATTACCTACACCTTTAATGTCTTTGCAGTGATACAAAATGGCATTGACGAGCGTGCCTGTGTAGTTACCAGGTGCCGGATGAGTGACTAGGCCCGCGGGCTTATTGACGAAAACGAGATGTTCATCTTCGTACAAAATTTCCAAAGGAATATTTTCAGGATCAGCAGAGGAGGGAAGTGGAGGTGGAACAAGAATTTCCACAATCGTCCCGGCCGGCGGCATTCTTTTTAATTCAAGCTTGGGTTGAACTGGCGATTCTTCACTGACCACAATCTGTTCTTCGAGGAAAAGATTTTTGAGAAAAGTGCGCGAATGACCGCCACCCTTTTCAGCAAGGTATTGATCAAAACGCTTATAAGCTGCGCGGTCTTCTTCTGTGATTGTCAGTTTTATTGAATCGCTGTCGAGGTCAGCGGAATTTGTTTCAGAAATGTCGTTCACGATTGTTCCGTTTTTTAAAGTTAAGTGATTAAGGCTTTAACTTCTTCATGCGGGCAACATAAGAATTGGCCACGACTTCCGGCTTGAGCTTTAAACATTTAGCGTACTGGAAAACAAATCCGCGCACGTAAACGGAAGCTGGCAGCTTGTCGTAGTCTTCACTTTCGATGGCCTGAAGATAAAGTCTTGAGACCTTAGTCATATCACTTAAGCGTTCAAGGTCAACACTTTTGTATTCGCGGATTTTGCGAAGAAAGTCGCCTGTAAATTCAGTCGCGTCTTCAATCTCTTTTTCGAATTCAGCATTGATAACATAGTCGAGAGCGAATCTTTTTTGAGTCACAAGCTTTGTGACGTTAGTGGTTGTGTTGGACAAAGTCTGTTCTTGTTTAGGTGAAAGGCCGCTCGTTTGAGCTGTGTTGGCGTTTGTTCCCAGAGTAAATTCATCGCGAAGCATAGAACTGACAGATGAAGCGGGCGAGCTTGCAGGAAAAATTTCTGTTCTTTCCGTGCGGACTTCGCTCCTTTGAGGCACTCTGTCGGCAAGCGCATTATAATTCATTGTATTGAACTCACGGTTAATTCCGCGAGCTTCGTCATATCTTTTTCTTTTCGTAGGATCAGAAAGAATTGAATAAGCTTCTTCGACCATTTCAAGAACATTTCTACATTCTTCCGGACTCATCA
>DAIQAU010000092.1:1762-5148 GCA_036781565.1 Bacteriovorax sp. | reverse complement strand
TCGAGGTAGCCAACGTAATCGAGATTGATTCCAAAATACTTCTTGCTGATTAACTTCATGGAGAAACCAATATCAATATCGGCTTGTGTGCGAACTTGATTAATGATTAATCGCGGGTGAAGTTTATTAATTTCAGAGCGAAGTTTCTGACCGACTACCGGATTAATTTCGATTACTCGGTTAATCAGATCAGCAGGAGTTGAGTTCTGGGAAATTTTCGCGTTCATCGCCTGATCAATTAGTGGACCAATCTCTAAAAGCTCTTCGGCCATTTTTAATTTACGGTGATAAACGGATTTAATAAAACGGTATGAGTTTTCAATAGATGTCGGCTCAGGAAGAGTCGTGATGATTCCTTGATCCGCAGAAATAAAAAAGTCGATTGTGTTGAAAGTTGTTCCGGCACCAAGATCGAGTAAAACATAATCAACCGGAAGCTCTCCAAGTTGATTTAAAAGTTTCGCTTTGTGCATTTGTTTTAAGTTGGCGATCCCAAGATCATCCTGAGCACCAGAAATAATATACAAATTATTGATCGCCGTTGGAGTCAAAAGTTCGTTAAGGCTCCTAACTTTTTTCGACAAATAATCAGAAAGAGTTTTTTCAGGAATAGGAACGCCTAGACAGGTGTGGAGATTCGCACCCCCTAAGTCCAGGTCGATGGCAGCAACTTTGTGTCCCATGAGCGCTAAACAAATAGCGAGGTTCGCCGTAACAAGCGATTTCCCAACGCCTCCTTTACCGCCACCGATGGCCCATATTTGCTGTTGTCTCTGAGTTCCCAAATGTGATTGAAAATCACCACTTAAACCACTATTTGGGCCCGCTTGATCGTTTAAAATAGACACAAGATTCCATCCTTTGCCAAAAGCTTCGATCCATAATCTTAGCAGATGTTTTAAAATATTATAGGAAGAAAAATCTAGGAATGTAACGGAAAAAATACCAAAGTCCTTGGAACCACTAAAGTTGTAAATAATGCAGAGAGATTTACAGAAATCCCGGAAGTCTGTAAGCTAATTCACAAATTAGATACTTGTAAAAAATAGGTGACCATCTCACTTGGTCGACCTGGAATCTTAGGAGCCTTCTAATGGGACAAGCCCTTTTATCGCAAGTCAGAGTATCGTCGCCGTTTCGTCTACGTACTGATTTGCACCTAGCTCGGAAGCTATGGCACATGGCCACGGGCCTTATCGGACTTGCTGCTTACTACAAATCTCATCTGACAATTGAATCTGTTGCAGCTATTTTACTTATCGTTTCTGCCAGCGCATTTCTCGTTGAATACTTTCGTCTGAGAAATGAAAAAATGAATCAACTGGTCATGATCGTCTTGAAACCAGTTATGCGTGAATCAGAAAAAAACTCTGTGAGCGGACTTCCGTTCTATGCTCTCGGTGTTTCACTTTCGCTTTTCTTCTTTCCGGAGAGAATTGCGATCCTTTCGGTTCTCTTTCTGATCTTTGCTGATCCGATCGCTTCATTCTGCGGAATTCTTTACGGACGCGATAAAATCCTTCCGAACAAATCTCTACAAGGAACGATTGCAGCTTTTTCAGTCTGCTATATTGTGACTTTGGTTTACGGATTGATTTACGCGAGCCCAAGCATGAGCCTTCTTATGTTTGCAATTGTAGCAGGGATTATTGGAGCGATTTCAGAACTTTGTTCTCAATTCGTTGACGACAATCTTTGTATTCCTGTGATCTCAGGATTGGGTCTTTTCCTCCTGAACATGATCGTCACAGTTTTTTAAGAAGCCGTTTTATACTGATCGATTTCGAGGCGTTCAAAATTTTTGATCGCCTCGCACATTTCTATATCTTCCGATTCTGGAGTATCTCCCACAAGCAAAGCATTCATCATCCGCACGCGATCTAAAAGCGAAGTGCTCTCCAGAAAAATTTGCTTGAGCTCAATATCTTTAATGACGAGCATGCATAGATTGTTGATCAACTTTGCCGGAGAACTGATGTCCTTCATGAAGCGGTCCCGCTCAACTTTAGAGTGAACGTGACGGGTGAGCCAGCGTTCAAGAACAAGATGGAGACGTTCTAATGGAGAGTCTCTGAGGGTTTGATTCTTCTCTTCATGATCATGATAATCACCGACAAGATAAAGCGGATACGGTTCTTGCTGAACAAGGTTTTGCAGCTTCACACGCATAATTCCTTGAACGATAACGCTCAAGCTTCCATCCTGATTGGTGTCAATCATCAGAATTTTTCCCAATGTTGCGACCCCTTTAGAACGGGCATGAGGATAATACAGGACGAGTTCCGCATTTTGTTCAAAGCACTTTAACAGCATCTTCTGTGACGTTTCATCATTCACTGAAAGCGGGATCATCGTCTGTGGATAGAAGATATTGTTAAATAAATAAAGAGCGGGAATGGGCTTTCTCATAGCTCTATTTTAAAGGGAAAAGCGAATGGCCGGTTTAGCGATGATAGAGCCTTGAAAGTTCGATCAGAGCTTGAGAGAATACTGCCAACTCTATAAGGAATTTAACGTTTATATGATTAAGGTTCACAAACCATCTATAGTCCGGAAAATCTGGGGCGGAAAGAAACTGCAAAGCTGGAAACAGCTTTCGCTTGAACATTCCAACGTTCCTGTAGGCGAAACGCTTGAGATTTTCGAAGAGTCTTTGCCGTATCTGGCGAAATTTATCGATACATCAGATGAACTCTCGATTCAGGTGCATCCCGACGACGAATATGCACGATTAAATGAAAATTCTTCCGGCAAAACGGAATGCTGGATCATTCTTGAATCGGAACCTGGAGCTGGCATTTATCTAGGTTTAAAAGAAGGTGTGGAAAGAAAAACACTGGAACAGGCCCTAGAGGAAAAAAAGCCGGTCAATGAATTGTTGAATTTTTATGAAGTAAAACCTGGCGATTTTTTCTATGTTCCCGCGGGAAGCATTCACGCCATCGGAAAAAATATTACTCTTGCCGAAGTCCAACAAAATTCCGGCATCACTTACCGCGTCTGGGACTGGAATCGCGTTGACGAAAAAGGTCAGCCACGCGATCTTCACGTGGAAAAATCTTTAGACGTGATTAATTTTGCTGCTGAAAAAAATAAATTGGATTTTTTTCAACATAAGAAAAATCTTTTTCAAAAACACGGACGAGCAGATATCTGCACCCACCGCGATTTTTCTCTCTCATTGTTAAATCAAAACAACAACGAAAAGTATTTCACCGCGGTTTCACTGAAACGCCCATGCTCAATCCTAAATCTCAAGGGAAAAATAGCAGTCAATGGAGTGCCTCTAGAAGCCTACCAGGCAATGACATTGGAAAACGAAACATCATTAAGCATCGAAGCCTTTGAAGAAGGCAACTGCCTCCTCATTTTCTGATTTCCCCAGT
>DAIQAU010000092.1:0-1662 GCA_036781565.1 Bacteriovorax sp. | reverse complement strand
AAAAAAAGGCCCAGTCTCTTAGGGGAAAAAAGACAAGGCCTTGCAAAGCTCTGATGTGGGGGGAACACCAGAACGAATTCTATTTTTTATTTTTGTTCACAAGAAATCGGGTAAGTCACTTCATGACCAGATTTCGCTTTGATAATGATGTAATCATCAACATCTGAAAAATGAGCTGCGTCTGCAATGTGAATAGTGTGTTTCTGATTTTCAAATTCAACGACTTTGGTAAGTCCTTTGTCGTTAGATCTGTTTCTTGAAACAACAGAAGCTAATTCTCTGTGTGCAGTTGTATCGAACTCATTAAAGAAGGTTACTTTTGCATCTTTAATTTCGAAAATTTTATTTGATCTTGGTGTATGACAAAGAATACTCGCCTGAGCATTTACAGTGATCATAGTAAGGACGAAGATAAATAATGCTTTCATATTGAACTCTCTTTTTTAAAGACTCTTGTGGTTAGTAAGAGCAAGGAGAGTGCCAGAATGATGATCAGGAGTAACGGTAGGTTAGAAAGCCTTCAAGCAATGGGGGCCGTTAGTCTTTTAACCCCTGTCAAAACTTTAGACAGAATTTAAAAAAAGAAGGCTAAATTTTACTCACACTTATGAATGACCTTTTTAGCGCTTTTTTTATCAAGTCCGGTAAAAGTAGCCTGAACTTCGTAACCACTAAGCTTAGAGCCTTCAGAAACGCTGTATTCAGCTGTTTTGAACAAGGCCGCATTGATTTTATCGACCAGACCTTGAGCGCTTCCCACAAAGCAAATGTCCGACTCCTTGAACCCAGAGAGATTGATTTGAGTTGAATGATTGTGTCCGCAAAGAAACTCAATGTCCTGGTTGGGAAGTGTCACTTTAAAGCAAGTGTCATCAGCGAGCGTTGTAAAAGAGAGAATTAAAAAGCTTAAAAAGAAGGTCGATTTCATAGAAGCTCCTTTTAGTAGGAGCTTCTGATTACGACCTGGCGGATGTCTTGTCAAAATTTATTTAGGGCAGAATTTCGAAGGCCAGAAATTGTGTGCGCTGATTCTTTTTAAAATTATTGTCGCTCACAAGAATGATAGTTTCGTGACCGTTTGAGAGAGTTGGTCCGTAACAAATGCCTTCAATATTATCAAGATTTTGAAAATTAGGACTCATTTGATTCTTAAAATCTTCAAGATCTGCGATCATTTCTTTATCTACACGCTTAAGTTCTTTTAAGCTTTTATTAAGGGAATCCATTTTTGAGATGTCAGTCGTTTTGTCTGTCACGGTGTTGTAGAAAAGTCTGATCACCGCTTTTTTTGCAAGAGGTAAATAACTTCTTTCAATGGAATAAAAATGATTGTCGTCAACGGAGAGAATGTCTGAAAGTCCCGTTTCGCCTACAGTGAGCCCTGCCACTTTAATGCTCGGAACTTTTTCCAGTTTGTATGCAACTTGTTTTACCGGCTTCAATCCCTTGTATTGAATTAATCGCAAAGTACTGTCATACGACGGAGTTGAAGTTCTGTCGTCTTGAGAGAGAGCTTCTTCTGCTCCAACCCACAGAGTCGCTCCGTCTTTAGTTGCGGAAAGAGCTTCAAAAACCAGATTGTCTCTTGGACCATATTTAACAGTATCTTTCTTGCTCAGGAATTGTTCAGGAATTTCGAGATTCAATTTGTAATCGCCCTTT
>DAIQAU010000091.1:6474-8926 GCA_036781565.1 Bacteriovorax sp. | reverse complement strand
TTCACTTTATAATCCTGCTCCTGGTGCAGGCGATCCCTTTCTTGCTGGCGGTTCTGGCTCATCATAATGATTGGGGCCTGAAGAGCAGCGACGCATGAAAGAAAGAGATTGAGAAGAATGAAAGGGTAGGGATCGAAACGGAAATTTGAACGGCTGTTCCAGGTGACCCAAATGGCCAGTGAGAAAAGACAAAGAATGATAAAAGTCCACGAACCACCGAACTCTGCAATTTTATCGGAGAGCTTTTCTCCAAATGTTTTTCTCTTCTGCGCTTTTCTGAGTTCACTGCTCGATAGTATTTCATGCTCTCTCAAGGCTTCGAAGACAGCATTTTCAACTTCAGTCAGATCACCTTTTTCTTCTTTGATGAGTTGTTTGAAATAATCGCGTCGGATCTTGTTTAAATCGTTGAGGCAGATATAGCCGTGTTCATCCAGATCAGGAACCACAGTCTTGATCGTTTTAAAAAGAGATTCACTGATCGTATCAATAGGTTCCACTTCTCTCGTCTGGAATTTATTTTTGCAAACGACACATTCATGCAATCTTTTTACTCTATGAGGGATTGTGGTTGTATCTTGCATGTTGATCTCCGGTCTAAAATGCTTTCTAATGAAAGGATGTTTCTTCAAGGACTTTTTTCCATTTTAATCTTCGCATTTGTTCCACTTGCGATCAAGTATACGACTGCGACTCCTTTGACTATTTGTCTCTTCAGGCTTCTTGTTACGGTGGGGGCACTCTCTCTCATTTGGCGAAAGAAAATAACCTTTCACAAATTTTTCACCAGAGAAGGGGCAAAGCTCTGGCTGATTGGATTCATTTTTTTTATTCACTGGTTAACTTATGCCTATGGGGTAAAGATTGGCGGTCCTTCCATCGGTGTTCTTGGTTTGTCTACTTACGGTATACAGTTGATTATTGCCGGAACGTTGTTTCTTGGTCACCACATCACAAAAAAAGACGTCGTTTGTCTTTTTTTGTCTTTTGTCGGAATAGTCATGATTATTCCGTCCTGGAATTTTCATAATGAGATGACTGTCGGGATCGTGCTTGCTCTCTTAAGCGCAACTTCCTTTGCCCTGATTCCGGTCATGCACAAAAAAACAAGTGAGTTTAACCAGCAAACGAGAATCTTTTCTCAATTTGCCGGAGCGCTGGTTTTCTTTCTTTTTTTTATTGGGGAAACCCATTGGTCATTGCGGCCGGTTGATTGGTCTGCGATGATCTTTATGGCCGTCTTCGGGACTCTAGTCGCTCATAGTTTATGGGCCAAAATATCTTCAACTCTTTCACCCAATATCACCGGTCTGGCCTATTACACGATAGCGCCTATCACTATTTTGTTTTCTGCTCTTTTTTTGGGTGACAAGCTCTCAAGCTTGCAGCTTGCCGGGGCAGCTTTAGTTATTGCTTCCGCCGTCGCCAACATCATTAAAGTGTAGTATCATGGTGAAAACCTCACCGTTTACCGGACCTTTTATGACAAACTCAAATTTACTGATCAATATTCCCGAAGGAAAAATTCCTGAAATTTCTCTTATTCGCGATGTCACCAAGCACTTAAAGCGCGGACACAGATGGATTTTTGCTGATTGTTTTGACAAGAATGACAAAACTAAAGGCGGTCTTGCCCTTTTAAAGATTAAAAACGAAGTGATGGGAATTGGCCTGGTACAGGCAGACACTCAGCTGCGTTTCAGAATGCTGTCGTTATCTGATGAACATTTTTTTCGCGCCGGCAACGTTCAGCACACGCTCATCCAATGGAGTGAAATGCAATGGAAGAAAGCAATTGCTCTCAGAATAAATTTCCGCAATTCGCTGACTAATAGTTTTCGTCTCATCAACGGAGAAGGCGATGGGATGCCGGGTTTGACCATTGATATCTATGATGAAACGGCAGTCATTAAACATGACCATCCGGTAGTTGAAAATTTCTGGAATCATCAGGGAATTGCAGAAAAACTTTTACAAGATTTTCCTTTTTTAAAAACTGTGTACCATAAACGCCGCAATGATGAAGAGATTAAAGGCGTAGAAATCTACGGCAAGCTTAAAGAAGAAGTTCTTTTTCTTGAAAATGGAAGCGTGTTTGCCAGCAACATCCGCGACGCCGCCAAAACGGGATTTTTTCTGGACCAAAGAGACAATCGCAAACTCATCGGCCAGTTCGGTAAAGATAAATCCGTTCTGAACCTGTTTAGTTACACCGGAGGATTCTCGGTGTTTGCCGCGAAGGGCGGAGCAAGAGAAGTGACGAGTGTCGATATTGCGAAGGCCGCAACGGCTGCAGCTGTCCGCAATTTTGAAGTGAATGATTTGAAAGTAAAGCATGAAGCTATTGCTCAGGATGCTTTTGCTTTCATCGATGAAAGAATAAAAGAAAAAGCGAAATGGGATCTCGTTATCACTGATCCGCCAAGCTTTGCTCCTAACCAGAAAGCAGTTG
>DAIQAU010000091.1:0-6374 GCA_036781565.1 Bacteriovorax sp. | reverse complement strand
TGGGATCTCGTTATCACTGATCCGCCAAGCTTTGCTCCTAACCAGAAAGCAGTTGAGAGTGCTGTGGTTGCTTATACCAAAGTTTTTTCTGAATCTTTGAGACTGGTCAATAACAATGGGTTGTTTGCTGCCAGTTCCTGTTCAAGCCACATCGGCACAGATAAATTTCTGGAAATCTGCCGTGAAGCTTTTTCAAAAACCAGAAAACGCGGGACACTTGTTTATTACGGTGGCCAGCCGTTCGATCACCCTTATCCGATTGCGATGGAAGAACTTCGCTACTTGAAATTCGCTTTATTCCGGATTGATTAGTTAATGTGAACGTTGCTCATTCCCTGTTGCTCGAGGCCCTGAATTTCTTTATTCAGGTCCCGCAGCTCGATTCGGTAGCGATTGAGTTCATCGTGTGTGGAAGGTGAGGTGAGGTCTTTACCATCCTCAGACAGGTCCAGAATCTTTTCTTCCAGCTCTTTTGCCTGATCTTTTTTGTCATATACTTTTTTTCCGATCAGAAAGCGGTCGTGAAAAAGATCCTCTCGCTCAGGAGGACAAAAACTTTTATAAAGATCGCCTTTAACACCCATTCGATAGCCATTGAAAGGGGTGCAATACTCCGTCCAGCCCGCTTCAAAGCCCGTTTGATATCTGGCCAGATCAACGGCCGGTTCATGCTTTTGGCACGTCTTTCTCACATCTTCGAGCAGATTACTCATGCCTTTGCGGCCATGTTCGTAGCCAAAGTCGCGCATATCTTTCGAACAATCTTCTCTCGAAATGCTTGAGCAGGAAGTGAATGCAAAAGAGAGCAGGAGAAGAGAAAAGGGCACACAAAGCTTCATTGATGATCCTGAAAATGAAAAAGATGAGTTCCTATTTTACCTCGAAATGTGATCTTAGGGAAAAATTCATCGGCAAAAACTGCTATGAAAGTTTTGCCTATTTTAATTTTGTTTGAATATCTGAAAATAGATCTATGGGAAATACAAAATTAAAAGAGTCAAGGCCATCAAAAGAAACAAGCAAAGCGAATTCGGGATTTCCGAAGTTCCAGGAAATCGATGGAAATCATCCGCTCAAAAAACTGGTGCCCGAGGCCGTTGTTGAATATCAGGTCCGGACACGGCACGGTGGCAATGTTGCTTTCTTCAACTTTGATCTCGCCCGCGAAATAGGACTCATTCCCGAAAATCATCCTGATGAACTCACCAAAGAACTAAAAGAAGAAATATTAAAAACATTCAGCATCGTCATCATTAACGAATACGATCTGATGAATAATTTTAACTTTCCTAAAGAAGACATTCGTCCAAATACATATATGGCCACCCGATATCTTCAGCTTCAGCATCCATGCAAGAAGGGGACGACTTCAGGTGATGGACGAAGTATCTGGAACGGGCAACTTGCTCACAAAGGAAAGTCTTACGACATTTCCAGCTGCGGTACAGGAGCGACAAAATTAAGTCCTGCCTGCAACATCAACAAAAAGTTTTATCAAACAGGGGATCCCACAGTTTCTTACGGTTGTGGTTATTCTGAAAAAGATGAAGGATTAAGTTCACTGTTCTTCAGTGAAGTTCTGGCAAAAAATGGACTCGAAACTGAAAGAGTTCTCGCCATTATTGAATTTGCTAAAGGAATAGCGATCAACGTGCGCGTTCATGAGAACCTGCTCAGACCTTCGCACATGTTCAATCACCTTAAGCAAAATAATCTTCCTACTCTGAAAAGAATGGTGGATTACTATATTGATCGTCAGATCAAAAACAAAGTTTATAAAAATGTACCTGCCGATCCAAAGTCCATCTACGATTATTTTCTGAATAGAGTGGTGGAGACTTTTGCACAAATGTCCGCTGATTTTGAAGACCAATATATTTTCTGCTGGCTTGACTGGGACGGCGATAATATTTTAATGGATGGCGGAATTATTGATTACGGCTCCGTCCGACAATTTGGACTTTATCACCATGAATACCGCTACGACGATGTCCAGCGCTGGTCGACCTCAATTAAAGAGCAAAAACAGAAGGCCCGTTACATCGTTCAGACTTTCGCTCAAATTGTAGACTATATTAAAAACGAAAAGAAAAAATCCATTGAAGATTTCAAAAATCATCATGCGATTCAAAGTTTTGAAAAGAGATTTTTTGATTTTAAAAACCGGAACATTTTAATGAAAATCGGTTTTAATCAAAAAGTAACAGCTTACCTTCTGGAAAATCATCGCAAGGATATTGAAGAATTCCGCAATGACTTCACTTATTTTGAAATGGCAAAATCAGTGAAAGGACCTCAGAAAGTACCGGATGGGATTAATTGGAACGCGATTTTCTGCATGCGTGATATTTTAAGAGAATTGCCTCAACTCTACTTGAGCAGGGGATTAAACGAACGCATTTCTGAAAACGAATTTCTTGATATCATCAAATCAAGCTATGCGACCAAAACAGATTTAAAGAGAACGCTCAGACGCGATCTTAAGATCAGAAGTTTTCAAAAAAATTACGTGAAGCTGATCAACCTGGTTTCAAAAAAATTCAAAGAAGCTCCTGAAAAAGTTTTACTGGATGTTTCAATGCGCTCATCGGTCATCAACAAATATGACCGTGTGACCGGGGATTCAATCACAACTATTGTTAATAAAGTCATGAACAGAAAACCTAAGCTTTCCGCTGAAGAGATCTCTGTCATCTTAAAAGAATTCGTTGAGTACCAGAATCTCAATCCGGATAAAGAGAGAAGAGCCTCGAATTTTGAAACTGAAAAAGAGCAGTCGCGCTTAGTAAAAGGCATGCTCCAGATCGTAAGAGAGTATAGAGACGGCATATGAAAATTGTTCTCTATTCCGGTGGGAGCGAAGACGACAATCGTTTTCTCAACCAACGGGCCCTCGAGCTCACAGGAGTCAAATCTCCTAAATTAACTCTCATTCCCTCCAGCTCATACGATGCGGAAGATGACTTCCGTTTTTTTGTTCAGGAATTCTCGAAGCTGGGAGTTCAGAAGTTCATGCATTTTTGTGTTGATATTCCCTATACGAAAACGGTTCTTAAAGAGGCGATGAAAAGCGACCTGATTTTTCTCGGCGGCGGAAATACATTTTATTTTCTGAAGCATTTAAAAAAGGCCGGAATGTTTTCTCATTTTTCCAAGTTTTTAAAACGCGGGGGAGTGTTGTGTGGACTTTCTGCAGGCGCAATTGTTCTTACTCCACATGTCCACACGGCGAGCTTTCCGCATTTTGACCGCGATGAAAATCCCTGGGATATGAAAAATCTTTCAGCAATGAGAGTTGTCAATTTTGAGTTTTTTCCCCACTATAAAAATTCCAAACGCTACGATGCTGAGCTTATTCACCATTCAAGGAAAACCAACATTCCTCTTTACGCCTGCGCTGATGGCGGCGGAGTTATTGTTGAAAATGATCAGATTTCTTTTTGCGGCAAAAGCCATCAGTTCTATCAGGGAAAAAAATTAACCATCTCTAATTACCTGGGATAGTTTGTATGAAAATATTTTTAGCTTTATCAATGCTCCTGGGTGCTTCTACTTCTTTTGCTGAGCTCGCCGTAGATATTCAAAATAAATCTTATCTTTGCGAGAAAAAGACTGATTCTCTTTTTCACTGCCAGAGTGGTGCAAATAGCATTCTCGTCACTAAAATCGCTATGGGATATGCAGCCTTCCAGAAAAATTCCGATGGATTTCCCGAAATGAAATGGATTTCCAAAGTCGTAGATAATGGCAAAGTCCTTTTTGAAATTCCCAAAATGAATTTTGCGGGAATGGAAGGAATTTACAAAACACCGGAGTCAAAGGCCGGCAAACTGATTTCGGCCAATTCAATTGTCAGCAATTTAAAAGATATTGATGATGATCTCGCCAGACAATTTATTGCGGAATCAAAAAGTTTTATCGACAGAGAAGCTGCACCGAAACCAAAAATACGCATTCTGGCAGACGACAAAAAATTTGACTGCGTTCGAGGTGAGGATCGTAAACTCACGGAAGAAGAAAAAAAATACGAAGCGGAATACAACACTAAGCTTCAATGCAATTTTTATGCTTGTAAAGGGAGCAATGGCGAAAAAATCCTGAGCTTCGTTCCCGTTTCAAGTGATTTTGCGAGTCCTTATTTTCTTAATCTTAAAGGCACTCAGACAGAATTGCGTTTCAATGGATTAAAAGTTGTTGAGCCGGATAATCAAAAAGAGGCTCCGATTTACGATATTCCTGCCTGGAATGGTGCTGGTTATACAGCTTCTCCGTTGGATGAAAATCTTTTTGTGCCCTCACAATTTGAAAACAATAAATCGGCATTCAGTTTCTTCACCAATCCAATGACGGAATCGATGCGCGAAGGAGCTCTTAGTCGCTGTGCCGGGAACAACGATGTTACAAAGCTCATTGCGGAAGAGAAAAAGATAGCAGAGACGTTTCAACAAGGGTTGGTGAATGCAGAGCTTAGTCATTACCTGACACTGGTTAACGGGCAGGTTATTTCTGTCTTTGTCGATGCCAAAAAGGCCCAGGGACTTGGTTGTCGCTATGATGGGATGATTCTTTCCAAAGATGCGGAAAAGCATATTGAGTTTCTCCAAAAAGCAAAACCAAAACCTATCGCTAAATATTTAACTGAAGAAGAAGTGCAGGATCTTTTTCAACAGGCAAAAAATATGGCCGACATTCCCTTCGGGTATAAGTACGACGGATGCTACGCACGCGCTCACGTCATGGCGAGACGATTTGAGGCCATGGGAATACCGGTGGAGAAGGTGTGGATCAAGGGCTCTCTTTTTGTTCCTGGCACAGATGTGCAGTGGAACTATCACGTTGCACCTGTGATCAATGTAAAAACAAAAAATGGCGATATAAAAAAATATGTCATCGATCCTTCACTCACGGCAAAAGCAGTGACTGTTGATGGTTGGGTTGAAAGCATGGGGAAAAAAGTTAAAGGCGGAGTTGTCGAGACACCTTATCCATTTCCAGTGAATGTGGCGAATTTCCAAAGAACTGCAGTGGCGTTTTCTTCTTCGGATGTCTATGTTCCGGACAATGATGAAAAGAGATCTGAAGCAGAAAATATGGCACTGGCCATACAGACAATGAAAGAATACACAGAAGCTTTGAATGAGAAAAATCAAAATGAAAATGAGTATGAAAATGAAAATCAGCATGTTCGTCCTGATGTTATTTAGTTCAACCCTTCTTCATGCAATGACGAAAGAATGGATAGTGACTAAAGTAAATTATGACGATGCCAAAAAAATCTATATGATTGATTTTAAAAATCAGGCGGGAATCTATAAAGCAGAAGGGAAGCTTCTGCCATGTCTTCGCGAATCTCTTGCCGAACAAAAGGCAGTTAAAATTGATTTTAATCCAATGGGACTTAAACTCAAATCCTGCGAGAAGGCCGCGACCAGATAAAAACCAGCACGCCCGTGAGAACGATGACGATCAGGCTTTTCACAATCGTATGAATTTCTAGACGAGGAATTCTCCAGAATAAAACAAGTGCAATGGCAGTGGTTGCAATAATTTTTGCTTTCAATCCAATAACTTTATTTTCATCCCAGTCTCGAAGAGAAGGTCCAAAAATTTTATGATTGTAAAGCCACTGATGAAGTTCGTGATTTGTGCGTGAATAGAAATACGCAGACAAGAGAAGAAAAGGAGTTGTCGGCAGCACCGGAAGAAAAGCTCCGATAATTCCCAGAACGAGAAAAAAATGTCCGGCGTAATTAAGAGCTAGTTTTTTCATTATCTTTCAAAATAGTGTTCAATATTATTCTTAAGTTCTTTATAAAAAGGATCAAAAAAATCCATCTGAGCAATCGTTTTTCTTGTCACAAGGGATATTGTTCGAGTGACTTTCAATTTCTTAAAACTTTCCTTCTTCAGATTAAACTCTCGCGCCATCCCAAGAGGGATAACTCCATTGCCAAGGCCAACCTTAGTCATTTGATAAACAGCGAGGAACGACTCAACATACATGACATTGTTCTGAAAAAACAGAGGATATTCCCTTCGCAAATCACTTCCTGCATTCTTCCAGGTGGCCGAATTTTCTTCTATCGTTATCAATGGGAGCGCGCGGTTGGGCCTATTGCGAAATTCGGAATGCAGAAGAACTAATGGCTCATCAATTAAATGCGCAGAGTAGAGATCCTTACGGTTTTCATCGAAAGTACATATTCCTAACTGATATTTGCCCAGCGAAATATTTTCCAGAAGCATAAGACTGCGGTGTACGTGAAAATCGAGATCGAGATTTTTGAGAGTCTTCAATGTCTCGCTGACGACATGCGGCCCGAATGAACCCGCAATAGAATCGGATAACCCGAGAGCAAAATGAGAAAGATTGG
>DAIQAU010000090.1:4612-9042 GCA_036781565.1 Bacteriovorax sp. | reverse complement strand
GCAGAGAGTTTTATGGCAAATGAATCGCCTTTGTTAAATTCTCTGGGCATGAAGATGAAATTTATGATGAAAATAATCGCAGACAACAGGATGAGGTATGATTTTTTATTCATCCAATAAGTTTAATGTATGATGATTAATTTTTGTGAAAGTTTATTAAAGATGGGAAGCCAAAAGATGGCGGAGACAGTGAGATTCGAACTCACGGTACCCCTTGCGGGGTACGACGCCTTAGCAAGGCGCTGGATTAGACCACTCTCCCATGTCTCCACAAAGCCAAGAACAAGTTCGAATTTCGAGGGGATCGCTAAGAAAAAAGTGGCGGAGGACACAGGATTCGAACCTGCGGAACCTTTCGGTTCAACGGTTTTCAAAACCGCCGCAATCGACCACTCTGCCAATCCTCCGAATTCTAGAAAGTCATCTTAAGTGTTTTAGTAAAAAAAGACAAGAGGGAAAATCTACTGAAGATTGCGAATTTGAGCTTCAATCTGATCTTTATCCGGAGCAACAGGTGAGAGTTTCAAATAATCTTCAAACTTCTCTCTCGCAAGCGCTCTTTGACCGGCCGCCTTGTAAGCATAACCCATCTGTTTGTGAATCTCGGGGTTGTTTTTATCCTCGCGAAGGGCACGATTGTAGAGCTCAATGGCCTCGCTGGCGTAGTTTTGGGCCAGGCGAATCCAGGCCATGGCCATTAAGGCATCAATGGATTTTGGATTCAAGCTAATGGCCTTCTCATATTTCAATACGGCTTCACGATAATCTTTTTCTGTTCGGGCAACTTCACCAACTATAAAGTATGCCGAATCAAGACTTGGGTTCAGCTCTAGCTCTTTATTGGCCATCTCTTTAGCTTTTTTCAGGTCATTCGTTGCTAAATAAATTTTAGCCAGCATAAAGTGAACTTTCGGATAAGAGGCAAGCTTGGTTTTAATTTCTTCAAATTCCGCGATCGCATCCGGATAGCGTTTCTGCTCATAGAGGAATTCTCCGAGATCCAATCGGGCCTTTAAATTTCCCGGATTCAATCTCAGCAATTCTTTGCTGTAAGTGATGTAATCTTCTTTTTTATCTTCAAGCTTTGAAGCATAAATAAGGAATTCAAAAAACGTTTCATCTTTTTTGGGCATTTCCTGAATTTTCTTATAATAACTTTGGAATTCTTTGATCTGTCCCGATTTATAATAAAAGACGGCAATCTTAGAAAGAAGTTTTGGATCTTCTCCGATTTCAGAAATAGCATCTCTTAAATATCCAATCGCTGTATCTGTATTATCTTGTTCAAAAATAATTTCAGCATTGAGTGAAAGATAATCTGAGTTCTTCGGGTCCAGCAAAAGAGCTTTCGCCAGTCGCGTTTTTGCCTCTGGAAATTTTTTTAATCTCACAAAAATTTTAGCAAGCTGAAACATGTCGTAGTCGCTGAGTGGATCCCGGTTTAAAGCCTCGCTGTACCATCTGACGGCCAGACCAATATTATTATTGGCATTATAAAAGTCACCCATGAGAGAAGCGTATTCATTGCCATAAGCAAACTTGGTCTGTGAAAGTTCAACAAGAATTTTTTGTGCATCTTCAAACTTGTAAGCTTTCATGAAAGCCAGCACCAGATTCTTTTTCAGAACATTGTTGTTTGGATTTGTAGAAATTGCTTTTTGAAGAGTACTGATGGCTGAATCAAATAGCCCGCGTCTCAACTGCAATTGCGTCTGCAGAAGAATGGCCGGAACATATTCAGGCATCGAATCTACGGCTTCAATTGAATAAGTGAACGCAGCTTCTAAATTTCCATTCTTTGCTTCTTCTTTGGATTTTTTCAACAAATCAATAACTTTACTTTCTAAAATCTGAGATTGAAGAAGTTTGTCTCCGCTGACATCGAGACCAGAAAGCATTGAGCGTAGTTCATCGGATTCTTTTATTTCAAGAGATTTTTTAAAGTAAGTGGCGGCTTCTGTGTTCTTATTTTTCAAGGCACTGAGTAAGCCCATATGATAGTAAGCTTTCGCGGTAAATGTAGGCGCGCCTTCAGCGTTTAATTGAAGAATTTTCTTTAAAACTTCTTCATATTTTTTTACGTCCTGAGCCTTAAATAGAAAATCAGCTTCCTTCAACATTAGAAGAACGCTGCTTGGGTAATACTTCAAACCTTCCTGAATAATATTGTGAGCCTCGGCCGGCTGATCATCAATCTCGTTGAAACGGGCGAGGTAATAATAAACTTCGTATGGCTTTTTTGGAGTTTCTTTCAGCTTAGTATAAATTTTGCGTGCTTCTACCAGATCATTAGCATTAATAAGCAGATCAAGATAGTACGCAAGCAGTTTGCTCGAAACTGGAGACTTCGCGCGAAGATAGTTCTTCACGATGTTCACACCAGTCTGATACTTCCCGATTTTATCAAAGAAGAATGCTGTTCCTGTCGCTACATTGAGATCACTCAGCATTTTATTTTCTGAAAGCTGAATCAACTTATAAATAGTATTGGCCGCTTGTTTGGAATCTTTTGTCTCATCAAGCAACTCAGAGTAAGAAAGGATGAGCTCGCCAAGCGCTTCGTTTCCTGTGAATTGCTTCTGAAGAGAGAGAACAAACTGATTGGCAGCCAGAGACCGACTGTCATAAGTTCCTTTGGCGTAAAGCTGTCTTCCCTGAAGCAAGGCCGTGTTTGCCCCAGCTTTGTCTTCATATTCTTGAGTCAGTGGAAATTTCACATCTACAAAAAGCGGGCCTGTCTTCTTTGGAGCCTCATCTGGTGTCAGGAGAACATAAAAGATTCCGAGAAAAGCGAGTGCTACGACAATCGACATTCCTTTCTTTTTTTTCTTCTTTGGCTTTTTCTCTACAGGTGCATCTGAAAATATGTCCGGCTGAACTTCTTCTTCCTCTTCGGTTTCCTCTTCAGCTTCGGCTTCTCTAAGAAGTTGTTCCTGAAGTTCCTTTTGACGAATGCGCTCATTGTTTTCTTCAATCTTCGCTTTTTGATCGAGCTCTACTTCTGAAACACTTAACTGAGCATTAATCGATGGAAGAATGTTCGCAAGATTCACAAACTCAGTTTTCTCATTGATAAGCTCTTCTTGAGTCGGAACTTTCGGCTTTGCTTCTTCTTCTTTCTTTTTACTTTCTTCTATGCGCTTGTTGCGCATTTCCGTTGATTCTTTTAAAGGTCTTTGGGCCTTGGAAGGAATAACGACAGTCTTGTCGACTTCGGGTTCTTTCTTTTTAGCTCTGGCGACGACGCGTGTTTTTTCAGGTTCTTCAGGATTAGCGTCCTGATATTTCTTTTCCAATTCACCGTAATCAACATCGATGTTAACGTCGCGGCCAAATTTAAATTCCTTAAAGGTCTTCAGGCCTGAGTGAGTGGCTTCTTTTTGAATGATGGTCTTTTCTTTTTCAATCTGCTTTTCAACGTTAGTCAGAGTGAGATTTTGTTTTTGGATTTTAGTAACGAGACCGCTGAGATTGGGAAAAGACGACAGAGCTCGCCAATCACCAATTGGAAATTGCTGACAGAGCTCATCGCCGTTAATGTGGTTTTTTAAAAAGAGTTCGCCAATTTCTTCTGCTGTGAATGGTCCGATAACACGGTCATTCTGCAGACGAACCCTGTACTTTACACTCATTCATCCTTATCTAGCTTACTTCAACCCTAAAAAGAGTGACGGAGCAATTCCGAAAGTAAAGATAGACAATAAAATGATAGCATGAACTAACGTTTCGCTGAATCGAGTTTTTATTGTAGGCAACTTCATCTTCTCTTCGTTCTCAGTAAACAAGTCGCTTACGAAACGAATATAGTAAGCTAAGCCGATAACCGAGCTGATGAAAATAGAAGTTGTTTCAATATTAAACCCTTCTTTGAAGAAATTTGTGAACATCATGTACTTCATGGCAAAACCACTCGTCAGAGGGATCCCTCCAAGTGAAAGCACACATACCGAAAGCATGATCGCGAGACCTTTATTGCGGTAAAAACCCGACTTCAAGATGTCGCTGCTATCCTTATTTTGATGTAGCTGAGCGAATTGGTTCAGTATCAGGATAACTCCCGTTGCAGTCATTGAGTAAATAACAAGATAACTGATCAATTGTTTTTCAAGCAGCTCATCAGGATTCATACAAATCATCATCAGCATATAACCAGTATGAGCTACTGAAGAATAAGCGATAATTCTTTTGAATTGTCCCTGGACGATACCAATAATGTTTCCGTAAAAAGCAGACATTACGGCAATGACCTGAACAATTCTAATTAAAATATCTTTGAAATGTGGGTCACACTCAAGAAGCAGGACTTGCAGTAAAGTGATGAACTTAAACCCGATAATAATTTTGGAAATGAAGAAGTTAACAGCAAGGTTACCCAGCGTAACGTTTGAATAAACATCTGCAATCCAGGCATGGAACGGGAAAGCTCCAAG
>DAIQAU010000090.1:1793-4512 GCA_036781565.1 Bacteriovorax sp. | reverse complement strand
TCAAGTGAAGTCCAGCCATTGATAAGAATCATCAGAACATTGAGAAGTGAAACAAGCTTAAGTAAAAGAACCTTGTTTCCATCAAGCGTGAAGAGTTCGCTCAGAGTAAACACATCTCTTTGATAGAGCATGCAGAAAAAAGTAACCGCCGCAATCAAGCTGAGTCCAAAAGCGATCTGCTTGCCAACTTTCTTTATATTAAGAGAAAGCAAAGCCGCTGCGTTGAGTGCGATGAAAATTAAAATGTTTTCAACAAAAGTTAAGTTTTCCATTTTTTATAAACCTGAGTGAGTGAAAAAATTAATTGTTCCTTCGTACATAACTGTAACCAGTTTAGGGTATAGACCAAGAAGGATCGTTAACGCTGAAAGGACAATCATTGGTGTCGCTTCCAGAACAGAAAGATCAGTGAGAGATTTATTTTCTTCGTGTTGAAGTTCACCAAGGGCAGTCAGGTGATACATCTTTAGAAGATAAATTGGAGAGAGAATGATACCTGTCGCTGCAAGGATCGCTACAACTTTATTTAGTTCATATACGCCAGCAGTGATCATAAACTCACCGACAAATCCACAAGTCATAGGAACGGCCATAGATCCGGCAGTAATTAAGAAGAAAAGAACTGCAAAGCGAGGCATAACTTTCGCAAGTCCACCGTACATATCCATCTTCTTAGTATGAGTTCTTGTATAAAGATAATGAACCCCGATGAACAGACCCGGTGTTGAAATACCGTGAGCGACCATCTGAAAAATAGCGCCTTTTACAGCAAAAGGATTTTGAGAGAAAACACCCATGACGATATAACCCATGTGTGAAATCGAAGAAAAGGCTACGAGCTTCTTGATATCTTTTTGTACCCACGCTGTAAGTGCGCCGTAAATAACTCCAATCGCTCCAAGATATAAAATGATGTCTCTGTAAGCATCAACAGCTTGTGGATAAAATGGAATAACGAATCTTAGAAAACCGTAAATACCAAGCTTAAGAAGAATACCTGCAAGAAGAATGGAACCTGCTGTCGGTGCTTCAACGTGGGCGTCTGGAAGCCACGAATGGAATGGGAACACTGGAACTTTCAGGAAGAAAGCAATTGAGAATGCCCAGAACACAAGTGATTGAGGTGACCAGAAACCTGAGTATCTTAAGTTTAGCGACTTGATGACTTCATAGTTCAAGTCGTATGAACCGTTCAGTTTGTAGGCCATTGCACTCATGTAGCACATTGCTGCAAGCATGAGGATTGATCCACCAGCTGTCATTAAGAAAAATTTGAAAGAAGCGTATCTTCTGTTTTCCCCACCGAATACACCAACAAGGATGAAAAGTGGAATCAACATCGCTTCCCAGAAAACATAGAATCCGTAGATTGAAGTAGCGAGAAGAGATCCGTTAACTGCCCATGTAAGAGCAAAAATAAGGAAGTAATAAAGGCGAAGCTTCTCTGTTTTGATTTCCCAAGTAGCAATAACAACCATGACAAGAAGAAATGCATTAAGAATAAGAAGCAAGCCGCTCAGACCATCCATTGCAAATGTATAAGTCAGGTTAAAAAAGAGTGGCATTTCAAACTTGAAAAGCTCAGTCAATTGTCCTGGATCTGGCAGATCTACATACATTTTGATTGAGTAAGCAAGGACAACGAAAGAACCGATTAAGGCAAAAAGCTTGATAGCTTTTTCATTTTGCTTTGGCGCCATGACAAATCCAATTGCCCAAAGAAGAGGAATTAAAAACTTAATTATAAACAGTTGGTCCATGATATTTCTCTTTTCTCTATTAACTAACTAAAAATGAATGCATTAAAAACAGCAGTTACTAAAATGGTTAATCCGATAATGATATAGAGGATTCCCATTTCAAGCTTCTCTGGTTTTGTTTCGTCAAGGAAAGCTCCACCGCCGTTAACTCCTTTTGTGACTAATCTTACGACACCGTTCACAACATGAGTTTCAACAATATCAACCAGGAAATGACCCACTTGATAAAGTGGCTTGATAATAACTGTCTCGTAAAGTTCATCTACTTTGAATTTAGAATTGCTCACCATCCAAAGACCAAGGAACTTCGCTTTAAGACTATCGCGCATTCTTGCGTGGTCATTTTTAACGTAGATGTACCAGGCAAGTCCCATCGAGCAGAGAATAAGAATTGTTGTTACAACCATCATTGTGATTTCTGTTTCTTCACTTAAATGATGATGACCAGTCGGAACCGCTGTGAATTTTTCAACAAAAGTCTGGAACAGTTTTGAGTTGTGGTGACCGCCGAACAGGTGTGGCATACCAACATAACCTGCGCCAAAGCTGCAAAGTGCGAGGATAATAAGTGGAATTGTCATCACTGAAGGAGACTCATGAATTTCATGAGCATCGTGGCCATTATCTTCACCGATATGGTGGTGATGTGAATCGTGAACATCATGCGATGGCTTCACAATGAACACCAGGCATAGCATTCTCGTCATATAGAATGCTGTTAATAGAGCAGAAACTAATCCCACTGAATAAAGGAAGATTCCGTTACCTGGATTAGTGAATGCCATTGAAAGAATTTCATCTTTTGAGAAGAACCCTGAAAAGCCCGGGATACCAGCGATGGCAAGTAAGCCGATGACAAAAGTCCAGAAAGTTACAGGCATTTTATTTTTCAACCCGCCCATTTTAAAAATGTTCTGTTCGTGGTGACATCCGTAAATAACAGAAGCAGCACAAAGGAA
>DAIQAU010000090.1:0-1693 GCA_036781565.1 Bacteriovorax sp. | reverse complement strand
GAAACCGGAGTCGGACCCATCATCGCATCTGGAAGCCAGATGAAGAGAGGAATTTGAGCAGACTTACCAGTTACACCAAGAACCAGAAGCAAGCTTGAACCAATTAACAATTCCTTGTTGGCCATAATAACGGCCAGGTCTGGATGCTGAAGATCGCGGAATGAAAGTGTGTTGAACACAAGAGCGTATCCGATCATTCCAAGAACAACCCCGAAGTCACCAACGCGGTTAGCGAGGAAAGCTTTTTTAGCGGCATCGCCATTTTTCTTATGTTCGTACCAGAACCCGATAAGAAGATAAGAAGAAAGACCTACGCCTTCCCATCCCATAAATAGAACGAGGAAGTTTTCTCCAAGAACAAGAAGAAGCATTGAGAAGGCAAACAATGCGAAAAACGCAAAGAATTTACCGACTTTTTCTTCGTGATCCATGTATCCGATTGAGAAGAAAGCAATCGCAGAACCGATTCCGGTTACCATCAAACAAAGAACAACTGAAAGTTGGTCCATGACGAAGTGGATATCAAATACAATATTCTTGTATTGCATCCAGTCCCAAAGCTTAACGTGTACAGGTCCGTTTTCCTGAACATGAATTGAGAGAAGAATCACAAGAATAAAGGATGTGAAAAGTCCCAGGAAAGTAATGAGCCCGGCCTTCACATTGTTCAGCTTGTTTTTAACTAATAATGAATTGAGTAAAAAAGCGAGCAATGGAAAGAAGGGAATGAGTGCTAAATAGTTCTCGTACATAATGACTCTTATTCCGTTATGATTTTAATGTCGTCTGTATAAATAGTTTGTTTCTTGCGGTAAAGCGCGATGATCAAAGATAGTCCGATCGCAACTTCACAAGCTGAAATGATCATCATGAAGATAACCAGTAGCTGAGAATCCAGAAAGCCCGTTGCTTTAGAAAATAGAATAAACAGCAACGCCACTCCACCCAACATAAGTTCGAGGCAAAGAAGAATTGAAATTAAATCTTTTTTGAAAATGGTTCCCAAAAGACCAAGACAGAATAAAAAAGCCGATAGGTAATAATAAATGCTCATTATTTTTCCTCCAGTTTTTCTGGCTTGTCGTGAGATGTGATAACGATACTTGCAACGATAGAAGCAAGAAGAAGCACTGTCGCCATTTCAAAAGGCAGATAGTACACATCAAAAAGCTTAGCAAAAAGAGTCTTCATGCTGTTGTCTGAAAGATTCACAACCGAAAGAGCTTCATTGTTATTGTTGATTACAAGAGCGAAAACACCAAGTAGGACAAGTATTGTGAGCGTTGAAACAACCAGCTTCCATTTGCTTTTTTCTCTGTTGTTCTGAAATTGCTCAAGATTGATAAGCATCATTACGAACACAAAAAGGATCGCAATCGCGCCGGCGTTAACCAGAACCTGAACTGCTGAAAGGAAAACTGTTCCAAGCTGGAAGTAGATCATCGCGATCACCAACAAAGTCATGAGCAGAGAAAATGCTGCTACAACTGTTTTCTTGGAAAAAACAACCATCAGTGAAAACACGACGGTCAAAAGCGTGAGTAATATATCAATGGCCATATTATCTATTCCTGAAATAAACAAAAAGAACTGTCACAATTAGGTTTGCAATTCCCAGTGGAAGTAGTCTCTCCCAACCAAGATTCATCAACTGGTCATAACGGAAACGTGGAAGAGTCCAGCGAACCCATAC
>DAIQAU010000089.1:6434-9051 GCA_036781565.1 Bacteriovorax sp. | reverse complement strand
CAGAACTGTATTCTGGCCCTCAATCAGAAAAAACCAGTTATGCTGGTTGCAAAGAGCAGTCCGTTTGCCAAAGGTATTATTGATACAGTCAGACGCCTCAATGAAAAAAACGTTCTGAAAACTCTTGAGAGACTGACAAAGCCAACTGATGCCGGCACCAAGAAAGAAGAACCAAAAAATGCTGACGGATCGACTGTTAAAAATGGAAAGAGTCCATGGACTGAACTTAAGTCGCGCATTCACAAGGCTCTCGTTGAAGAGATGGATTTAAAGAAAGCTGATGACAATGATCCGAAAGCTCAGATCATTCTTAAAGAGCAAACTAAAAAAGTAGTTGTTGATTTGCTTGGGAAAGAGGACACGAAAGGAATTCTGAACTCTCGCGATGACATGAACCAGATCGTAAAAGAAATTCTGGATGAAGCTTTGGGCCTCGGTCCTTTGGAAGATTTGCTTCGTGATAAAACGGTTTCGGAAGTCATGGTCGTTGGTCCTTATAAAATTTATTACGAACAAGGCGGTAAAATTAAACTGTCTGACGTCGTTTTTACCAATGATAGACAGGTTTTGAATGTCATCGAAAGAATTGTTGCACCCATTGGCCGTCGTATTGATGAAAAAACTCCTTACGTTGATGCCCGATTAAAAGATGGTTCGCGCGTTCACGCCATTATTCCACCTTCATCAATTGATGGTTGTACAATTACTATTCGTAAATTCCCTGAGAAACGACTCACATACAAAGATCTTGTAAAATACGGATCAATGACAGAAAACATGGCGGACTTTCTCCGTATTGCGGTTGAAGCTCACAGAAATATTATTGTTTCGGGTGGTACCGGCTCAGGTAAGACGACTCTGATTAACGTCCTTGGCGGTTTCATTCAATCGAATGAACGTATCATTACATGTGAAGACTCTGCAGAATTGAACTTTCCGCAGGAACACATTGTTCGTCTTGAAACGCGTCCTCCTTCTCTCGAAGGCGATGGCGCAATTGATATCCGCTGTCTTGTTAAACAAACATTGCGTATGCGTCCTGATAGAATTGTAGTCGGTGAGTGTCGTGGTGGTGAAACATTGGATATGTTACAGGCGATGGGGACAGGTCACGACGGTTCTATGACGACTGTTCACTCGAACAACCCTCGCGAATGTATCGGCCGCCTTGAAACGCTTGTTCAATACGCAGGAACTTCGATTTCTCCTCGAGCGATCAAAGAAATGATTGCGAACGCAGTTCACATGATTATTCAGCAATCGCGTCTCGACGATGGTTCGAGAAGAGTTATGTACATCACAGAAATTGGTGGTATGCAGGGTGATACAGTTATCCTTCAGGATATTTTCTTATTCATCCAAAAAGAAATTGATAAGAACGGAAAAATTCTCGGTGAATTCCAGGCGACTGGTTTCATTCCGAAGTTCATCGAGGTTCTCGAGAGAAAAGGGTACAACGTTCCTCGCGGAATTTTTTCAAACAGACCTCCACAAGCAGCTCCGGCAACTCCAGTTCCACCGACTCCAAGTGCGGCGGCACCGGCCACTCCGGGAGCGAAACCGGCAGGGGCAGCAGCACCGGCAGCAGCTGGAGCGGCAGGCGCAGCCAAGCCGCCAGTGAAAAAGTAGGAGTAGGAAAGAGTGAGTATTTTTTTAAGCTTAGTCGGACTCAAGGGACTCATCTTCGTGGTGGGTGGTCTTGTATTCGCTCTCAGCTACAAATATTCACTGAACATTTTCGATTGGGTTGAACATCAGACTTACGGGACTCGAACTTATATCATGGAGAAACTTGAATTTCTCTTCATTGATATTCCACAGGATAAAGTCACGTATATTCTTCTCGGATGCTCGGTGGGAATTGGCTGTTTTATGTTTCTTCTGCTTGGTGTTTTTGGGAAGTGGCTCATTGGAATCATCGTTGGAAGTATACTCGCATTCATTGGGTTTAAAGCACCAAGAATGATCGTAGATTTTTTAGTTGAGAAAAGAATTAAGGCCTATTCCGGACAAATGGTTGATGCGCTTCAGTTGCTTTCAAATGGAATTCGCGCCGGTCTCTCTGTGCCCCAGGCAATAGGGATGATTGTAGATGAAATGCCAGCACCGATTTCTCAGGAATTTAATATTATTCTTCAGCAAAACAGAATTGGTATGCCTCTCGAAGAATGTTTTGAAAACCTGGCAAAACGAGTGCCGACTGAAGATAACGATATGTTCGTTTCGAGTGTCAATATTTTACGCGAAACCGGCGGTAATCTTGCCGAAACTTTTGACACTATTGTGGACGTTATTCGTGAGAGGGTGAGACTGCAACAGAAAATTGACACCTATACAGCTCAGGGAATGTTCCAGGGAATGGTCATTGGGGCCATGCCCTACGCACTGGGGTTGATCTATTTTCTACAAGATCCATCCTCAATGACCCCGTTATTTACAACAGTGATTGGCTTTATCATGTTGTTTTTTGCAGTTCTTTTCGATTTAGCTGGGATTTACATTATAATGAAGATTGTAAAAATTAAAATTTAAAGAAAATGGCCTAAACGACCGAAATAGAAAACGGATTTTTTTATTTAACAAGGACTTGAAGTTTATGAGTTTTAAAAAATCACTT
>DAIQAU010000089.1:0-6334 GCA_036781565.1 Bacteriovorax sp. | reverse complement strand
CTCGACAACACAAAAATGCAAATCAAGTACGACAAGAACTCATTTGCAACAGAAGTTGTAGAAAGAAACGGTGAGACGACTAAATACAAATACGAAAACAATCCGAAGAACCCGGATTTCCATTACTGGACTACAGTTACGAAAAAACCGGTTGATGGACCTGAATCAATCAGCCGTTACGAGTATGAAATTAAAACAAAACCAGACGGTCAGCAATATACTTATAGAATTGCAACTGAACTCGATGGTGTAAAAACAGAAACAATCTATTCTGAATGTTGTTCACTTCCGCTTAAAATTACTCGCGGTAAAGACATCACAACTTTCGAATACAATGCAAAAGGATTGTTGACTAAGAAGACTTCGACAAAAGGTGAGTTCGTTCAACTTGATTACGATGACAAGATCAATAAGATCACAAAAGTCGTGAACAATGAAGGCTGGACAACTTTCCAATACGACAAAGCTGGAAACCTTTCTAAAGCAGTTAACAGCGCAGGTAAGTCTGTTCTCTTGATTTATGACCGCACTGGAAAAATCACTAAAATGATTGACCAGGAAAAGAACGATGAGAAATCTCGCCGTACACTTTCTTTCAAATACAATTCAATGGGGAAACCAGTTGAAATTGAAATGGAAAACGTAGGGATTATCAACGTGGCTTACGACAACTTCGGTGAAATCAAGAAGGTAGAGTCTAAGGCCGGCGCAAAGATGGCTTTACAGGTAACACAGGCGTTCCAATCACTTTTAAGCATTGTTAAGCCTGCAGGTGTTAACTTAAATATGTAATCGACCGATACGCTTTTAGGTGAATCGAGGAAGGAGAAAATTATGAAGATTCTAATGACTTTAACTCTGGCAATGCTTGTATCAGCTTCAGTGTACGCTGAATGTAAAAAAGACGGTGATACATGTACACAAGAAGAATGTTCTAAGCTTGGTACAGACTTCGCTTTCAAAGCTGAAGAAAAGAAATGTGTAAAGATTGTTGTTTCTGCTGAAACACAATGTGCTGGTATCGTAGGCACGAGTGGAAATAAGCAAGTTGGAGCTGACGGTAAAGCTACGACTGGAACGACAAGCCAGAACTCAGGCAAATAGTTAGAGCCTTTAAAAATACGTTTTAAAAGCCTATCCGGTGCTAAGGTGACGGATAGGCTTTTTGCATTTTCCCCTCTGAAAAACGGCCTTTTCACAATGACTGTCTAAAGTTTAAACACACTGTAAAAAGTTTTCATATCTGACCGTTGTAAGTCATTGAGATTGAGAACTGAAACTTGGCATGGCCCCTGCAGTATACATAATCAAACAACAACAGGGGAATGTTTATGAAATTATTAATCGTTTTTATTTTTACTCTTTTATCTTTTAATGTGTTTGCAGAAGAAGGTGAAAACCAAAAATCAGAGTGTCAGTTTGCAAACCAGTCGAACAAAAGAGAAGCGAAAGTTGTTCTTCCAATTGAAACTGAAATCAAGAAAGAAGCACAATCAAGCAACACTAGCAAATAGTCTCACGTAAATTCACAGATACTAAAGAAGGCCCGGTCTCTCCCGGGCCTTTTTTTTTGCCATTTTTCCAATGAAAATTCCTTTTTTGTCTAAAACTTCAACATCTCATTGTCCAAATTTTAAACACGATAAAAAAATTACACGGACAAGTTGCTATTTTTGCAAAGCTCGGCAGTTGGCATGGAGGGTGCATTATATAAAAGCAGATAAGACTTAAAAAACCGTCAGGGGGAATTTATGAAAGCACTAGTAATCGCATCAATCCTTTTCTTCAGCCTAAGAGCAATGTCATCTGAAGAAGGCGAAAATAAAAAATCTGAATGTCCTTATGCTGTTCAGACAAATAAGAGAGAAGCTAAAGTCGTTGTTCAGGAAGAAACAGAAGTTAAGCAAGAAGAGAAATCACGCAACTCAAGCAAATAAGAAATTTTCCAACTCCACTCCACACAAAAATAAAAAAGCCCACCGAATGGTGGGCTTTTTGTTTGTGATTAATCGTTGCTTAAAGCTTTTCGTAAACGTTCGCGCTCTTCATCAGTATAAGTATCATCTGGCTTTTTATGTTCCATCTTGATCTTCTTTACTCCGGCAAGCTTGGTGGCGATCTCATCTTTTTCAAACGGTTCAGAGTTGGAGTACAGCTTTTTAGAGTAACGTTTAGTTGTCGAGAGCTTCTGCTTAGTCGTGTTCATGGCCTTGTCCGCATACGGAGTTACCATTCCAAGAAGCTTATCAAAGAGATGGTCCCCGCCGCCGACTGGTATGCAGAGAATGGCAAAACTTAATGTGAAGTAAAAAACAAAACGAATTAAAAACATTTAAACAATCTCCCTAGCGTTCTTTTTCTACAAGTCTCTCAATTTTTTCCACGGCCTTAAGCAGATCTTCTTTTTCAAAAGGCTTTTGAAGGAAATCGATTGCGCCATTTGATATAGATTCAATGACGATGGATTCAATATTTAGTGAAGACATCATGATCAGGAAGCGTTCTCCGGCTTGTTTTTCCTGAAAGTGCTTGGCCAGCTCCAGCCCCGAAATGTCCGGCATAACAACGTCGATAAAAATAAGGTTGGCTTTGGTAGAGTGAGCAATCTGAATAGCGTCTTCAGCAGATTTAGCTTGTCCAACGACGTTGAATCCTTCTCCCGTTAAAATCTCAGCCATAGTCCTGCGATTGAAATCAGAATCATCAACGATGAGAATTTTTAGTTTGTCGTGATTGCGAGGTGGCTTCATGCGCGGATCCTTGAATTGATTTTTTATAATCATATCAAAGAAGGGCGATCTAAAAAAAGAAAAACCAACAATACTGTTGGTTTCTCTTTTATACTGGATAATTTTGCTCAGAGATCGTTAAGCCGCTGCAGGCGGAAGTGTCTCTTTTGAACGAGCGTAGCTTTTCTTTTTCTTCTTTTCTTTCCATCCAACAAGGGCAACTTCCAGAACTTCATCGATCGTCTTCACAGCAACGAAGTTTAGTTTTGCTCTGTATTCTTCAGGAATGTCTTCCAGGTCTTTTTTGTTTTTCCAAGGAATGATGATCGTTTTGATATTCATTCTCATGGCCGCAAGAGCTTTCTCTTTCAAACCGCCGATTGGAAGAACTTTACCCGTCAGAGTAATTTCACCCGTCATTGCAACATCGCGGCTGATTGGCGTGCCCGTCAGAAGAGAAACCAGTGTTGTGGCAAGTGTGATACCTGCACTTGGTCCGTCTTTCGGAGTTGCTCCTGCCGGAAGGTGAATATGGATTTCATTCTTCTCAAAAATTTCTTCATCGATGTATAGTTCAGAAGCCTGGCTTCTGATATAGCCGATTGCCGTCTGAGCAGATTCTTTCATTACGTCGCCAAGCTGACCAGTCAGAGTTAAGCCTCTTCCTTTCATCTTTGTGGCTTCAATATAAAGAACTTCACCACCGTGTGCTGTCCAGGCAAGACCTGTCGCTACACCCACTTCATCAATTTCTTTTTCGTCGTCTTTTGTATAGACAGGAGGCCCAAGAAGTTTGAAGACAGTGTCAGTCATGATGTGTGTCTTTTCAGCTTCACCTTTAGCAATTTTCATTGCGACTTTTCTACAAATCGCGCCGATTTTTCTCTCTAGGTTACGAAGACCAGCTTCAGCCGTGTAGTGCTTAATAACACTTGCTACACCATCATCGTGGAATTCGATGTGTCCATCGTTGATTCCGTTTTCATCCATTTGTTTTGGAATGATGTATTTTTTGGAGATCGCCACTTTTTCTTCCTGTGTATATCCAGAAAGGTTGATGATTTCCATTCTGTCTCTCAGTGGAGCCGGAATTTGTTCAAGTACGTTAGAAGTAGCGATGAACATAACATTTGAAAGATCAAAAGGAATGTTCAGGTAGTGATCGCGGAAGTTGCAGTTTTGCTCCGGATCCAATACTTCAAGAAGCGCCGATGAAGGATCGCCTTTGAAATCGCCGCCCATTTTATCAACTTCGTCGAGAAGGATAACTGGATTATTAGTTTTTGCTTGCTTCAGTGCCTGGATAAAACGACCTGGCATTGCTCCCACGTACGTTCGTCTGTGACCTCTGATTTCCGCTTCGTCTTTTACACCGCCGAGAGAAATTCTGACGAATTCTCTACCGCAAGCTTTTGCAATAGATTTACCAAGTGATGTTTTACCAACTCCCGGAGGACCAGAGAAACAAAGGATCGGGCCTTTCATGCCTTGTCCTTTTAGTTGCCTGACCGCAAGGTATTCTAAAATTCTTTCTTTTACTTTGAATAAATCGAAGTGATCTTCATTCAGAATATCAAGAGCTGCGTCGAGATCAATTTTCTCTTCACTTGTCGCACTCCATGGAAGATCGCATAGCCATTCCATATATGTTCTTAAGATAGAAGCTTCTGATGAATCCGGATGCATTTTTTCCAGACGGGCCATTTGCTTTAAAGCTTCTTTTTCAGCTTCATCGCTCATTTTAGCGCGTTTGATTTTTTCTCTCATCTCAGCAAATTCATCATCTCCTTCTTTCTGGCCTTCATCGCCAAGTTCAGATTTGATTGCTTTGATTTGCTCTCTGAGAAAATATTCTTTTTGTGTTTTAGAAATTTCTTCTTTCGCATTGGTCTTAATCTTATTTTGCATAGCCAGAATTTCCAGCTCGCGGGAAAGAATATCGTTAATGCGATGTAAACGTTCCATTGGATCAAGCGTCTCTAAAATCGCTTGTGCTTCTGCAACGTGAAGATTCAAGTTTGATGCTACGAGATCAGCAAGCCTTCCTGCATCTTTGATGTCTTCTAAGATCATCAAAATATCTGGCGAAAGAACTTTGCCCATGTTAATTACTTTTTCAAGTTGCTCTCTGATGTTTCTCATTAAAGCATTGGCAGCAACATTGTTTTCTTCAATGGCCACGTCTGAAACTTTAGCAAGCTTACACATAAAGTAAGGAGCTTCCTGAGTGAACTCTGTGATGCGAGCTTTTGAAAGTCCCTGGACGAGAATTTTTACTCGACCGTCGGGAAGCTTTCTCATTCTCATGATCATCGCAATCGTTCCTGTCTCATAAATTTCGTCAGGAGTCGGTGCTTCTGCTTTCATGTCTTTTTGACTAGCAAGAAGAATGAGTCTTTCAGATTTGTTAAGTGCATGATCTACGGCCTGAATTGAGGAGTCTCTTCCAACAAAAAATGGCAAAATCATAAACGGGTATACTACTATGTCCCTAATTGGCAGGAGAGGGAGATGATCTTTTAGTTCGATGTTGTCACCCTCATAATTAGTTACCATATTCTTTCCTCCAAGATTGGCCTTCGCAAATACATTTGCATTCAGCTATATAAATCGGGTTATGAAAGAAACTCTTTAAGAAAAAAGCGCTTAAACTGAATATTTCTTACATTTTTTTGGGTATACTTGATTGCAATTATCAGCGGCGTAAACGAAAATGTTACGTATTGTCTGACAAGATTAAGAGGGAGTTAGCTCATGAGTTTGACCATAGGGGCAGTTATATTGGCAGCAGGTGAAGGAAAGCGTTTGAAATTAAACGCGCCGAAACCTTTAGCACCATGTTTGGACAAAAAATTAATCGATTTTCCAATCCGCGAATTAAAAAAGTTTTTTAGTCAGAATAAAATGTCAGGCAAAATTACAGCGGTCATTGGTCACCAGCGCGAACTCGTTCGCGGTTATATTGAGAAAAATTACACCGACATTGCCTTTGCTCTACAGGAAAAACAGCTGGGAACAGCAGACGCATTGAGAGCGTATTTTAATTCTTCAGACTCAACTAAAAAATATGATTACACTCTGGTGATTTGTGCGGATACGCCAGTGGTTTCTGAGACAGAATTGTCTGCAATGCTCGAGCTTCTTTCCAATGAAAAACTGGATGGAGTGGCCGCTAGTTTTATCGAACACACTCCCAAAGGCTACGGTCGAATTGTGAGAGGGCAGAAGGGCTTTCACATTATAGAAGAAAAAGATGCAAGTGATGAAATCAGAAAAATTACTGAGGTGAATTCGGGTCTTTATTTGCTTAAAACAAGTTACGTTCTGGAGCATTTAAAAGAAATTGATTCCAACAATAAATCCGGTGAATTTTATCTCACCGATGTTTTTAAGGACGGGTACAACGTTAAAGCTCACTGCTTTGCAGATGGAGAACTTTTTCTTGGCGTAAACACTCTTGAGCAACTTGAGACTGTTGAAATGGCCTTAAGAAAAAAAGTAAAGAAACAGCTTCGTGAAAATGGCGTGCGTTTCATTGATATCAACAATTGCTATATCGACAGCGAAGTTGAAATCGGCGAGGGCTCTGTCATTTATCCGGGAGC
>DAIQAU010000088.1:0-9121 GCA_036781565.1 Bacteriovorax sp. | reverse complement strand
GTTTTAACCCAACTTTGATGTATGAATGGGGCCGCAGAAATGCGGCCCTTTTTTTTATGTTTTTTTCCTTTTGATCATCCATTTCACCAATGATATGTACGCTTCACTAAAACAATTCATGAGGTGCTCATTTTGAAAACTATATTTGGTTTTATTGCCTTTTTACTAATCGCTTTCACTGCAACTGCTGATGAAGGTGGAGTTTTTACTACACCGGAAAGACCAGTCGATGTAGCTGCTGATTTCCAGGAATCATTTTTTAAAACTCAGCCATGGATCAACGAATTCCGCTACGTGGTTGTCGTTAACAAAGCTGAGGACGGAAAAGAAGCTCAGACAATCAAAGTTTACGAATATGGCCAACTGATCAGAAAAGAATTTGTTTCTACGGGACGCGATGCTTTTGAAAAAAAAGGCGAACACCACTCTAAGAAAGATTCATGGTCAATTACACCGACTGGTTACTACACACCAGATTGGTTAGATAAAGATCACCGTTCTTCAAGCTACGGTGGCATTTTCTCTAAGATTATCGGCGGAACAAAGATGCCGTTTTCTATTTTCTTTAACGGTCCAATCGCTCTTCACGAAGCTCCAAAGGGCACTGAAGGAGCATTGGGTTCAAAAGCATCTGGCGGTTGTATTCGTCTTCCAGAAACTCTTGCGGAAGATCTATTCAACAGAATCAAAGAAACAAGTGGAGCGCGCATTCCAAAGTTTACAGTTGATGGTAAAGGGATTGTAGATTCAACAGGGCATTTGCTTTATAGAAATGAGCCGGGATTTTCGGCGCTGATCATCGTCATTAAAAAAGTTCTTTAAAAAATAAAAAAGGCCCACGTTTGAGGGCCTTTTTTTATCTCCATTCCACTTCACCTGTGGCCAGATGATACAATCCTTTTTGAATCGTGACGTCGCCCACCTCAACTGAGCGTCTGACAATTTCTGATCGATCGATGAGATCGGTTGTCACACCTTCCACATTGGCCCAGCTTTCAACAACGACACCGTCTGTTTGTGATAACTCCGAAAATCTTTTTAAATGAGGATGCAAATCGCCCACAAGCTTATTGAGAGAAGGGCTTCCTGCATCTCCACCTTTTAAAGTCGCCAAAGCGGCCTTTACAGCTCCACAGGATTCGTGTCCCATGACAACGATAAGGTTACTTCCCAAGTGTGAAACGGCGTATTCAATGGAAGCGATCGCTGCAGAGTCTAGAGCTTGTCCCGCAGTTCTTACTGTGAAGATCTCACCGAGTTTTTGATCGAAGACAACTTCAGGAGGTACGCGTGAATCAGAACATGAAAGAACAATTGCATGAGGTTTTTGTCCGGTGGCCAGTCTTTCACGGTCAGCCTTCTTTGCTCCGTCTCTTCTCAAATTTCCTTTAATAAATCTTGTGTTTCCATTTTTCAGCATCGTGAAAGATTTTGCGGCAGGAACTGGTCCGGATTCACGTTTATGTTCGTCATGCTTTTCTTCTTTTTTATCTGCTTTCTTAACTTCTTTAACTTCAACTGCTTTAGCAGCAGGAACTTCATGATGAGCAGAGTGATCATCTTTAGCAAACAATGAAAAATTTAAAGAAAGGGCGAGGGCAAGAAGAGTTGCTTTCATCTGGTGTCCTTTTAAATGTTGTTAACTCATTTTAGGAAAAAACCTAGTTTGCTACTACCAACGGCAAAAAAATACCTCACTGTTAAAGTCGGATGTTTCCAGCTGGTAACACTTTGTTGTCAAAACTCTTTCATATTTTTTGAAACTAACGATAATGAATTTATGGAAACAAATTTAATTCAAGAAGAAACAAGAACGTGGCTTGCTCAGTTACTTGAGAGCAAGACGAAGAAAAACCCTCAATTTTCTCTCAGAGCTTTTGCGAGAATGGTGGATGTGAATCCAGCTGTTCTATCAAGAGTTTTGTCGGGCAAAAGAAAAATGACTTTCAATCTCGCTGTGAGAATTGCGGATGCGCTGGTCCTTGGCCCTGAAGAAAGAGAAAGACTTTATTCTTTTTATTTGTCTCACGAATCAGAAAGAACTGATCAGGACAAAAAAGAAAAAGAGCTTTCGATTGAATGTTTTACGGCCATGAAGGAATGGTACCACTACGGTATCACCCAGCTTCTCTATATAGATGAATTCCGCGAAGATTATAAATGGATGTCCAGAATGCTCGGGATTTCTGAACTGGAAGTCAAGCTTGCAGTAGATAGACTTCTTCGTCTGGAAATTCTTGATCGCGATGAGCGAGGACAGCTTTACAGAACCTCAACTCACTTATCGACAACAACTGATATTGCTTCTGCAGGGATCAGACATTTTCAAAAACAAATTCTGGAAAAAGCAATTCATTCACTTGAACACGACGATATTCAGGAACGCGATATTACTTCGATCACCGTTGCCATTAATGAAGACAAGATGAAAGAGGTAAAAGCAGAAATAAAAAAATTCAGAATCAGGATGTCTGAATTCATGGGAGAAGGAGAAAAGACGAGAGTGTACAATCTCGGCATTCACCTGATTCCACTCACACAATCGACTAAGGGAGAAGCTCGTGAAATTTAAATTTGGACTACTCGCTATGGCATTGACGTTCAATGCGATGGCCGCAAACGGCGGAGGAGACGATGCCGGTAACGGTGGATTTGCTTATAAGCAATCCATAAAAATTCTAAAGATGGCGACAGAAGATTTGGAACATAAAATTATTGATTCTGATCTTCCTGAACTTGTAATTCATCCTGAGTGGAGAGGCATTCTGCAGAATACACTTTCTTATGATCGCCTTCAGAAGCTCTACCGTAAAAATGCTTACCGTAGAGGACGCATGCTTGAAATGGATTATGTCGTCAATCCTCCGTCGGTAAAAGTGCTGAAACCTTTTTATGTAGCCTTCTCAGGAAGAACTGACAATGAACTGGAAGTTGCCTCCAAAGAAGTGCAAAAAAGACTCGTCCATGAAGCCTCTCACATCTGGGGTTATAATGAGACTCAATCCGAAGATTTTGCCATTAAGTTTTTGAATCACGCCGATAAAGGAGATATTCGACCGACTCGTGCGATGAAGGCTGGATCTTTTTGTTCATGTTTGAATGGTCAGTCTGACCTGATCAGCGATTGTGAAGATTTTTGCCGAAGCAAACCCGTAACTTCTACTCCGACGCTTTATTTATCTATGATCATCGGACCTGAAATTGCTCTGAACGCTAAACTTGGAAATCTGTACAACTGGTGCACGATTCAGCTTGATGGAGACGCAACGTCTCCGCAATGTATGTTGAATGCTTTTGATGGTACTGAGCAAATGTTGATTCCCGTGACTGTAAATCCCGCATCCAATTCGCTTACGGCAAATTTAAATAATCTTTCTTATGATAAAACTTATATTCTGAAAATCGTAGAAGCAAAAACAGGTTCGGCCGCCGAGTCGGAGGAATTCCAGTTAAGAAGACATAAAAATTCTTCAGATGATTCTGAAGGAGCCTTGAAGATTTCTCCAATCAACCAATACAGCTGTTTTACTTACGGTGGAAAGGTTTCACCTGATGGAGAAATCGAACGCACATCTTTTGCGAAAACATACTATTATTTTGCCAATGCGGAAACACCTGCACCGATGCCGCCTTCGTCTTCAGCAAGTCTTCCGAGCGTTGTCTGTCATGATGAAATTCAATATCCTGGAAACGACTCTGTTCTTTATCCAAGACTGGAATTCATTCCGCAAATGAATGTGATGTGGGACAAGTTTGAACCACGCTTTCTGGATGGTGAAAGCAACATCAATAAAATTTTAGAGCGCAGACTGTTGTCTGAATATAATCAACAAGTGCACCTGAATCTTTTTAATCTTATTGGATATCCCAACAGACCAGGAACAGCTTATCCACAGTTGGGTTACATGATGGTTCCCTTTATTGATAAAGTGGGGAAAGCCTACTGTCCTACAAGCGAAGATTTTTCCAGCAAAGTTCCTCTCTTCAGACTCTTAGGTAATTACATGGATGCGACAGAAGGTTTGTATCTGGCCGAGAAAGAAGGTGAAGTCATACAGGATGGAATCTCTTACCGAACAATTTATGGGACAATGTTTGCAACCGAAAGCCTTTTACTGAAGTACGGATTTACGATTGAGAACGGAATTAAAGTCAGAGTTACAAAAAATAAAATGCATACAAGCACTGTTCATTATTACTGGCCTGCCAATGATAGTACAGATCCGTTGATTCAAGGACATCGAAAACTTTTCACAGTCAGAACTCCTGCTGAAATAAACGGAACTGTTCCTATGGGCATTCCCGGCAATGTTCGAACTTCTGACAAAAAAATTGGGTGCGTTCCAAAGCAATAAGGAAAATAGATGAAAACACTTTTACTAGCTTCTCTTTTTTTATTATCTCTCGGAGTAATGGCATCAGAAAATTGCAACTCGGATTTTGATTGTGAAAGTCTTTGTTGTCACTCGGCCACAAAAACGTGCGGCGACCACAATCCGGATGAGAATGTTTTTTGCGGTAAAAAAACCGGCGACACTTGTATCATAAGTGCCATGTGCGAACAGTCTCCTGTCATTAAATGCAAAATTGTAAAGACAGGGCAAAGAGCAGATGGGACTCAATCATGTGCTTTAAGATGTGAAAACACACTGGCCTTCGGAAGATGTGTTGAGAACACATGCCGGCCACCATTACAGGGAAAAACTCCCAATTTTGATCCAAGTGATTGTAGTACTGCTGTTGACCCTTAAAAGGCCATAACAGGCATAAATTCTGGTCTAGGTCTCTTGTCCTTTAATTAACATAACCAGCGGAAAATATGCTCATTTTCCGCCAGATCTTTGATATTTTCGTTTATCCATTAGAATAGGTTTAAATACATCTAATGGAGAGTTCATGAAGATATCATTGTGCCTTTTGATGGTCTTTTTTTCGCTGCAATTGGTGGCCGCTGACTCCGGCAATAGAGGGCCCAAAGACAAAGACAAAGACAAAGATTCAAAGTCCCAAAAAAATCCTATGGCCGAAGCCGACCTGGCTAAACTGCAAAAAAATGTAATTACCACGCCTAAGTTTTCTTCTGAGTCGCTGGATCAGGAGAAAGTCGATCAGGATTTGCAAAAGCAACGCGAAGTTCTTCATTCTTCAACAATCAAACATATCGTAGAAACCAAAAAATGCGGCAAGCTCGGCTCAAGAGAGGCCATCGTCGCTTGTCAGAAAGAAGCTCAGACGAAATCAAATTAATTCGCAGGATATTTGTATGAAAAAAATTTTAGCCGTACTTCTTTCAATGGCATTATTCACTCAACCGTTAATGGCTTCCGAATTTGTTGTCGGCCCATCAACCGGTGCTGTCTTTGGACCTTCAGAATCATCTGGTAGCGCTCTCGCACATGTCACTACAGATGTGAAGCTGAAGCACAATGATGACGATGCCAAGTTTCTCGATTACTACGCCTTTAAAGTTGACGAGCAGGACGGCAAACTGGCCTGTACATATAAACCCGAACAAATGAAAGCAGGAGCGATCACAAGCTCTATTGAACGACTGGCAATGCTTTCCTATACGATGCCGTTTCTGGAAGATCCTACCAGAGCGAAGCCCGTTTTGAATCCAGGTCTCTCTGAATCAGTTGATATGTTTACCGCCACTGAAACTCTTTCAGCTTCACAGCTTTCTGCCAATGAAGTGAAGATGAATGAAAACGCGCGGGCCTTTATCGAACGCTGTGAAAAATTTCAATCCAATGAAAGTGCGACGTCTCAATTGCAGCTTTTTACACAAGGATGCATGATTTATCAGGTCGTCAAATTGCTTTCTGAACTTAATGCTGACAGCGACACCATCACACAAAAAACAATTGAACTCAATACTGTTTTGAATCAGGCCATTGCTGAAAATAGTGTACGTGAAGAAAAAATTTCTCAGGCAAAACAGAAAGTCGCTGAAGTTAATAAAGAACTGCAAACTGCCATCGATAAATTAAAAAAGGCCAAAGAAGATTTGAAGAAGGCCAAGGCAGATATGGAGAAGGCCAACGAAAGCTTGAAGTCAGCACAATCTATTGCCTGCTCAAAAAAAGATGATGGGTCTGAAGACTGTACGGACAGAGATGCTGCCGTTGCTTCGGCGACTGCTGCTAAAGCAAAGGCCCAGGAAGCGGTTGATAAGGCAGAAAAGGATGTAAAGAAAACGGCAGATGCGCTTCTTGAACTTTTAAAAACGAAATTCAATCACGAAGCCACAACAATTCTTGCTCTGCTGTCAGGAACGATCAAAGGAACTGCAGACGGAAAAGATGTAACCTTTAAAGTAAACGATAAAGACTTCACTCTCGTGGACTCAGACGCTGCTATTGCTGAATTGATCAGCGGAAGATCTTACCATGAGCACTGGGGGAAATTTAAAGAGGAAAATCCTAATGGCACTGAAGAAGATTTCAAAAAGCTGGTGGCAGAAGGAAATGTGAACAACTACTTCAGCACGCTTGCTCAGCATTTGGATAATTCAAAAAACGAAGACAAAAAATATTACGATATCTGGGGAGGTGAAACTTCGCGGGTACAGGCCAACATGATGAATACCGGGATTTATCACAATCCGAATCAGGAAACAGTAACCGGGGCCATTCTTGATAAGTTTTCAACAATGGGCGGAGAAGGGGATAACATTCTTTCGATTGCCTCTGCGATGGCGGATTATCAGCAATATGCAGGTCAACAAAATATGGCACAAATGCAAGGGATGAAAACGCCGCAATCACGAATTAATGAAATCACCAGAAAGATAGAGCAACTTAACCAGACAAATAAAGGAATCCGTGAATTGATTGCCAACAACATCTGTATTCTCGACATGCTCTTAAATCAATACAAGCAAACGTATAATACACTGCTGGAGAAAAAAGCAGCTGATAAACCGGATCCATATTTAAACTATATCTACAAATTTTCTTCTGCTCCTTTTTCGCAAAAATTAAAAGAGGGCTATGCTTCACGAGTAGATCTGAAGAAGATCCTTATGGAGTTTGAATGTTACGCCTTAGGAAAAGGCGGAAAATGTCTCATTAAATAATCAAGGATGATAAAATGATCAGATTCGCTATTTTGACTTTTTTATATTCTTTAAGCACTGTCCGGGCGGCAGATGAAAGCGGATGCCTGATTCGTTCAGGGAAAAGTTTAAAACTTGATGAGAATTGCGCCTGCCTTCAAACTCAGTCTTGCGTGAAATTTAAAAAATTCACGGCAGATGAAACGTTGTTGAATCAAACTGATTCCCGCGGTCGTGGTCTGTTTACGAATAACGAAAAATCTAAAATGCGAGATTCATTTAAAGTGTACGATAAGATAATCAAGCTTCGCCTGGCGGGAAAAGCTAACAGTGACGAAATTAAAGATCTCTATAAAGAATTGGACACACTTAATAAAGATGTGCGTTCATCCTTTTTAAAAACACAAGGCAGGTATTTAGATAAATCCAAATCAGTTTATCGCAAAAGCCTGAATCAACTTTCCGACCAAAAACTTGCCAATCTCAAGGTTGCCACTGACAGCGTAAATGACAAAGTCGATCTGAGCAAATTTCGCCCTGTCGCTACAGAGGAAGAAAAGTCTAAAAAAGCTGTCAAAGTTGAATCCGCCAAGAAAGAATCGCGCGCGCAGCAGGTTGCCGTATCTGAAAAAAATGCTGAGACATTAAAAACTGATTTTGAAAATGAAATGATTTTAAAGAATATCAAGCCGGAGAAACTTGAAAGAGGAGAGAGTGATTCGCTTTTTGATATTATAACAAAGTCATATATGAAATCCGCTTACCCGAAGCTGTTAAAGCCTAAAGAGCAAGCGGCTCCATAATTTAATTATCTCATGTTTGATTTCCATTCGACATCATTGAGTGTGCCGAACGTATACCCGCGGTCTTCCAGCTCCGGAATAAGCTTGGCAAGAAGTTGATACGATTTGCTCGTCAGGTCGTGCATGAGAACAACGCCGCCTTTCTTTTGGTTGATTTCATACAAGTAACCTTTTAAACAATCATCCACTGAGACTTTTTTTGCCCAGCAATCCCAGTCTGCAGCTTGAACAAGTTTCCCGTTTCTGTATTCCATTTCTCCACCGATGTCCCATAAAACAGGCCCGATATAATCGCGACCGATTGGATCCTCATTTAAGAAGTCTGCATATTTTTGTGCCCAGGCTGCTTCAGGGGCGCGGTAGTAAAAATGAGATCCATTGGTCATGTAAGGAGAGATCACATCATGAGCATCGAGAACTTCACTTTTCACTTTATCTTTCCACATGATTGGATCGAGATTTTTGAGCGCAAAATGAGTCATCGAGTGATTGCCGATGACATGACCCTCCGAAACTGCACGGGCGACTACTTCTGGGCGTTTCTGTACATTCGTTCCAATGACAAAAAAACTCGCTTTAATCTCATATTCGCCTAACAAATCAAGAAAACGACTGGTCACGGGATTTGGTCCGTCGTCAAAAGTGAGAATGATCTTCTTGTGTCCGACATAAATATCGTCGAGTTGATGATGCGAAAAATCTTTAGGCTTCAAAGGAATCGTAATTGAATGAGCAAAAGCATTGTTTAATAGAAGAAGTAGAAGAACAGAAGCAAGTTTTTTCATGGAAATCTCCTGGCTAAAAATCAGAAGTATGATTACCTGAAGATTTTTTATTTTGCTCTTACAAAAGTATTAAACGCTGTAAAAAAATGGATGTATAATATAGGCAAGAGCAACCTATATAATTTTGTTATGAAAAGTACACATGGATTTGAATACCAATTGAAGCAAATGTCGGTTCTCGGCTTTGAGATCACGACCATCCGCGATCTCGATGAAAGTATCGACACGCTTTGCTCTTTTTTCGGGGAAGAAGATCAGGATAATTCGCTGGCCGAAGAATATTGCCCTTATTTCGGCGTTCTTTGGGAAGCTGGGGTGGGACTTTCACAATTCCTTTCAACGATGGATTTAAAAGGAAAAAAAGTTCTGGAAATCGGCTGCGGTCTGGCCTTGCCTTCTTTTGTGGTGACAAAAAAAGGCGGAGATATTATTGCTACGGATTTCCATGCAGACGTTCCCCTTTTTCTTGAGCAGAA
>DAIQAU010000087.1:4601-9243 GCA_036781565.1 Bacteriovorax sp. | reverse complement strand
GACTGGAATGACGAGGAAAATAAAGCGGTCGAGCCAGGCAGCGAGCCAATAAGGCAGATATCGTTGAAGAAAAGTTCCACCAGATTTATAAAATTGAACGGCGTCTTTTGAGAGAACAAATGAATCGTCTTTGCTGTTGGGGAATTCCCCTTTCTTTTCAAAAATACCGGCCGGGTTGTGAACTTCGGTCGCGGCCTTCAGCAAGAGATATGAAAGTGCAGGATGAAGACGGTCGCGGATGAGCAATGTCGTTGTTGAAGAAACAAGATGAATATCCTGCGCAGGAAAATCAGATTCGAGATCCAGCGCTCCTCGAGGGAGAACCAGATGGCGGAAAGCAGGATCTTTTCTTGAAATCGCTTCGGCCTGCACGACGTTCATCAGTTTAATACCTTTTGTCGTCGCCAGATCTTTCACAATCGGACTGCTTGCGGGAAGCATAAGGATGGCCACATCAATCTTGCCTTTTTTTAAAGCATCAGCGGCTTCTATTGAATTCAGGTTAACAAGATCTGCAACAGCAGGGTCCAGCCCGGAAACATTCATCAAGCGCTCAGTGAGAACGAGAGTTCCATGTCCGGCCTTGCCGACAGAAATTTTATCGCCGACAAGCTGTGAGAGGTATTCGTAAGTATTTTTTCCGCGATAAAAAATCCAGATTGGTTCATAGAATAAACTGCCAAGGGATTCAATATTGGGATGCTCCTCGAATGAACCGAGACCATCCTGGACAAACGCTGCAGAAACACCGGAATTGTCTTCTTCCAGCATATCCATGTTTTCAAATGGCCCGTTGGTGTATTTGATGTCGAGCTTTACACCATCGGCCTTCAAAATGCGCTGATAAAGTTTTAAGGATGATTCCAGTTCCATCTGATCGTCGCCGACGGCAAGCGTGAGATGATCAGGCGGTGCGGGATTTAAACGTTGTACGACAAAGAAGAGAATGAAAATCGCCAGTGCTCCGGCAAGAACCGAGAAACCGAGTTTTTTATCCATGAGAAATCACCCTAAAAGTTTCGAGTCATCAAACGTGACTTATGTATGCTTCCGGAAAAGCCGCGCTCTTCTTTGAACAGTTCTTGTATACAAAGATAATAACTGCATCTTGTAACCTTTGTAAGAATGTTCACGTTCAACAAAGTACTTATATAATTTTGTTTTCTCTCTAAAGACAGCGTTGCCCAGGATGACTTTTTCCCACTTATCGCGCAACTCTCGGGCATCGAAGAGCTTGTAAGTTTCCCCTACACCTTCATAAACATCGAGCAAATCTACAGAACAAAAGTTTCTCGGAATAATGACTGGCACTTCATTCATCAAAGCACTGATGGCAAAATCTTCAATAAACTCAGTGGGCCCGTTGCTGATCCAGACATCGAGTTCGGGTATAACGCTGACAATGTCTTTGTTCGTTACGAATAGAACATCTTCCTGTAGCTCCTGTTCCTGAATCTGCTTCATGACTTCTGGAAGAAGATCAATGGACTGGAAATCCACGGCTGAAATAAAAAGCAATTTGCTTTTTTTACCACCGGGAGTTTTTTCATTCAAAACTTTGAGCGCGGAAAGCATTGGAGTGATCTTCGCGATATTCTTGATTGCAGGTGAAACATAGGTTCCGGCCAGAAAATAATCTTTATATAAATCGAAATTAATCGCGACTGATTCGCCCGCCGGAATTTCCTCTTCCTGCTTAATCCCCATACCGAAATATTCAATTTTTTTCAGCGGTAGTCCCAGATTTCCCAATGCATCCTGAGTAAGATTCTTATTTGTCAAAAGAAGAGAATCGATTCTGGCAATCAATGGACGGTACCAGAACTGCTGTAAAGGTTTATCAATTGTGTGATCCACAGTCACAACCAGTGCCGTGAGATTTTCGGCCTTCAGTTGAAAAGAAATCGACAGCAACAGATCAAAGTCATAGCAATGAACGATATCTAGTTTTGCTTTTTTATTGATCGGCCGCAGAGACACATGCTTGTGATAAGTGAAGAACCGATTGAGGAAATGCTCTTTAAAAGGAATGATCTCAACGTCAATCGTCTTAGCTGCCTGAGCAAGAAAAGATCCTTCATAGGTGCAAAGATAAATATTGTAGCCATGTTTCTTGGCCACGCTCATATCGCGAAACGCTAGACGCTCTTTAGTACTCCAGTCTCTGGACGGAAGAACATACAAAATATTGCGAGCGTACTTGTTTACCATTTTATTTTGTCAAAACACCTGGTTTGTATTCAACCAGTTCTCCGTAAATAGAACCTAGTTTTACTTTTGCCTGGAACTTTACAAGGCGTTTCCCTTCATCCATCGCGTACCAGAAATTGATATCGCCACTTTTTTGCAGAACACCCGGGAAGTGAGTTTCTGCTTTCAGGCGATAGGCCCTGATATCATTGCCGTTAACCGAAACAGTCTCTTCACCCACGACTTCAATTTTTAAAAGCCACGTATCTCCTCTGGTTGAAACGGGGAAATCGTATTTATCTCCTTTATGCAATGGAAGTCCGCGTACAAACTGAAGGGCCGCAAAAGAATCCTGAACATAACGTGGAATATATTTTTCCAAATGCTCTTCTTTGTTTGCGCCTTGCTTTACTCTCTTATACCAGGTCATGACTTTATGTTTTTTAAAGTCAAACAATTGTAAGTCATCAACGTTTTGTTTTTTCTCTCTCTGGATTAAAGAATATTTGATTGGTAAAAAAGTATTTTGTTCAATGAAAGTTTCGATCGTATCATCGAGCCAATAGAAATAGCGGTAAGCATCGCGCGACTTGAATCTGGCAAAATAATGATAGGCCATTTTATCACCCAGCTTCACGATGTCTTTTGAAGTCATTGTGATGTAACCGGCCGTTACGCCCAGATATGAAATGGCAATGATCGATTGTTCGCCTTTATAGAACACCGGTTTGAATTTTTCCCAGACAGGTTTTGAAACGGCATCGTAGTCTTTGAAATTTTGAGGATAGTCTGCGGGATACTCATCCCCTTTGGCGATAGCGGCTTTCACTTCTTTTTCAGGCTTTACAGAAACTTTATCAGTTTTCTTTTCTTCACCTTTTGAACTTTTCTTTCCCTTCACTTTTTTGGTTTCGACGACTGCTTTAGGTTCAGTTTTTGATTCAGTCTTTGTCTCAACGGGAGTGTATTTTTCAGCCTGATCCTTACTCAAATCAAAAGCATCGACGAGATCTTTTTTCTCTTCAGTGCCGGACATAAGGCTTTTTTTATCGTCTTCAAAACTTCCACAGGAAGCCAGAGCAATGAGAGTCAGGAGATAAGTTAAAATCTTTTTCATTTTCATATTATTAATTCCATTTAATAAATATTTTTTAAGCAAGAATCGATAAGCTCTTTCGTTTCAAATTCACCGCTTAAAAAATGAATATCCACTTCAAGAAATACAATCGATTCATCATTCACTATCTTCTTGAGGCGAACGATATCTTTTTCAGTTGTCACGATAAGAGCGTCTTCGCTTTTGGCATAAGACAAGAGAGAGTTGATTTCATCCGGTTTGAAAAAGTGGTGATCCGGAAAGGATTCTGTGACGAGAACTTCAGCGCCAAGATCTTCAAGCAACTTGAAAAAAGACTGCGGATTAGCGATTCCGGCCATGCAGATCACTTTTTTATTTCTTATCTGGTCGAGTGTATAAACCAGATCGTAAGAAGCATTGTAGAAACCATTTGGTCTGAAACCCACTTCTGCAAACTGAATTCCCTGCGGTAAATGCGGTCGCAAAAGTTTTTTCAGCGATTCAACTTTTTCCGGCTTTGCAATATCAGCGCGACCGATAACAACCAGATCGGCATCTTTGAGCGCGGAAAAGCCTTCGCGCATATAACCCAACGGGGCCACATGGTAGCGGGATAATGGCATGAGTGCATCGAACAGAACGATATTGAGTTTGCGTTTGATTTTAATGTGCTGATGTCCGTCTTCAAGCAAAACGACATCGGGCTGCACTTTTGGAAAATAAAAACTTAAATTTTCGCTTCTTTTTTTTCCAACAACGACTGTGGCGTCGTTCAGTCTTCTGGCAAAAAGCAGAGCTTCATCGCCGTAGTCTGCAGCATCGGGGTTGATTTTTTTTCCGGCCTGAATGAGTCCGCTTGAATTTTCAAGTTTGCCTTTATAACCGCGCATAAGAATCATCACATGCTGATTCTTTGAATGAAGATATTCAGAAAGCCAGAGAGTGAACGGCGTCTTACCCGTTCCCCCGAATGTTAAATTTCCGATGGAAATAATAGGCACAACAAAAGAGCGCTGTCTTAAAATTCCATAATCATAACAAATGCGACGGAGATAATAGATGGAGCCCCAGATCCACGACAATGGTGAGAGAAAAATTTTTTTAAGAAGTGAGATCTTTTTTTCCATAAGAATTTTTTATTACGTCTGCCATGTAAGAAGGGATATCAATTCCCTCACCTCTGACCAATTGCTTGGTCTCTGAGAGCCTCTTTTTTGTTTCGATAAACTTCTCTTTATTATAGTACCAAATCTTAAATTGAGACACGATATTATACCCGTTAACCTGATCCTGAAGGAGTTCAGGGAAAACGGAGCGATTCTGTACGATATTGGCAAGACTGATAAACCATCTGTAGCTGACGAGATTCTCGAA
>DAIQAU010000087.1:0-4501 GCA_036781565.1 Bacteriovorax sp. | reverse complement strand
TCTGTACGATATTGGCAAGACTGATAAACCATCTGTAGCTGACGAGATTCTCGAATATGAATTGGTTGAGAAGAGAAGTCTTGTAGCAGACTACGGTTGGAACCTCAAACAACGCACAAGTAAGCGTCACTGTACCGCTCGCCGCAAAAGCGAAATCTGCATCTTTCAGCGCAGACACCAGTTCTTCATTGGCATAAATTTTATGAAAATATTTATTATAGGGCTCAAACAAGTCTTCGCGCACGCTTGAAGATTTGACGATGGAAATCTGCAAAGGAATTTCTTTTTGAAGCATTTTAATGGATTCAATAAAGGCCGGCATAAGGCTCTCTACTTCAAACTGACGGGAGCCAGGAAGAAGCAACAGATGAACAGGGCTTGAAAGATCTTTGGAATGAAAACCGGTCAATTCTTTCTGATAAGTTGTCCAGAGTGGATGATCAATGCCGACAACGCGTTTTACACCGCGATCAAAAAACCATTTTTTTTCAAAAGGAATGATTGTGAAAAGTGTGTGCACAAACTTTGAAAGTTTTTTCACACGATATTCTTTCCAGGCCCAAGCCTGAGGTGCCACATAGTAAAGAACTTCCACTCCCTTCTCTTTTAATTTTCCGGCAAGTTTCAGATTAAAAGACTGGTAGTCTACCAGAATAGCGGTTTTGGTCCCACGTCGGTCCACTTCTTCCAGGATATGGTTCATGGCCTTCAGGTAAAAAGGGATTTTGGTAATGACACCGCTGTACCCCCATGAAGAAAAATCTTTCAGGTGATAGAGAAGTTCAAGACCTTCGCGTTTGAGTTCATCTCCCCCCACCCCATAAAACTGAGTCTCGGGAGATTGCTTCTTTAATTCAGAAAAAAAGCTCAACGCATGTTCTTCACCGGACTTTTCACCGGTTATGATCAGGCAGGATTTCATCAAAGCATAACCTCGATATTCTTGCGCGCACTCTCCAGAACTTTATCAATCAAACGGACAGCAGTAAGTCCATCTTCGAGTGTAATGATCGGAGCTTTTTTGTGAAGAATCGAGTTGTAGAAATTTTTATGCTCAAGAAGAAGATGATCTCGCTTCTCATACGTTCCAGTGTTCACGTATTGAGGACCGGTTTCTTTCCCCAGTGCTTCGGAAATTTCATTTCTCATCAAATCAACAAGCAATGTTCCTGCGTGATTTGAAATTTCCAGTTCACGCACTTCTTTGGTCTGGTTGCGTCCGACAGTAATCGTCGCACGATTCCCTGATTTGAATTTAAAATTCGCTGTCACGTAATCGTAGTGGTTTGTTCTCATTTTAAACCCCATCGCTTCAACACTCACTGGTGTTTCACCGAAGAGAAAAACAAGAAGATCGAGATCGTGGATCATCAAATCCTGAACGACATCGACGTCAGTTGCGCGGCCTTTGAAAGGCGCAACTCTTTTTAAAGTGATGTGCGAAGGAGCATCGAAGAAATGTTTGTATTCATCTTTTCTTTCCCACGCCTGATGAAATCTTTCGGAATGTCCGACTTGCAAGACAACCGGATGAGACTTGAGAAGCGATTGCAGCTTTAACGCTTGTTCTGTCGTTTCCGTAATCGGCTTTTCACAGAAAACATGTTTGTTGTGTTGAAGAAGATACTCGACGATTTCGTAGTGAAAAGAGGTCGGCGTGACAACAAAAGCAGCATCAATATTATCGATACATTTCGAAATATCGTCTACGATTTCCACGTTGGGATGAGCTTTGGCAGCTGCCTCTTGCCCCGCCGGAAATTTTTCGACGATATATTTTAATTCGGCCTGTTCAGAAAACGCTTCCGCTTTCTGTGCATGCCATTTTCCTAAATGTCCGTAGCCAATAACGGCCGTTCTAATTTTCATAAAAGTTCCAGGAACCTTGTTTGTTAAGCGTTGAACGGAGCGATTCCGATTTCAGATTTTCTGATCTGTTCAACCATTTCTGCGATGACTCTATTGTCTTTGTATTCAAGCATCAATTCAGGGTGATCAACGAACGCACGCGGAGAAAGATTTGAAGATTCAATTGTTCTGAGGAAATCCACAACTTCTGAAATCTCCTGCTTGCTGTAGCCCTGGCGTTTCATTCCAATAATGTTGATTCCTTTTAAGTGAGCGCGGTTGCCCATCGCTGTACAGAATAAAGGAATATCGCGGTCGATGGCCGAAGCTCCACCGATATAAGCGCCTCTGCCGAGTGAACAGAACTGTTGAATTTGAGTTCCACCGCCGATAATAACTCTGTCGCCGACTTTTACGTGGCCTGCAAAGTTAGTTGAATTGGCGATTGTACAGTTAGAACCAATTCCGACATCGTGACCGACGTGAACGTAGGCCATGAATAAACAGTTGTCGCCGATTTGCGTGATTTGATTTTCCTTCAGAGTTCCTCTGTGGATTGAACAGTATTCTCTGAATGTGTTGTTATTTCCGATCACTGTGCGAGTCGGTTCGCCTTTATAAGAGTTGTCTTGTGGTGGAGCACCGACTGAGCAGCCCTGGAAAAATTTATTTCCTTCGCCGATTGTCGTATGTCCATCGACAACAACGTGTGAATAAAGAACAGTGTTGGCGCCGATGACAACATCAGGGCCAACGATACAGAAAGGTCCGATCTTTACTGTTTCATGGATTTTTGCTTTTGAATCGACAATGGCAGTTGCATGTATATTGCTCATAAAACTTTCCTTGTTATTTGCTATGACATTTTTAGTGAAGCGAGAACAGTAGCTTCACTCATCAATTGATCGTTGTGATAAAGTTTGCATTCGCTGGTGATCATCGGGCCTCTGATCTTGAGACATTTTGTCACAAGCTTCAGATCCATTTCCGGAAGAACAGGCTTTCTGAAGCGCGCTTCATTGATTCCCAAAAGAGCGACATCCATTTTCATGGCCGCAGGATTTGCATGCACGAGAAGAACGATAAAGCTCGTTGCCTGGGCCATCATTTCAACTTGAACAACGCCCGGAAGAATCGGGTAATCAGGAAAGTGTCCTTTAAAAATATTGTGATCTTTTTTGGTGCGGTAGTGAGCGACAACTTCAGCATCCTGAATGTCTTTGATGTCCACGATTTCACCTGGAGCTAACGTGCGCCCAGGAATTGTTACGCTTTCAACCGAATCGATAAAAAGAAATGGATCGCGGTGAGGAAGAATTTGCATTACCTGATCAGTATTTAAAATCATAGTGTCTCCAATTATTTTGAGAGAGAGTGTTTGCGAATATAGGCCACTCCCTTCATCCATTCTTTAATATCTCTCGCTGGAAATCCTCCAACGACTTCGCCATCATCGACATTACCGATGACTCCGGCGTTGCCTGCAACCTGTGCAGCTTTCCCAATAGAAATTCCGTTTGCCAACGCTGCTTTTCCACCTAGAACTGCATAATCGCCCAGGGTACAGCTTCCGCCAAGTCCGCTTTGGCCGCAAATAATCACACCACGGCCAAGTCTGCAGTTGTGTCCGATCTGAACCTGATTATCGATTTTAGATCCGGCCCCGATTATCGTCGGAGAAAATGTTCCGCTATCGATGCAAGTCCCTGCTCCAATTTCGACATTGTCGTGAATGATAACAGATCCCATGTGCCACACTTTTAAATGTTCACCATTTTTAAAATTGTATCCAAAGCCATCAGCACCTATAGTGCAGTTGCCGTGAATGCGTACGTGCTTGCCGATTTTGACATTTCTGTAGATGACAGAGTTAGCGAAAATTTCCGTGCCTTCGTGTATCTCTACTCCGGACATCAGAATAACACCCGGGTGAATTTTTACGTTCGCTCCGATAATGACATTTTCACCAATGAAAGCGCCTTGAGCAATCCAGGCCGTGCTGTCGACGACAGCTGAACCCATTTGTCTGCCATCGACGATGTCATTAGGGTGACCGATTTTTTCATCGTAAAAAGGTTTCGACAGAAGGGACATCCCAATGTTGACGTCAGCGATCGTGGCTAAAAATTTTGCTTTGTCAGTAAGTGTTGTTTTTGTGCTTTCATCGAGAAGGTCGAAATATTTTTTTTCGACAACTACCCCTGTTAAAGGGCCAGTCGTTTTCTCGAGCCATTCGTTTAAAAAGTTTTTGTTTTTGATAAAGACAAGCGCCCCTTCGGCCAGAGCATAGGTATCAGTGATGCCAGAAACGATTGTGTCCGCATCGCCTTTTAAAATTTCAACGCTTGAATCGTAATTGTGAAGGTTTCCTAAATTCACTTTTAATCCTTTTGGAGGTCCCCTTAAAACATTGAAGGACCCGGAAGCAGAGAGCTTGCGGGTCCTTTTTTTTATCGGAAAATTTTTAGATCTATCTATTTAGGAAATTTCTTATTGTACGTTTTGATAACTTCGTCAGTAAGATCTTTCTCTTCTTTTGCAAAAAGGATCGGAGCTGTTGCTGCTTCATACACAAGATCAACGTCTGCTGATTTTGCTACTTCATCAACCACTGCTTTTACTTTTTCAAGAATCGGAGTTTTTAGTTTTTGCT
>DAIQAU010000086.1:0-9405 GCA_036781565.1 Bacteriovorax sp. | reverse complement strand
TTCATCAGTTTTAACTTCTCCTTATGGCCGACGCCAAAGCGCTGTTCTTCATCCACAATAACAAGGCCGAGATCAGCAAATTTCAGTTTGTCAGAGAGAAGCTTGTGCGTCCCGATGAGAATATCAATTTCTCCCTTCTCTGCTTTTAAAAGAATTTCTTTGGATTCTTTCGGCGATTTAAAGCGGGAGATAAATTCTATTCTCACAGGGAAATCTTTAAATCGTTTTATGAAAGAATTGTAATGTTGAAGCGCGAGGATCGTTGTGGGAACGAGGACGGCAACTTGCTTCTTATCTTCAACGGCTTTAAATGCAGCCCTCATTGCGACTTCGGTTTTGCCAAATCCAACGTCTCCACAGACAAGAAAATCCATGGGTACAGGTTTTTGCATGGCCGAGATAACTTCATCTATTGCGCGTGCTTGATCAGGAGTTTCATCAAAAGGGAAAGCCAGCTCAAATTCGCGATAAAGATGATCAGGCTCCGAGAAAGCGTAAGCGACTGACGATTGTCTTTCTGCCTGAAGTTTCAGCAGGTCAAACGCGAGTGCTTTTGCAGATGTCCGAGCTCTTGCTTTTAAGGCCAGGAACTTGTTTGTTCTCAAGCTGTCTTTTTTTAATCCAGCGTGAGCATCAGCATGTTTTTGGATCTGATTTAATTTATAGACGGGAACGTAGACCTTATCGTTTTCAGCGTATTTAAGAACGAGAAAATCTGATTTTTCACCACCGATATTGAGTGATTCAAGCCCGAGGTATTCCCCTACTCCATACTCATTGTGGATAACAAAATCGCCGGCCTTAAGGGTTGCCAGTTGTTCGGCGAAAAGATCGAGATCAACTTTTTGAGATTTGGAAACTTTAGTTTTCTTGGCCGCAAATAAATCACCATCAGAGATGATGAGAAATTTTTCACCTTCGTAATAGAAGCCTTCCGCTATTCGATAAGGGAGAAACTGAATGCGATCCTTAAGTTCATTAGTATAATCCTGCATATCCAGCAAATGCTGGATTTCATTTTTAGAAGACTCGCTATAGGAAGAAAAATAAATCTGACCTTGAAATAAAAAATGTTTTCCTATGAAGTTCAAGGCCTCTTTTATGTATTCAGGCTTTGGAAGAGCTGGATTGATGTGTTGATTGAGAAAGGTTTTGGTTTTAACCAGCTTTAAATCAATTGAATCTTCAACTTCAGCAAAATTTAAATTCAAATTGAGCTGATCAATTAAAATGACCTTCTTGCTGTCGAGGTCACGCATAAAAGAGAAGTCATAAAGACTGTCAAAATGTGGAAGTATGTTTTCACTGCTTTCATTCTTTTCTTCATTTTCAAATTCAACGCGCATGGATTCAACGTATTCCAGATACGATCGATACGTTTCATTAGCGCTCAAAACGGAAATCATGCAATCATTAGAATCGAAGTAATCAAACAATGTTCCGGGCTTTTTAAAAAAGAGAGGAACGTAGACCGGATAATTTTCAAATAGCATTCCATCAGACAGTCGACTGAACAGCGCCTTTCTGAATTCAAATTTATTTTTAAAAGAAGGACCAAATTGCGGAATATGCTCACGCAAGGTGACAGGAAAATCGTCTGTGGAAAAGATTCCCGCGGCTGGAGAAACTTTAATCTCGGTAAAATTTTTCCCTTTTATGGTTTTTTGTGTTTCTAAATCAATTTCATGAATGCTCTCGATCAGATCGTCAAAATACGATAAACGCACCGGAGCAGAACCAACGGGGTAAAGATCAAAGATTTGGCCTTTTTGAATAAAGGTCCCCGGCTCCTCAACAGATGTGGCCGATGAATAACCCATTCCAACTAATTTTTTTGCGAGATCAATCGGCGCGATAATGTCATCAACTTTTAATTGAAAACTAAATTCATTGAAAAAATCCGGAGCGGGAGTTTTAAAGGACAGCGCTTCAAATGAAGTTATTAAAATAAATTTGCTTCTCGTACTTTTGATTGTATTTAAGCGGCTGAGAACCTCCATCCGATCATAAAAACTTTTTTCTGAGGAAATGACGCCGCTATATGGCGAAGCTTCAAGTCCAGGATAAAAAAGAACTTCCAGGTCGAGTTGAAGGTTGTGCAAGGCTTGCGTCAAATCTTCAGCTTCATCGTTGGAAGATGTAATGATCAAATGAGATTTTTTTAGAAATAATTGCGGACTTTCTTTGAAGAATGTACTGGCAATGAAAGCCCACTGCTCCATGCTCGCACCATACAAGTGCAACTGTGATGAGCTATGCTCATCCCAATTTAAAATTTTTTGAAGCAGTGAATTGAAATGAGTCATAGGATTATCTTGTTGAGCAAACAAAATCTTTCCAAGATATTATATTTTCGTGTAATCTAAGGAAACTAAAAAATTGGATTTTTTATCTCGGAGATCAAGATGTCGTCATTCAATCTAGACGTCTACATGCCCGTCGTAATTTTAATTACGCTCGCTCTGCTTGTGGCCGGTGGATCTATGCTGTTGGGGAGTATTATTCGCCCTCACCATCCAAACCAACTTAAAGAAACTGCATACGAGTGTGGTGAAGAGCCAATTGGTACTGCTTGGGCAAACTTCAACGTACGTTTCTACGTTATTGCTCTTATCTTCATCATCTTCGATGTTGAAAGTGCTTTGATGTTTCCGGTAGCGGCCGTGTTTAAACATTTCAACGAAATCGGCCTTGGTGGAACTCTTCTCATTTCAATTTTTACGTTCACGTTGATTCTTGTTGCAGGAATTGTGTACTGCTGGAAAAAAGGCGACCTTGATTGGGTTAAGTCGTTCAATGCTCCATCTACTCAACAAGTTAACGCTCTCTCAAAGGATAAGTAATGAACTCAACTGTAGTCACCTATCTTTCACAATCAAAAGAATTCACAAACACAGTTGCCGCGCTTTCAAAAGCATTAGGCTTTGATGCTACCTCTTTGGTGGCTTTTGTTATTTTCTTCATCGGTGCCTTGATCGTTGTTGGAGCTCTTGCAACAATTGGTGGTCTTGGAACTTATGCTGAAAGAAAAATTTCTGCCGACCTTCAGATGAGACAAGGTCCAAACCGTGTTGGTCCTTACGGGATCCTTCAGTTCCTTGCTGACGGTGTGAAGATGATTCTTAAAGAAGACATCATTCCAGCTCAAGCGGACAGATTCACATTTATCCTGGCACCATTTCTTTGTATGATTGGTGTTTTTGCAACTCTTGCAGTCGTTCCTTTTTCATCTGGCCTTATGCTGTCAGATATCAATGTTGGTGTGTTCTACCTTGTAGGTATGGCTTCGCTTGTTGGTGTTGGCGTTTTCCTTGGTGGCTATTCATCAAACTCAAAATGGTCAATGCTTGGTGGGATGAGAGGTGCTTCTCAAATTATCTCTTACGAAATTCCAGCTACAATCACGATCGTCTCAATTGTTTTAATCGCTGGTGGTCTATCATTTAAAACGTTGATCAACGGACAAGGCGGATTACCTCACGAATGGTACCTGCTCCACAATCCATTTGCTTTCATCGGTTTCTTTGTTTACTTCATTGCTGCTCTTGCTGAAACAAACAGAGCACCATTTGACTTACCTGAAGCGGAATCGGAACTAGTTTCTGGTTACCACACAGAGTATTCAGGGATGAGATTTGGTCTTTTTGCACTAGCTGAATACATCGAAGTTTTCGTTGTGTGCGGTGTGGCTGTTGCTCTTTTCCTTGGTGGATATAAAGTTCCTTTCGATCTAGGTTCTGGTCATATCTTTACAGAAAAACTTGGCCTTGATTCAATGCTTGCCCAAAATATCGGACAAGTTCTTGAGCTTGGAGCATTCTTCACAAAAACATTGCTTCTTTATTATGTGGTTATCTGGGTACGTTGGACTCTTCCACGTCTTCGCGTTGACCAACTAATGACTCTTTGTTGGAAATATTTAACTCCGATTGCACTTTTCAATCTGCTCGGTATGGCCGTGTGGATGTATGCTTTCGATGGGAAATCAATTTACTCTATAATTTTTAATTCTGCGGTGTCGGCAGCTGGCCACCACTAAGGGGAACGAACAGTGTTTACGAATACACTCTTTTTATTATCTGCGGCTTTGACTATCGGTGGTGCAGTAGCAGTTGTTTACAGTCACAACTTAATGCACGCTTGTCTTTATCTTCTTGCTTCACTTTTTGGAGTAGCTGGACTTTACGCTGTCATCGGCGCTGACTTCCTGGCTGCAACTCAGCTGGTTGTTTATGCTGGTGGTGTTGTTATCCTTATGTTGTTTGCAATCATGTTGACTGGCGGAACAGGTAACAGAATCAATCGTTACGGTCTTGAGAAAATCGCGTCGATGGGAAATAAGAAAACGTATTTCTTCGCAGGATTTGCGGCAATCATTACATCGCTTATCCTTCTTAAAATCATCGCTTCAGTCTTAAGAGCTCAACCTACAAATAAAGTTCTTGCAGCAAACGACGTCACTGTAAATAAGCTGGGCGTTTTGTTGGCAACAGATCATATTCTTGCATTTGAAATCTCATCTGTACTTCTATTGGGCGCGCTTATCGGTGCAGCCGTTATCTCAAGACCAAGGAAAGAAAGACATGATTAGTTTAGCTTCATATCTGGCAATTTCATTTGCTTTATTCGTTTGCGGTATCATTGTCATGATCGCGAGAAAAAATATCATCGCCATGCTACTTGGTATCGAGCTTATCCTTAATGCTTCGGCACTAAACTTCGCCGCATACACTAAATTTGTTAATAACAATCTCGATGGTCATATTTTAAGTTTATTCATCATCGTTATTGCAGCCGCTGAAGCATCAGTCGGCCTTGGAATTGTCATCAGATTTTTCCAACTTAGAGAAAGCATCCATATTGATGATGCAGCTACATTACAGAATTAATGAATTGGTAAGGATATAGAGATTATGGATTACACACTCTCAACCGTTGCTCCTATTGTACTACTGCCGTTTTTCGCTTTCGTGATCAACGCTTTTATCGTCAAGAAATTCACAAATCTTGCGGTGGCCATCAGTACTGGTGCAATTTTTGTCTCATTCTTGTTTGCTCTTAGAATCTTCATGGATTTTATGAATGTTTACTCTGTCGGGTACCACATCCATAAGACATTTGAATGGTTTAACTTGAGCGCTGGTCCACACAACTTTAAAGTTGTTATGGGTATCTATATAGATAACATGACTTCTGTGATGTTATTGATGGTTACTGGAGCTGCAACATTGATCCATGTTTTCTCAACATGGTACATGCATGATGACCCAAGATTCGGAAGATTCTTTGTCTATATGTCGCTCTTTACTTCAGCGATGCTTGGACTTGTTCTTTCAGATAACCTTCTTTCAGTTTTCATCTTCTGGGAATTGATGGGGTTCTGTTCATACTCACTGATTGGTTTCTACTACGAAAAAGAAGGTGCAGGGAACGCTTCGATGAAAGCGTTCATGACAACAAGAGTTGGGGACGTGTTCTTCCTACTTGGTATTCTTGCTCTTTGGAGTGTTGTAGGTTCAGTTCAATTCACAGACATCTACAATGCACTAGCGGCCGGTAAATTTACTGGTCTTACTTACGGTGTATTTGGAATTGGTATTCCAGTTGTTCTAGTAGCAGCTTTCTCAATCTTCATGGGAACAATGGGTAAATCAGCTCAGGTTCCTCTACAAGTCTGGCTACCAGATGCGATGTGGGGTCCGACTCCGTGTTCTGCTCTGATCCACGCTGCAACGATGGTTGCTGCAGGTGTTTATCTTTCACTAAGAATGTTCCCATTAATGGAAGCGGCTCACCTTCTTCCATTCATCGCTTACATCGGTGGTATCACTGCCTTCGGTGCTGCGACGATTGCGCTTGTTCAAACAGACATCAAAGCGGTTCTTGCTTACTCAACAATTTCTCAGTTGGGTTACATGGTTATCGGTATCGGTGTTGGTTCATACAACGCTTCTTTCATGCACCTAATTACTCACGCTGTTTTCAAAGCGTGTCTATTCCTTTCAGCAGGTTCAGTTATTCACTCAATCCACTGCCAGGAAATGCCGCAAATGGGTGGTCTACGTAAAAAACTTCCATACACATTCTTTGCAATGTTGTTGTGCTGTTTTGCAATCGCAGGCGTTCCTTTCTTCTCTGGTTTCGTTTCTAAAGATAGAATTCTTGGCGACGCGCTAGTTATGGCAAGAACAAACGCTACTTATATCCCGGTTGCACTGCTTGGATTTGGTGGTGCTTTCTTAACTGCATTCTACATGTTCAGAATGTTGTTCCTGACTTTCTTTGGCGAACCTCGCGATCACCATATTTACGATCACGCTCACGATGAACACATTCAGTGGAATTCAAACGTTCCACTTTTGATCCTTTCTGTGTTCACTCTTGGTCTATTCTACTCTGGTTCATTTACAGGCCAGGGAGAAGTAAACCTTTTCGGATCAAAATACGAATGGTTCTCAACTTTAATTCACAAGCCAGATGCTCACTCTCTTCACCACTTCGCTGAATATAAATCAGAAGAGCTTGGTAAAGTAGATACAAGAGACAAAGTTGAACTTCCTAAGGCGCAGTACGATGCAGCTCATGGATTACCAGAACACGAAGCTCACCTTGTGCATCAAACTCACCAGATTGGCGCAATCATGTCCATCATCATCGCCCTTTCAGGTATTTTCCTTGCTTACTTAATGTACATCAAGAAAACAGTGAACCCAGGTTGGTGGACTAGCACATTTGCTGGATGGACAAAGGCCCTTAAAAACCGTTATTACTTCGATGATCTATATGTTGGAAAATTGATTCAGAGAGGACTTCTTCCTTTCAATAATCTATTGGCGAAATTCGATATGAATATTTTCGATCGATTTGCCATTGATGGTTGGGCAACTGTTAACCGTGTGGCTTACACAATTGCTCGCTGGTTCGATAACACAATTATCGATAGCGGTATGGTTGATGGAACTGGGTTAAGTGTTCGCGGAATGAACTTCGTTCTTCGCACAGTTCAGTCTGGAAAAATCCAGATGTACTTTGTGGTCATCGTTGTTGTTCTTGCTGGGTATATTTGGACTTTAAATTACTAATTATTAGTTTGTTATTTATATAAGAGTAACTTTTTAGAAGGAGTTAACCGGTGCACGGTTTAGATTTATTAAGCTGGATTTTGTGGATGCCTATTATTGGAGTACTTGGTGTGTTGTTAATGCCGAAAGAAAAAACAACCGCTATGAAAACGTGGGCACTCATCAACACAATTATTACTTTCGCACTTACGCTCGTTTTATACGCGAAGTTTGATGCAACAGTTTCGGGAATGCAGCAAGCGTTCAACGTAAAAGTTCCGTGGATTCCTCAATTCCACATCTACTATGCGTTGGGAGTTGATGGGATTTCGTTGCCGATGATTCTTCTTACATCGCTGCTTTTCATGCTTTGTATTTTGAGTTCTTGGACACAAATTAAGAAATCAATCAAAGCTTACTTTGCTCTTCTCCTTCTTCTGCAAAGTACAGTTTTTGGTGTTTTCATGTCGATGGACTTCTTCCTGTTCTACGTTTACTGGGAAGTAATGCTTATCCCGATGTTCTTCCTTATCGGTGTTTGGGGTGGAGAAAACAGAGAATACGCAGCTGTTAAATTCTTCCTTTATACTTTCGTTGGTTCACTTTTGATGCTTGTTGGTATCGTTGCACTTTACTTTGTGACAGGTCAGACAGACAGCTCTTTTGATATCCTTGCTCTTTCTGGTGGTAAGTTTACAACTCAAACATTAACGATGTTTGGGCAGACTCTTTCTTTCAGTAAATTGTTCTTCGTATTTATGTTTATCGGTTTCGCTGTAAAGGTTCCGGTTTTCCCTTTCCATACTTGGTTACCACACGCTCACGTTCAGGCTCCAACTGCAATCTCAGTTATCCTTGCGGGTGTTCTACTTAAGATGGGTACATACGGATTCCTTAGAATCGCGTTCCCAATCTTCCCTGATTCAGCAAAATACTTTGCCACTGCAATTGCTTGGCTTGGTTTGATCAACGTTGTTTACGGTGCACTTTGTGCGATGGCGCAAACTGACGTTAAAAAACTTATCGCTTACTCTTCAGTTTCTCACATGGGCTTCGTAATGCTTGGACTTGCAGCAATGACAGTTCAAGGGATGAACGGTGCAGTTCTTCAGATGTTCAACCATGGAACTTCAACAGCAATGATGTTCTTCATGATTGGTATTATCTACGAAAGATCTCACCACAGATGGATTGTTAAACCAGATGGTTCACGTGGATACGGCGGTCTTTATACTGCTCTTCCACTGTACTCAATCATCTTCATCATCGGTATGTTCGCTTCAATGGGTCTACCAGGTATGTCAGGGTTCATTTCTGAAGCTCTTATCTTCCTTGGTATCTACCAAAGATTCTCAACAATCACAGTTCTTGCTCTCTTCGGTCTATTGATCGGTGCAGCTTACCTTCTGTGGATGTTCAAGAGAATGTTCTTCGGTGAAGTTAATCCTGAAGTTAAAGAATACTCAGATATGACTAAGCTTGAAATTCTTTACATGGCTCCTCTTTGTGTTGCTGTAATCCTTTTCGGTATCTGGCCATCGCCAATTCTGAACATGATGAAAGCATCAGTAGGACAACTAGTTTCTTTACTAGCAACTTTCTAGGAAATTGAAATGTATTTAAATTATTTAGCTAACGTTGGCCGATACATTCCAGAACTACTACTAGTAGTGCTTATGGTGGGTTTGATTCTTATCGAAGCTACTTATGCAAACGATGAAAAGAATAAAAAATATATTTTCATCGCAACTTGTATTGGTTTGGTTGCCACTTTCGCTGCCTTGATTGCTAACTTTTCTGGTCAAGGTGAAGCCATCTTCAGTAACTCAATGATCATCGATCCATTCAGTACAATCATGAAGATGATTATGGTTATCGGAACATTTGGTGCTTTTTACCTGAGCTCTTTTTCAAAAGACATTTATGAATTACTAAAGACTGAGTTCATCATCTTAGCAGTTGGTGTTCTTATTGGTGGGATGATTTTAGCCTCAGCAAACAATATGCTGATGCTTTATCTTGGAATTGAAACACTTTCGATTCTTTCTTACGTCATGGCCTCACTTAAAAAGAATGACGAAAGATCAAGTGAAGCTGGTTTGAAATACGCTCTTTATGGTGGTGTTTCTTCTGGTATCGCTCTTTTCGGTATGAGCCACATGTTTGGTGTTCTTGGAACGATTCAATTTGCCGGCATGGCGGAAATGATTACGAAGCTTGATAAAACTCAAATCTTGATCATGATGCCTTCATTTATTCTTTTCTTTGTTGGGATTGGATACAAGATCGCATCTGTTCCGTTTCATATGTGGGCGCCGGATGTTTACGAAGGTTCACCTACTCC